>NZ_CP046052.1:2400000-2727500 GCF_004802635.2 Methylocystis heyeri
AACGGACCCGAAGCCGAAACTCTCGGCAGGGTGATCGCGGTGGTCGGAGCCAAAGGCGGCGTCGGGGCTTCGAATGTGTCGCACAATCTCGCCTGGTCGCTTTCGAGGGTCCTGAAATACCAGACCGTGATCGCCGACCTCGATCTCGCCTTCGGCACCGCCGGACTCGACTTCAACCAGGACCCGCCGCAGGGCATCGCGGAGGCGGTCTACTCGCCCGAGCGCGTCGATTCGACCCTGGTCGATCGTCTGCTCTCCAAATGCAGCGACACTTTGAGCCTGCTCGCCGCGCCGGCGACGGTCGACAAGGCCTACGACCTCCCGGAAAACGCCTTCGACCCGGTTCTCGACGTTCTTCGCGCGACAACTCCCTGCACCGTGCTCGATCTGCCCCACGCATGGACCTCATGGGCGCGCCACATTCTCATCGGCGCGGATGAAGTGGTGATCGTCGCAACTCCCGACCTGGCCAATTTGCGAAACGCCAAGACTCTGTTCGACGCGGTGCGCGTCGCCCGCCCCAACGATCGGCCGCCCAAGCTGGTGCTCAATTCGGTCGGCGTGCCGAAACGGCCGGAAATCGCCGCCGCCGAATTCGCCAAGGCTATCGAGGTTTCGCCGGTGGCGGTGATCCCCTTCGAGCCCAAACTGTTCGGCACGGCCGCAAACAACGGCCAGATGCTGGCCGAGATCGAGCCCGGCTCCAAAATCGTCGAGTCGTTCGACAATCTGGCGCGACTCGTCATGGGGCGCACCGATCTGCAAAAATCCAAGAAAAGCCTTCTTGGACCGTTGCTCGAGCGCTTTGCGGGCAAGAAAGCAAGCTGACGCAATCCGAGCCTTTGTGAGAATCAGGGATAGAGCCAAATGTTCGGAAAGCGCACAGAGATCGGCGACAAGGGGGCTGCGCGGAGCCAGAAGCCGAAGGCTCAGCCCGCTCCCGCCTTCACCCCCAGGGCGCCGACGATCCAGGCGCCGCCTCAGTCGGCGCCCCCCGCGCCGGTGGTCGTGCAGACCGAAAGCAAAAAGTCAGACGAATATTACATCACCAAGAGCGTCATTTTCGGCGCCCTGATCGAAGCGATCGACCTCGCGCAGCTGTCCAAGCTCGATCCAGAGAACGCCCGCGAAGAAATCCGCGACATCGTCAACGAGATCATCTCGATCAAGAATGTCGTGATGTCGATTTCCGAGCAGGAAGAACTGCTCGACGACATCTGTAACGATGTTCTCGGCTACGGGCCGCTCGAGCCCTTGCTCGCGCGGGACGACATCGCGGACATCATGGTCAACGGCGCGCTCAAGACCTACATCGAAGTCAGCGGAAAGATCCAGCTGACGAACATCCGCTTTCGCGACAACTCCCAGCTCATGAACATCTGCCAGCGAATCGTCAGTCAGGTCGGCAGGCGCGTCGACGACGCTTCTCCGATCTGCGACGCCCGCCTCATGGACGGCTCGCGCGTGAACGTGATCGCGCCTCCCCTCGCCATCGACGGACCTGCGCTCACCATCCGCAAGTTCAAGAAGGACAAGCTCACGCTGGACCAGCTGGTGAAATTCGGCGCCATTTCGCCGGAAGGCGCCGAGGTGCTCAAGGTCATCGGCCGCGTGCGCTGCAACGTCCTCATCTCGGGCGGCACGGGCTCGGGCAAGACCACATTGCTGAACTGCCTGACCAACTACATCGACCATGACGAGCGCGTCATCACCTGCGAGGACGCGGCGGAGCTGCAATTGCAGCAGGATCATGTCGTGAGACTCGAAACGCGCCCGCCCAACCTCGAAGGGCAGGGCTCGGTGACGATGCGCGATCTGGTCAAGAACTGCCTGCGTATGCGTCCCGAGCGCATCATCGTGGGCGAGGTCCGCGGCCCCGAAGCCTTCGACCTCCTCCAGGCGATGAACACCGGCCACGACGGATCCATGGGAACCCTGCACTCGAACTCTCCGCGCGAAGCGCTGGGACGTCTCGAATCCATGATCACGATGGGTGGATTTTCGCTCCCCGCCAAGACGATCCGCGACATGATCGTGTCCTCGATAGACGTGATCATACAGGCCGCCCGCCTGCGCGACGGCTCGCGTCGCATCACCCATATCACCGAAGTGCTCGGCATGGAGGGCGATGTGGTGACGATGCAGGATCTCTTCGTCTACGAGATCCTCGGCGAAGACGCCAACGGCAAGATCGTCGGCAGGCATCGCTCGACCGGCATCGGTCGGCCGCGCTTCTGGGAGCGCGCGCGCTACTATGGCGAGGAAGATCGCCTGGGAGCGGCCCTCGACGCCTCGCTCGTCGACAACGAGTAAAGAAGCGCGCCGAGATATCGCAAACAGATTCAGCATCCGTTTAGGACGGAAAGATTTAATTCGGTTTTCGAAGGTTCAGGAGTTCGGGAGCGGCCCATGGAGGACGAAACAGGTTTGATCGCGGCGGTCTTGTTCGCCCTCATGGCGGCCGGACTGGCCTATGTCGTCGTCTATCCGTATCTGTCGGACGACGCCAAAGCGAAAAAGCGCGCGGCGACCTTCGTCTCCGCCTCCAGGGAGAAGACCGGCGTCAGCCGCGCCGCGGCCGATCCCGCCAAACGACGCAAGGCGATCGCAGAGTCGCTGAAGGAAATGGAGTCTTCCTCCAAGAAGAAAAAGGTGACGCTGGAACAGCGCATTGCGCAGGCCGGGCTGCAATGGTCCAAAACCAGCTACCTCGTCGGATCCGCCGGGTTCGGCCTGTTTCTCGCGCTGGTGTTGCTGATCGTAAACGGCAATATGCTGGTCACCATCGGCGGCTTCTTCATCGGCATGCTGGGGGCGCCGTCCTGGCTGCTGTCCTTCCTGCGCAAGCGACGGATAAACCAATTCGTCCAGGAGTTTCCCGGCGCGATCGACATCATCATCCGCGGCATCCGCTCGGGACTGCCGGTCGTCGATTGTTTTCGGGTGATCGCGGGAGAGGCGCAGGAACCGGTGCGCGGCGAGTTCCGCCAGATCATCGAGGCGCAGGCGGTGGGCCTCAGCCTCGGCGAGGCGACCGAACGTCTGGTCGATCGCATGCCGATCCCCGAGGCCTCGTTTTTTTCCATCGTCGTGAACATTTCGCAGAAATCGGGCGGCAATCTCTCGGAGGCGCTGGGCAATCTGTCCAATGTGCTCAGAGACCGCAAGAAGATGAAAGGCAAAGTCCAGGCGATGTCGACCGAAGCCAAGGCCTCCGCCGGCATTATCGGAAGCCTGCCTTTCGTCGTCGGCGGCGCCGTCTACATGCTTCAGCCTGCGTATATCATGCTTCTGTTCACGACGAACGGCGGAAAGATAACGGTCGCGGTCAGTCTGGTATGGATGTCGATCGGCGTCATGGTCATGCGCAAGATGATCGACTTCGATATCTGAAGCGTTTTCCGACCGAGGTTTGGGCGCGCGTCTTTAGCAAAAGCATGTCTAATTTTGCGAAAATGCGCTCCAGCCCTTTGCGACGGACGACGATCCCCGCTTTGAAAATCGGGGGCTGAACACAACTTTCGCCTTGAGGGCCGTTTCGGGAAAGAAGCGCAATGGTCAAAGAGATCGTCGAAATGGGCAGCGACCCTCAGCTGGTTTCTAGCCTGCTGGTCGCAATCTTCGTGTGCGCGACGCTGTACTCCGTCATGACGCCCTTTTTCGCCACCGACGTGTTGGCGAAGCGCATGAAAGCCGTGGCCAGCGAGCGCGAAGCCCTGAGAGCGCGCGAACGCGCTCTGGCGAAGAGCAGCGGCGGCCTGCGCCAGCAGCCCAAAGTCTACATGAAGAACGTCGTTGAGAAATTCTCGCTCTCGCGATGGCTCGCCACGGACGACGCCAGAATGAAGCTGGCCTCGGCCGGCTATCGCGGGCCCCAGGCCGAAACGACCTTGCTGTTCTTCCGGGCCGTCACTCCTATCGGCTGCTTTCTGACGACGGTCTTCTATCTGAACTTCATCAACGACTTCGGCCTGAGCGGCGTATCCATGGCCGGCGCCGCCGTGGCGGCGCTCTATGTCGGCATCAAGCTGCCGGAGATCATTCTCTCCAACACGATCCAGAAGCGGCAGGCCTCGATGAAGCGCGCCTTTCCGGACGCTCTGGATCTGATGCTGATCTGCGTCGAATCGGGCATGTCGATCGAACACGCCTTCCGCAAGGTGGGACAGGAGATCGGCGTGCAATCGGTTCCGCTCGCTGAGGAATTCGCCGTCGCAACGGCCGAGCTCTCTTATCTGCCGGATCGCCGCGTCGCTTACCAGAACCTCGCCGCCCGCACAGGGCTGGAGGGGGTCAAGCAGATCTGCATGGTGCTCGCCCAGGCGGAAAAATACGGCACGCCGCTGGGGCAGGCCCTCAGGACCACGGCGCAGGAAGCCCGCGACGCCCGCATGATGGAGGCGGAAAAGATTGCCGCCGCGCTCCCGCCCAAGCTGACCGTCCCGATGATCCTGTTTTTCCTCCCGGTGCTCATCGTGGTCGTCATGGCTCCGGCCATCATGCAGGTCATGGACGCCGGGCTCTGAAGCGTTTTCTCAGCCCGGACGCGCCATTTCTTCGCTCGGGCCTTCCTTCTTCATGCCGGCGGGGAACTGCTCCTCGCCGGCCTATTTTGGCCGCAATGCCTAGGCACTTTACAAAAAATTAGGATTTGATGCATTTACCGGCAAGTCCGCGGCTTTTCGAAACTCGCACCCTCAATGATCGGAGCGGTTTTCTTCGCTGGAGCGGAGAAAATGGCGCTTCGGCGGCACATCCGCATGGTCATGGCGTCAACGAAGCTGACTCGCCCGTTCATCGGCCACGGTTTTCCCCGCTCGGGACGGGGATTACGCGTCCTAGCTTTCACCTCTACACTGGGGTCCGCCGTGTGGAGCGGGACGGCTTTCGCCGCCAAATCCGTGTTTTTCGCCTCGCGCGAGGCTTGCGTCGCCTCGCTGAAATTCAAGCCGGAGGCCTGCGACACCGCTTTCGTCAACGCCGAAATGGAGCGCCAGCGCAACATGGGCGCAGCCATGAGCCAGCTCGATTGCGTGAAGCGCTTTCGCCTGTGCGAATCGCGAAAAGATCCGACCGGGAGCCGAACCTATGAGCCTTCCCTCCTCGGCGTCGAAATATCGAATTCCGGGCGGGGCTGGACCGTGGAGCCGGTTTACGCCGTCGAGCTGCCGCCGGGGCAGATCCATCCTCTGCCGATCTCCCATATTTCCATCGCCCCGCCTGAAGCGCTCGCCGCGCCGGCGCCCTCGGGATACGAGCCCCCCGAAACCGGCAGGCGGGCTGAAGCGGAGGACATCATGACGAAGGCGCGCGCGGCGGAAGACGCCGAACGCGCCAAGGCGGCGCGGCGCGAGCGCATCCGCAACGCCCCCTTCGTGGAATAAAACCGTCACATTGCTGCTACAAACGCCTTCCCCTATGATTTTTGGCGCGACGCGCTTCTCACAGCGGCGCTGCGGCGCCCTCTCCTCGAAAGCCGGGTAACGTCTTTGGCCGATTCTATATGGCGAAAAGAGATCACCACCCAATCCCTCAACCAGGCTCTGAGCGGGTTTTGGTCCTGGTATATGGCGCAAGCCAGGGCGGCGCTGCCGCCCTCGGCGCTCGCCTGGCTGATGGATCGCGGCGAGCGTAAACTGATCGTCCGGGCCGGCCGGTCGGGAATTTCGATAGACGTCGGCGGCGAGGAGAAAGGGTTCGGCGCATATCCCGGCGCGGCTCCTTCGGCCAAGGAACTCCTCGGCCGGCTCTCGCAGGACGGTCAGTCGGTCAAGATCATCCTCGAACTGCCCCGCGACAAGTTCTTCGTGCGCTCCTTTGAGGTCCCGGTCGCGGCGCGCGCTTCGCTGGCTCAATCGCTGCCGAGGGAAATCGAGCGTAAGACCCTGTTCAAGCTCGACGATATATTTTTCGGCCATGTCGTCGCCAGGAGTCCGGGGCGCCCCGACAGGTTGAAAGTGACCCAATGGATCCTGCGGCGGGACATCGCCCAGGCCGCCGTGGAGCAGGCTGATCTCTCGCTCGACGATCTCGACATGGTGAGGCCCGAGCCCGGCAGCGACGGAGCCAACGAACTGCCCGAAATATCGCTGAAGCGGGACGCCAACGCCACCGCCTGGCTTCAAAAAGCCCTGATCGGCATGGCCGCGGGCGGCTTGTGCCTCATCGTGGCGGGCCTCGGCGTTCGCGCATGGCGGGTGGATCAGATCGGCGCGAGTCTCGACGAGGAAATCGCGACGGCGGAGCAACGCGCCGGCGTCGTGAGGTCGATCGCCAACCAGGCGACTGCGGAAGGCGCGCTTCTCACCAGCCTGAGGCGCGAACGGGAAAACGCCCCCTCGCTGGCCGACCTCATCGAGGAAACCGCCCGCATCCTTCCCAATTCGGCCCATTTGACCGAGTGGCGGCTGTCGGAGCCCAAGCCGGGCGAACGGAGCGTCGATCTGGTCGGCTTGGCGGACTCGGCCGCAGATTTGCCGGCTCTGTTCGACAAGTCGCCGATGTTCGTAAATACGACGCTGACGGCGGCGATAATGCCCGACCTGCAGGAAAAGCGCGAACGCTTCTCGATCCAGATGCGGGTGCGCCCGAAGACCCCGGCAGGCAAGAAATGATCCAGTTCAAGCATTGGCGGGACGCCGAAGTCTGGCGGAAGCGTCTTCCTTTTATGGCTGCGAACGGCGCTTTCCTTCTCCTCGTGCTGCTGCTGGGGGCGGCGCCGCTCTATCATATCTTCGTCGAAGGAGAGGAAAGCCTCGCCGAGCGGCGAGCGACTCTCGCCCGCTACGAGGCGGTGGCCGGCCAGGAGGCGGCGGTGCGGGAATACGCCCGCCAGGTGAAGGAGATCAACGCTCACGGCGACCTTCTCGAAGGCTCGACCGCCGGCGTAATCGCCGCCGCGCTTCAATCGAAGCTCAAAGCCATGGCCGAAACCGCCGGCGTGACCGTGCGTTCGATCCAGGCGCTGCCCCCCAAATCGCTCGGCGCCGCTGGAGCCGCCTCTGGCCCGGGCTCGGGCGGAGGCGCCCCCTCCCAACCCGCCGGGGGCGCGGGTCGCGCTTCAGCCCCTCAGCTGTTCGGCGCGCGCGTCGAGGTCTCGGGAACGCCGGAGTCCATCCACAGTTTCACGCGCGCGATCGAGACGGGTCCGCCGTTGCTGATCGCGACGGCCGCCATGCTCAATCAGCCCATCATGATGTGGCGGCCGCAGGGCGAGGAAACGCCGCCGCCCGAAATCTCCGCACAGATAGACGTCTATGGCGGCGCGCTCGCAAAGGATCAGCAATGAATGTCGCTCATCGGCTGATCGCGCTGCTTCACCAGCTGCGTCTTTCGCCCCTCATAGGGGGCGTTCTCGCGGCCGCGGCTCTGTTCGATCTCACCGGCCTGCTGGTCTTCGGCCTGGCGTTTTTTCCCTCGCAAAACGCCGCGCCGGACGTCCGCGCCGACTGGCGGCCGCCGACCCTCGCCAAATACGAGGCCTTGCCGCCCAAACCGGCCAGCGCCGACGTGGAGACGCTGAACCGCCCGATTTTCTCCAAAGCCCGGAAGCCTTATGTCGCCAAGGAGAAAAAAAATCCTTCGGACAATGCGGCGGCGCTCGCCCCGGTGGCGCCGCCGCCGGGCCTGACTTTGGCCGGCGTCACCAAATATCGAAATAAACCCATGGCTTTTATGGTCTCCGCCTCCACGCCGAAAGGTAAATGGCTGGCGGTGGGAGACCAGATCGACGGCTGGTCTGTCACTCAGGTGCAAAATATGGAAATCACATTGGCGAGCGGGGAGCGAATCATTCGGCTGACTCTTTATCCGGAGCCACAGAAATAACTAAATTAAAGTATGGTTAACAGCTTAACGCAAACTGGACACGGCTCGTTCATTCGGCCATTAATCCGGTAACGCATGGATCTGGCCCCAGTAAGAGTGAGCCCCTTGAGTTCGCGCATCTTCAATCTGCTCCTCGGCGTTTCATGCGCTATGTTGCTCAGCGGGTGCGATACTGCCGTTGTCCGCGAACCGGTGATTGGAGAATGGGAGTCGGCTCCCCTCCCCGAAAAATCAAAAGTTAAACCGTCCCGCGGCGGACCGAGCGAGGAAGGCCTCGCGGCGATGGCCTCGGGACGCGGCGGTCCGACGCAGATGATCCGCGGCGACGGCCGCCTCGTCGGGTCCGGCGGCGGAAAGAACGGACGCAACCGTGGGCCGGAGAACCCGGAAGACGGCGTAACGCTCAACATGGTCAACCTGCCTCTGGCGCAGGCCGCCAAGATCATGCTGGGCGACATCATGGGCGTCGACTATGTGATCGACCCCAAGCTCGAAGGAAACGTGACCGTCCACACCGTCCGGCCTCTGACCAAACAGGCAGCGATGTCCCTGTTTCAGTCGGCCTTGCGCTCCTCCGGCTCCGCACTGGTGGAGTCCGGCGGCTTGTACCGCATCGTTCCGGCCGATCAGGCGGCCAATTCCGGCGGAGACATCGTCGTCAGCCCGGGCGGAGCCAACGCCGAGCGGCTCGGTGGAGGGTCGGAAGTGGTGCAGCTGCGTTACGTTTCCGCCGTGGAGATGAAACGCCTGCTGGAGCCGATCTCTCCCCATGGCGCGATCGTGAGCGCGGATCCGGGACGCAATGCCCTCACCCTGTCCGGCTCGCCGCAGGATATCGCCAATATCCGGGACGCCATCGCCGCCTTCGATATCGACACCATGCGCGGCATGTCCTTCGCCCTGGTGCCCGTGACCAGCTCCGACCCCGACGCGATGGCGGAGGATTTGAAAAACGTCTTCGGCGCCGAGAAGGAAGGCCCGATGGGCGGGATGATCCGCTTCATCGGCAACAAGCGCCTCTCCGCCATTCTCGCGATTTCCTCGCAGCCGAAATATCTCGACCGCGCCCGCGCCTGGATCCACCGCCTCGACAATCGCGCGCAGGGCAACGAAAAACAGTTTTTCAGCTATCGCGTGCAGAACCGCCCCGCGAAGGAGCTGCTGCAGATCATCGCCTCGATGTTCGGGACCTCGGGTTCGGGCCGCGGCAACAATGTCGCGCCGAGATTCGGCCAGTCTTCGATGTCCTCATCGGACAGCTCTTCTTCCTCGAGCAGCAGCGGGGGCTTTCCGATCGGCGGCGCCGGCGGCGGCAACACCGGCGGCTCCTCCATAGGCTCTTCCGGAGGCCTCGGTTCTTCGGGCGGGCTGGGCGGCGGCAGCGGCGGGCTCGGATCGAGCGGCGGTCTCGGCGGATCGAGCGGAGGACTCGGATCTTCGGGCGGATTGGGCTCGAGCGGCGGCCTCGGCGGATCGAGCGCCGGCCTCGGTTCCGGCGGCGGCTCGCTGAGCTCGGGCGGGGCCTATGGCGCCAACAGCACGCAAGGCTCCGGCGCAAATTCGGGCCCGCAGACGGTCTCCGTCGCAGACGACCGCTTCAAGCTTGCGGTGGACGACGCCAAGAACGCGCTGGTCATCATGGCCACGCCGGAGGATTACCGCCGCCTGCTGAAGGTCGTGCAGGTGCTCGACGTTCAGCCCAACCAGGTGTTCATCGAGGCGACCATCGCCGAAGTGAGGCTGAACGACGCGCTCAACTTCGGCGTGAACTGGTATTTCCAGCACAAGACCAACAATTTCGGCCTCTCCAACACCTCTGGGACGCAGACCTATCCCAACAACGGATTTGGCGGCAATCTGATCGGCGCGGGCTTAGCGAGCGCCTTCCCCGGCTTCTCCTATGCTCTGCGCGGCGCCAGCGCGATGGTCACGCTGAACGCCTTGAGCGAAGTCACCAAGGTGAATGTGCTTTCGACGCCTTCGCTGACCGTGCTCGACAACAGACAAGCGCAGTTGCAGGTCGGCGACCAGATTTCGGTGACGACCTTCACAGGCTCGTCGATCAACACCAACGGATCCTATTTCAACGGCAGCCAATATATCTCCACCGGCGTCATCCTGTCGATTACGCCGCATATCAGCGAAAGCGGAAACCTGATGCTCGAGCTGGATCAGGAGGTATCCAACGTCGATCCCAACACCCCTCCCGGCGCCCAGAACCCAAACATCCAGCAGCGCCGCATCAAGACCCAGGTGATCGTCGCCGACGGCGAGTCCCTGATGCTCGGCGGCCTGATTCAGGAGCAGCGCGGCAATGGCAATGACCAGATTCCGGTCGCGGGCGACGTGCCGGTTCTCGGCACCTTGTTCAGGCAGCGAACCGACACCGCCACCAAGAGCGAACTGCTCATCATGATTACGCCTCACGTCGTTCACACCTCGAATGACGCGAGAGAAATCACTGCCGAATATCGCAGGAAACTGTTCCAGATCGCCCGCGACTCCAACGCCCGCCCGCACAGCATGGAATCGACGGCGAAACGCATCCTGCTCGATCAGTAAGATCGTCTGACTGAACCGTCGCCGACGCGAGCAGCGCGGCGCGCCAACTCGAAGCCCTCATCCTGAGGCGTCGGGTGGACCTCAGGGCGCAGGATCAAACGGAATTCGTAAGAGTTGGGCTCGCGGCATTTCAAAAACCAAGTGGCGCTCGGCTGGAAAACCGCGCCGAGACCTAAAATGACCTACGGCGAAAATTGCTGGCGATCAAAAATCGGATCGCATCTTCCTGCAGGAAAAGCCTGAAAAGTTCAGCGAAGGCGCGGCGAGCGCCTCCGCCTGTATAACGCGCGCCATCGCCCGTATGACTCATACGAGCGACAGGCGCCATTGCGATCAGTGAGCGGCGTCGCGGTTGCGCGACACGGTCACCTTGCCGCCGTCGCGTCCTTCGGGGCCGACGGAGCCGATGTCGTAAGGACCGTTCTGGCCGGGAGCGCGATAGATATAAGCATGGCCCCAGGGGTCTTTCGGCACACTGTTCGATTTCAGATAGGGACCATTCCAGGCCGAGGCGTCGTGAGGCCGCTGCACCAGCGCGCCCAGGCCTTCCTCCGTGTTCGGATAACGCCCGGTGTCGAGATAAAAGAGATCGAGCGAACTCGCGATATTCTCGATCTGGATTTGCGCGGTCTTCACTTTGGCGTCGGACAGATAGTTGAGGACGCGCGGCCCGACCAGACCCACGATCAAACCGATGATGCCCAACACGACGAGCATTTCGATGAGGGTGAAGCCTGCCCCCGAACGGGCGCCGCGCCTCGCCAATCGCACGCGCCGCTTATACGACAGATTTGTGAATACCGCCTGTGTCATGCTGTGAGATCTCGCCATCGCGTTGTGCCGCGCTTGTTCGCGTTTGCAGAGCCGTTCCCGTAGAAGCCGACGGGCATATCGGGCTCCGCCCGTTGAGCCGGCGCTGCATCATTCCGCTCGCGCGCAAGCATTGCGAGCGAAAGGCGCGCTGGACCGCCGGCATTATGTTATGGAATTGACCGCGGTTCAATGACAGTCGCGAGAAGCGCGCCTGCACTTCATGAGCGGCGTTGGAATTGTGAACGGCATGAAAGAAATAGCTGCGGCCATGCTCGTTGCGGCGCCTTCCCGACGCAGGCGGCGCAGGCGTCTCATCGCTCTTTTCCTGGACGGCCTCCGCGCGCGCGGCGAAGGCGCGAGTCTCGTCCACGTGCTGTGGCTGTTCCTCGCGAGCTTAGCCTTTGTCGTCGTGAAAGGCCCGCATGACGCTTTGCAGCTGACCGCGCTTCTCGCGCTGTTCGCCTCGCTCATGGCGACGAGCCTGTTCGACGCGGCCTATCTCATCGTCCCGGATCGGCAGATCGGGGTCATGCTGGCCTCCGCAGCCCTGTTTCTGACGCGTTTCGACGGCGCGGAAATCCTGGCGCATATCGCAGCCGCCGCCGCGGCGTGGGGTTTGCTGACGCTGGTTTCCTTCGCCTATGAGCGCCGGACCGGACGAAGCGGACTGGGAGCCGGCGACGCCAAGCTGTTCGGAGCGGCCGGCCTGTGGCTCGGACCGGCGGGACTGCCTTCCTGCCTGCTGGCGGCGGTCGCCTCCGCTCTGGTTTCGGCGGCGATCGAGCGAAAAGCCGGCGCGCCGGCGGCCCATGAGCACGTCCTGCCGTTCGGGCCGCATCTCGCCCTCGGCCTTTGGCTCACCCTCGCCTTCGGCCCGCTGGACTGGATTTGATCGGGAGGCGCTGGTTGATTTCCAATTGAGACGCAGCATGTGAATCTGGAACGTGGCTGAGACCGTCGGCGGCGGAGCTCAAGCCGCTCGATGCGTGCGCAGCAGATATTCTCTTTCCATCGCGCATATTCAGCGCACTGTGAGATTAGACACAGCGATAGTCACACCAGGGGTGCTAGCGATCGTTGTAATTCATTCATTCGAGGGAGGCGGAAAATGCCAGCCACTTATGACCAACTGTACAAACAACTCCATATTGGCGCGGAAAACGAATTGGCGGGCACAGTTATAAAACTGTGGGACGAGCAAAACAAAAAATGGACGGAAGATCGGATAGAATATGGCAAACCGATAGCAAGGACATACGCCCAAAACGCCTTCCAGCTTCCTGGCCGCTCATTCTCGCGAGTGGAACTGCACCCTGATCAAGTCAAAGGTAAAACAGCTCGCTTGGAGCATGTCGGCGGTCCTCGAGAGACCCTCTCGGATTCGGAAGAAGTGGCTTTGCGCGAATCCTGCAGGATATTGATTGAGACGATACGCACCTTGAAACCCGAAGATAAATACACCTCAACTCGAGGGGAAACCCTCGACAGTCTGCTCAAACGCTACAATGCTAAAATAGAAACACATAAAAACCAAGACGTGCAAAAATACGCGCTCGAACCGGCCAACAAGATTGCCGGATGCGTCTATTACGTGTGCTCTAATGACGTAAAATCGGTAATACCTCAGATGAATTTTGAGATCCCGTTTAGAAAAATTGGTTATATTCCAACAAATGGCGACGACCCAAAAAGCGATATCGCCTTGATATTCAACGATTCATGGGACAAGAGCGAAACACAGAAGCAGATTTTCATATTGTCACGCACAAAAGCCAATGAACTTGTTGACAAATTTTTACACAAAGCAGCCGAAGATTTCTATAAAGAGCGCTATAAAGGACAAGAACTAGTTAGTATTTCCGGAATAAAACTTGCAAAACTTAGGTCTTTATTTACACTGTATTACTTCGTGCACTCAGTTGAGTATTCAAAGAGCACCGGAACAGCAAACGATCTAAATATAAAAGACTCATATGTAACACTTCCAAAGATTGCCATAAATGATATCATAAGGACCGTCTTGAACGACAGGGACAAGCAGATTTTGCTTTCAATAGTAACCGGAGAAAACTACCTTAAGTTCAAAACAGCTATGACTAATGACGTGAGGTTCATTCTCAAATCTATAAACTCCCAAACAAAAGAACCGCTTCAGACCTTCTTCAGATCGCTTGACCAAACCGCAAAATTTTTGGAAGCGACGCAATTGTCCGCCGATAAGGCACGAGAGGCCAAGGATAAGGAAATAAAATCAAGTAATATAAAAGCATCACTCAAAAACAGAAGCAGCGACTATTATCAGAAAGAGACCAATAAGGCTGCGGAAGACGCAAAGAAACAATTTATATCTGATAATAAAGATGGCCAGAAATACTCTCTAGGAAAAAAAGAGGATAGGCTCAATGCAACGCATGACGCAGTTTTTCTTCCTCACGCGCCGTCTGAAGACGGACGCACACGCTACGCTGCGGAGACCGACACGTCATACGGCCAAGGGCTCAGCGATAATCCGGCGACGCCGAAAGATGGAAACGACGAGAATAAATGGCCTGAGAATGAGCTCCATTTAAGACCCGACACTCCCACCTTTAAGCCTACGCAAGCCGTCATGTACCAATATTCGAAAGGCGTTGGTCCAGGCGGCGTGGCGAACGAGGGAACAGAGCCGGTCGTGCTGTTTGAGACCCGGCACGATAGTCACCAGTTTTCAAAAGGAGCCGCCATGTCGTTTGGAGGTCTGATAAAGTCGGTTACAGAAACTCATAAAGATTACGTCAAGGCGATCGCCGACGCCCAACGCACCGCGCCGGGCACGCCGAAAAATTTCCAGTTTGTATGAATGGTCCGACGGGAAATGCAACGCCTGAGCGCTTTGAACCTTCGAAGGCGGCTGGGGAAAAGGGAATTTCTGGCGATCTCGCATTCGCGGGCGTTGCGTTTCGCGTCGGCGTCCACCGGCCTGGTCTTGGGAATTTACGTCGTGTTTTCTTCATGCGAACTGGTAACCGCTTCTCGCCAACGCCGGCGCATGACAAACCGCCCGCTTTGCGCGACATTGCCCGCAAATGCGCCCCACCCTACTCGATCCCCTCTTCGGCCGCGCCGAGACGCTTCCCGGCATAGGACAGAAAACCGCCAAACTGCTGGACCGGCTCCTTGCCAGGCCCGGCGAGCAGGCGCGACTGATAGATGTTCTGTTTCACGCCCCGATCAATGTCGTCGACCGCAGGACGCGTCCGACGCTGGCGGAGGCCCCGCTCGACGCCATGGTCCTCGTCAAGGTGCGGGTGGTCGAGCATCGGCGCCCGCAGGGGCGCTACGCCAAGGGACCGTTCAAGGTGCATGTGGAAGACGAGACCGGCGACGCGGAGCTGGTGTTTTTCCTCGCCAACCCCGAATGGATAGAACGAAGCCTGCCGGTCGGCGAGATCCGCTGGGTTTCAGGCAAGCTCGAACTCTATGACGGCCGCCGCCAGATGGTTCATCCCGACCGCGTCCTCGACGAGGCCGGGCTCGCCAAGCTGCCAGCCGTGGAAGCCGTGCACGGATTGACCGAGGGACTGCAGCAGCGCTTCGTGCAAAAGGCGGTGGAGGGCGCGCTTGCGCGCCTCCCGCGCCTGCCGGAATGGCAGAACCCCTCCGTTCTCGCCGCCAACAAGCTGCAGAGCTTCGAAGAGGCGCTTCATCGCCTCCATCATCCGCAGGAGCCGGCCGACATAGCTCCGGGCGGTCTCGCCCGCCAGCGACTGGCTCTGGACGAGCTTCTCGCCGAGCAGCTCGCTTTGCGCCTGATGCGATCGAAGATGAGGCGGGCGCCGGGGCGCCGCCACCAAAGCGAAGGGCGGCTCGCGGCGAAGATCGAGGCCGCCCTGCCCTTCGCCTTGACCGGCGCGCAAAAACGCACGCTGGAAGAAATCCGCGCCGATCTGTCCTCCGACCAGCGTATGTTGCGGCTGGTCCAGGGCGACGTCGGCTCCGGAAAGACCATCGTCGCCGCGCTTTCCATGGCGCATGTGGTGGAATCAGGTCGTCAGGCCGCTCTGATGGCGCCGACGGAGATTCTCGCCCGCCAGCATTTCGAACGGCTCGCGCCCCTGTTCGCCGCCGCGGGCGTGCGCGCCGTCCTGCTGACCGGCCGCGCCAAACCCTCCGAGCGGGCAAGCCTGCGCGCCGCGATCGCGCAGGGCGAAGCCCAGGTCGTGATCGGAACCCATGCGCTGATCACCGGCGATCTTTCCTTCGACGACCTCGGCCTCGCCGTGGTCGACGAACAGCATCGTTTCGGCGTCGCGCAGCGCCTCGCCCTCGGCGCCAAGGGCGAGGATGCGGATATTCTGGTGATGACCGCTACCCCGATCCCGCGCTCCCTCGCCCTCACTTTGTTCGGCGACATGGACAGCTCCATTCTCGACGAGAAACCTCCCGGCCGCACGCCGGTCAAAACCCGGGCCCTGCCCCAATCGCGCATCGGCGAGGTCGTGGACGGCCTGAAACGCGCGCTCGACCAAGGCGCGCGGGCCTATTGGGTCTGTCCTCTGGTGGAGGAGAACGAGGATCTCGATCTCGCCGCCGCCGAAGACCGTTTCGAGGACATGCAGCGCATTTTCGGCCCCCGCGTCGGCCTCCTCCACGGCAGGATGAAAGGCGCTGACAAGGACGCCGCCATGGAGGCGTTCCAAAGGGGCGAGACGCGCATCCTGATCGCCACGACCGTAATCGAAGTGGGCGTCGACGTGCCGGAAGCGACCATCATGGTGATCGAGCACGCCGAGCGTTTCGGCCTCGCGCAGCTTCATCAGTTGCGCGGACGCGTCGGCCGCGGCGGGACTGAATCCTCCTGCCTGCTGCTTTACAAGGGCCCGCTGGGAGAGACCGCCGGCGCGAGGCTGAAAATGCTGCGCCAGACCGAAGACGGGTTCCGCATCGCCGAAGAAGACTTGCGCCTGCGCGGGGAAGGCGAGATTCTCGGGGTGAGGCAGGCCGGCCTGCCGGGTTTCCGGCTGGCGGACATTCTGGCCCACGCCCGGCTTCTGGCGATCGCCCGCGACGACGCCGAGCTGATCCTGCGCAAGGACCCGGATCTCACCGGCGAGCGCGGCGAAGCGCTACGCGTGCTGCTTTATCTTTTTGAACGCAACGAAGCGGTAAAATTACTGCGCGCCGGTTGAGAGTATTATTCCATTGTAGATGAGCGCGAGCTAAGCTTGACCAGACCAATGTTCTAGAGCTTTTCCAGCCGAAGTGGACGCCGGTTCGGCCAGGGAAACGCGTTAAAACAAAAGACTCGAGGCGGGGAGCAAGACGATGAAGGGCAAGCGTATCACGGCGATAGGCGTCGTTGCGGCGACATGTCTCAATATTTCGGCATCGCTCGCCTGTTCCCGCATCACCTGGCTCGGTCCCGACGGGCAGGTGGTCACGGGCCGCTCGATGGATTGGCCCTATCCGTTCAACGCCAGATTCTACATTATCCCGAGAGGAACCCAGAACGACGGCGCCGGCGGAACCAATTCGCTGCGCTGGGCCAGCAAATACGGAACCGCCGTCGTCGCAGGAACGACCGACCCCAGCGGCCCGGTCGACGCGACCTTCGACGGGATGAACGAGAAGGGCCTCGGCGCCAATCTGCTATATCTCGATGAAGCCGATTTTGGACCGGCGCCGACCGACGACAGGCCACGCATCTCGGTCGGGGCCTGGGTTCAATATGTGCTTTCGAGTTTCGCCAGCGTCGGGGAAGCCGTCGCGGCGATCGGAGAGCAGTCGGTCTATATCGTTCCGGCGAAGTTTGGGCCGGGAAAGACGCATTCGACGGTGGTGCATCTCGCCCTGTCCGATTCCTCCGGCGACTCCGCCGTAATCGAATTCCTCAACGGCAAGCCGGTCATTCACCATGGCCGTGAATTTCAGGTCATGACCAACAGTCCGACCTACGACGAGCAGCTGACGCTCAACAATTACTGGAAAGGGTTGGACGGCTCCAAGTTTCTTCCCGGTTCTTATCGGTCGGAAGACCGCTTCGTTCGCGCGTCCTATTATTTGAGCCAGTTGCCGCAGACCAAGGACGAGCGAAAGGCGGTCGCAGGCGTGATGAGCGTCATTCGCAATGTCTCCGTTCCCTGGGGCAAGGTCGATCCCGAGCATCCCAATCTCTCGCCGACCTATTGGCGAACCGCGTTCGACCACAGCCGGATGATCTATTATTTCGAGTCGACGCTGAGCGCCAACAGCGTCTGGCTCGATCTCAAGAAGGTCAATTTCGGGCCGACTTCCGGCATTCGCACGGTCGCGCTGGAGGGGAACTACAACATCCAGGGATCGGTCAATACGGCGTTCAAGCCGGCCAAAAACATCAATTATCTCACGCCCTGAACCGGATGGGCCGCAGCGCCCTGCAGCTCCGCGAGATATTTGGCGATGCCGCCGGCCGTCTCGATCATCGGCCCCTGGTCGACATTGATATATCCGACCCCGGGACGGTCGATATCCTGAATGAGCAGGATGACGCCGGCGGAAAGAACGCACATCACATAGACGGGCGCCCGCCATTGCCGGCGCTCCAGCCCGCTCGAAAAGCCGGAGAAGCCGACGGCGACGAAGGCTATGGCGTAAAGCGCGAGAAAGACGATGTTGGGAACGCGATTGCGAAAAGCGGTCAGGCGCTTCTGCTGATTGTCGAACATCTCGTTCAGCGCCTGGATATAGACTCCGACCGGGACCATGGCGTTGTCCTTGGCGGCGACGGTCCTGGCGCGCTTCCACAGCGCTTCCTGAATATCGTTCGAATGCGAGATGAAGGCGCCGGCCTCGGCCGAGGTCGGAACCGTTGCGGTGAAATCCAGCCTGATCTGGACGTAATCCTTGAACAGCTTCAGGCTTTCGAGATCATGCGGGGCCGGCAGCAGGCGCGCGCGCAACGCGGCGGTTCCGATTGAATTCGCCTCGGCGAGGACGGCGTCGCGCCGCTCGTCGAAGCGCGCCAGCGCCATCGAAAAGGTGAAGCCGAGCATCAACGCCATGAGGCCGAGGATGGCGGCCTCCAGCGTCGTAACATTCGCCTCCGCCTCGGCGCGCGAACCCAGCTGATGGCCGATTTCCGCGGCGGTCAGCAGGGCCGCGACGCTCGCAAGCAGAATGGCCGGCAAAGGATAGGCCGCAAAATCGATCATCGAACCGCCCCCCCGGCGCCGCCCGCCTGAATCAGCCCGCCATCGCCTTCCTGAGATTGGCGTCGATCTTGTCGAGAAAGCCCGTCGTCGACAACCATTTCTGGCGCGGGCCGATCAGCAGCGCCAGATCCTTGGTCATGAATCCGCTTTCGACCGTGGCGACGCAAACCTCTTCCAGCGTGGCCGCAAAACGGGCCAGTTCGTCGTTGCCGTCGAGCTTGGCGCGATGGGCGAGGCCTCGCGTCCAGGCGAAGATCGAGGCGATCGAATTGGTCGATGTCGCATGGCCTTTCTGATGCTCGCGATAATGGCGCGTCACCGTGCCATGGGCGGCCTCGGCCTCCACGGTCTTGCCGTCGGGGGTCATGAGCACCGAGGTCATGAGGCCGAGCGAGCCGAAGCCTTGCGCGACCGTATCGGACTGCACGTCGCCGTCGTAGTTCTTGCAGGCCCAGACATAGCCGCCGGACCATTTCAGCGCGGACGCCACCATGTCGTCGATCAGGCGATGCTCATAAGTGAGCCCCTCGGCCTGGAACCTCTCCTTGAATTCCGCGTCGAACACCTCCTGGAACAGATCCTTGAAGCGCCCGTCATAGGCCTTCAGAATCGTGTTCTTGGTGGAGAGATAGACCGGGAACTTGCGCGCGAGGGCGTAGTTGAAGGTCGCATGGGCGAAGTCGCGGATCGATTCGTCCAGATTGTACATCGCCATAGCGACGCCGGCGCCGGGGAAGGAGAACACCTCCTTCTCGATCACCTGGCCGTCGTCGCCGGTGAATTTGATGGTGAGGCGGCCCTTGCCGGGGACCTTGAAGTCGGTGGCGCGATATTGGTCGCCATAGGCGTGGCGGCCGATGACGATCGGCGCGGTCCAGCCCGGCACCAGCCTCGGCACGTTCTTGGCGATGATCGGCTCGCGGAAGATGACGCCGCCCAGAATGTTGCGAATCGTGCCGTTGGGCGACTTCCACATTTCCTTGAGATTGAATTCCTTCACCCGCGCTTCGTCGGGCGTGATGGTCGCGCATTTCACCCCGACGCCATATTGCTTGATGGCGTTGGCGGCGTCGATCGTGACCTGGTCGGCAGTGGCGTCGCGGTTCTCTATCGAGAGGTCGTAATATTTGAGGTCGATGTCGAGATAGGGGTGGATCAGCTTTTCCTTGATGAAAGTCCAGATGATTCTGGTCATCTCGTCGCCGTCGAGCTCGACGACCGGATTCGCCACCTTGATTTTCGCCATTGTCCGTCACCCCTTGAGATCATCAGGGCTATAACATCCGTGTGCGGCGCCGCAAAGCCGAAGCGATGGGCAGGCTCTCTTCTCCCCGTGAAGCCGATTTACTTAGGACGCGCGAAGGTCTTAGATGGCTCGGAATGCAGCCGCGATAAGGGGATGCGAGACGCATGGATTCCGATCTTCTTCCCGGCGTGCCGCTGGTCGAAAGCCCGCTGTTTGCATCGGAAATCGACAAACTGCCCGCTCAATATCGCGCCGTCGCCGCCGACCTCAACGAGAAAGGCTATGCGGTCGTCGACTTCCCCGACGCCGAGATTGACGGCCGGATAGAGCGCATAAGAGAGGCCCTCGCCCGCAAATTCGATTGGCGCGACCCCGCCGCCTGTCCCTTGAGCGCAAGGACGCAGGACGCCTGGAAGTTCGACGCGGACGTGCGCGCCATCGCCTGCAACGCGACGGTGGTCGAAATGCTTTCGGCCCTTTACGGCCGGCAAGCCTTTCCCTTTCAGACCCTGAACTTTCCCGTCGGCACCCAGCAGCCGGCGCACAGCGACCACATCCATTTCTGCTCGATCCCCGAGCGCTTCATGTGCGGCGTGTGGGTCGCCTTCGAGGACATAGACGAAAGCAACGGGCCCCTGTTCTACTATCCGGGCTCCCATAAATGGACGAGCTTCCAAAGCGAACATCTCGGCATTTCGTCCAAGAGAGATTCCTTCGAAACGGCGGTCCACCGCTTCACCCGCCTTTATCAGGAGCTGCCGGAAAAGCTCGGGCTGCAGCGCGAAACCTTCCTCGCCAGAAAAGGCCGGGCGCTGATATGGGCGTCCAATCTCGTCCATGGCGGCAGCCCGCATACGGACTGGACGCGCTCGCGCTGGAGCCAGGTCACGCATTATTTCTTCAAGGGCTGCGGCTACACCACGCCGCTGGTCAACGACACCCACCAGGGCAAGACCAAGTACCGCAGGATCGTGGACGCGACCGACGGCCGCGTCGTTCCCAATGTCATCAGCGGCGCGCCGCGGCCGCGGTTCGCATTGCGGTTTCCGTGAGCACATGGGGGGCGACGACCGCATGAGCCACGATCACCATGACGGCCACCGCCACGTTCACGGCGATTCCCACGACAACCACAACCATTCTGGAAAGCACGTTCACGCTCCCGCCGCTTTCGGAATGGCCTTCGCCGTCGGCATAGGACTCAACAGCGCATTCGTAATCGCAGAAGTCGTTTATGGCTTTCTCGCCAATTCGGTCGCGCTGCTGGCGGACGCGGGCCACAATCTCGGCGACGTCCTGGGCCTTGTCGTCGCCTGGATCGCGAGCCTGCTGGTCAAGCGCGCGCCGACGACGCGCTTCACCTACGGGCTGCGGGGATCTTCCATCCTCGCCGCCCTGTTCAACGCGGTCTTCCTGCTCGTCACGGTCGGGGGAATCTCATGGGAGGCGGTTCAACGCCTCGGCGCGCCGGAGCCGGTAGCCGAAAAGACCGTGATGGCGGTCGCGGCGGCGGGCATCGTCATCAACGGCGTCACCGCATGGTTGTTCGCATCCGGCCGCCAAAGCGACATCAACCTGCGCGGAGCCTTCCTGCATATGGCCTCCGACGCCCTGATATCGGCGGGCGTGGTCGTCGCCGGCCTCATGATCCTGCTCACGGGCTGGCTCTGGCTCGATCCGGCGGTCTGTCTCGCGATCAGCGCGATCATCATCTGGGGAACATGGGGAATGCTGCGCGAATCCGTCGGCATGTCCATGGCCGCCGTGCCGCCTCATATCGACGCCATGACGGTCCGTTCGTTCCTGGCCGCTCAGACCGGTGTCGCGAATGTCCATGACCTTCATATTTGGCCGATGAGCACGACGGAAACCGCTTTGACCTGCCATCTCGTCATGAAGGACGGGCATCCCGGCGACGCATTTCTCCACGATCTGGCCGCGGAACTCGCGCGGCGGTTCAGGATCAATCATCCCACCATTCAGATCGAGATCGATCCGCTGCTCGCATGTGCGCTCGCGCCGGACGATGTCGTATAGGGCGCTCGCGCCCATCCGATCGTCCCGGACCCCGCCTGGAGTCTCTTCATGTTCCATGGAAACATGAAGAGACTCCAGGTTTTTGCTTTGACGCGTTTCCCACGCCGAACCGGCGTCCACTTCGGCTGGAGACGCTCTGTTTTTTGCTTTGACGCGTTTCCCACGCCGAACCGACGTCCACTTCGGCTGGAAACGCTCTATCCCCGCTTCTTGCCCTCATAGGGGTTTTCGCCCGATTTCTTCGAGATGCGGATCGGCACGCCGGGCAGATCGAAGGCCTTGCGCAGCCCATTGATCAAAAAGCGCTCATAGCTCGCCGGCAGTTCTTCGAGCTGATTGCCGAACAGCACGAAATGCGGCGGCCGGCTCTTGGGCTGGGTCATATAGCGGATCTTGATGCGCCGCCCCGAGACCGCCGGCGGCGGGGTTTCCTCGACCGCCGAGAGCAGCCAGCGATTGAGCCGCGAGGTGGAAATGCGCCGGTTCCATGTTTCGTGCACGGCGATGACCCCGCGCATCAGCTGGTCCAGCCCCTCGCCTGTCGTCCCCGAAACCGGGATCACGGGACAGCCGCGCACTTGCGGCAGCAGGCGCTCGGCCTCTTCGCGCAAGGTGACGAGCGTTTTGGCGCGGTCCTCGATCAAATCCCATTTGCCGAGGCCGATCGCCACGGCCCGGCCCTCGCTCGCCGCAATGTCGGCGATGGTGAGATCCTGTTTTTCGAAGGGAATCGTCGAGTCGACCAGCAGCACGACAACCTCGGAAAAGCGGACAGCCCGCAGCGCGTCGGCGCCGGCGAGCTTCTCGAGCTTGTCCACGACCCGGGCGCGGCGCCGCAGCCCGGCGGTGTCGAAGAGCTTCATCTTGCGGTCGCGCCAGGTGAAATCGACCCCGATGCTGTCACGGGTGACGCCCGCCTCCGGGCCGGTGAGCAGGCGCTCTTCGCCCAGCAGGCGATTGATCAGCGTCGACTTGCCGGCGTTGGGCCGGCCCACCACCGTGATGCGCAGGGGCTTGGCGAGATCGAGGTCGCTGCCGTCTTCATCGTCGGCGAACTGCCTCGGCGCCGCCTCTTCGTCCTCGGCGGCGGGCGCATTGGTCTGTTCGGGCAAAGCGAGACGCAAGGCGTCGAAGAGGTCGATCATGCCTTCGCCGTGCTCCGCCGAAATCGGCACCGGCTCGCCGAGCCCCAGCGTGTAGGCCTCGAAAAAGCCGGCCTCTCCCGCGCGTCCCTCCGCCTTGTTGGCGGCGAGCACCACGGGTTTTCCGGCCCGGCGCACCAGATCCGCGAAATATTTGTCGTCCGGGGTCACGCCCGCGCGCGCGTCGACCATGAAGAGAATGGCGTCGGCGGTCTCGATGGCGGCTTCGGTCTGGGCGCGCATGCGCCCCTGCAGCGAAGCCCCGCTCCCTTCCTCGAGCCCGGCGGTGTCGATGACGGTGAAGGAGAGGTCCGCGAGACGCGCCGCGCCTTCGCGGCGGTCTCTCGTGACCCCCGGCCGGTCGTCCACCAGCGCCAGCTTCTTGCCGACGAGCCGGTTGAAGAGGGTCGATTTGCCGACATTGGGCCGGCCGATGATTGCGAGCGAGAAGGACATGGCTCAAAAGCCCTCAGAGCGGCATGGAAAAAATCGGCGGGAATTCGCTCCGATCCGGAGATTTAAGCGGTCGCCCGTCGCTCGCATGGTCCCGGCGAACCTCCGTCATCGCATTCTTCCCATATGACGGGTCCCGAAGCCTTCGGGGCCGACGATCCGGGGACCGCCAGAGCGCTCCCGAACCCTCGTCACATCATCGCCCGCCTTGGTTTACTTCTGTTCCAGCGGCGGCGCGCCGGAAGAATCGGCGCCGTCAGCGGGCTCGATGATCGGCGTCACGGAGGTGATTGCGCCGGTCTGCTTCTTCACGCCCCGAGCCGCGTGCAGCAGCCCCTGATAGGCCTGGGCCCGCGCCCGCATGCCCTGCGGAGCGTCGCGGTCGTTCAGCAACAAAGTGAAGACGCGCTCGGCCTCGTCGTTGTCGTTGTCGAACAGCGCGTCCAGCCCGCTCCATTCCTGCGCGCTGAACCGGAAAGCGCCGTTGGGGGTGATGAGCGGCGCCAGCTTCAGCATGACTTTTTCGCGGTCGCCGTCCGTCAGCGAATAGACGGCGCTGCGCAGCAACGCCACTTCCTGGGTGAGACGATCGACGCTCTTGTCCTCGCCGAGGGCGTCCAGCTGCTCCATCGCCTTGGCCTTGTCGGTCTTGCTCAGCTCCTCGGCGGCGCGCAGGCGCGCGAGCGCCGCGTAACCCTTGGGGCCGTCCTTGGCGATGGCGTTGAAGGCCACGACGGCCTCCTCGCTCTTGCCCGAGTCGGCGAGCGTCACGGCGGCCATGAAACGGACGTTGGCGGCCTCGGAGGCTTTGGTCGTCTCCGAGGTATAGTAGCTCCAGGCCGCGGTGGCCGCGACGATCAATCCCGCCAGAACGAAGACGGGCGTCTGGTAGCGCGCCCAGAGCGTTTCGACCTTTTCCCGTTGGACCTCTTCGTCGACCTCATGGAAAATATCGGACATTTCCGCTCCTGTTGCTCTTTTTGGCCGCAACGCCCGCCGGCGAGCCCCGCGCCTTTTGTATGCAGCGCTGTTAGCACGCTCTCCCGCAAGAGGCCAGCAAGGACGCAGAAACCGCCCCCGCGCCCCGACGTCTTGCGGCTTCCTGCCGTCGTCCAGCGCGTATATAAGCTTGCGGCGAGACGCACGAAGCTTCGAAGAAGCATTTCCCCGAAGCCCCGGCCGGCCTTTGCGGCGGCTCGGGCGAGAAATCGCGCGAAACCCACGCACTGCTGCGCATTTTCGCCGAAAAGCCCGCCGATTGTCGCAAAAGCGCGCCTGGGCTGAAGCTCATCGACGCGGCAAGCAAACCCGCTAAAGTCGTCTCACGCTGATTCGACGGGATTTCCAGGGGAGATGAAGAATTGCTCCATCGAGACGGCGCGGGCGGCGGCTTGACCCTCCCGCAACGCATCATTCTCGCCGAAGGCTGGCGCCGACGCGCTGTCGCCTTTCTGGCCGGCGCCTGCGGCGCGCTGGCGCTCGAGCCTGTCGGCTTCGCTCCGGCCATGGCGATCCCGCTGACCGCGGCGGTGTGGCTCATCGACGGAGCAGCCGGAGCGCCCGCCCCTTCGCGCTGGAGCTTCAACGCGGCGTCGCTTCGCTCCGCGGCCGGGGCGGGGTGGTGGCTGGGCTTCGGCTATTTTCTCGCCGGCCTGTGGTGGCTCGGCTCCGCGCTGCTGGTGGAGGCGGATCAATACGCCTGGGCGCTGCCCCTCGCGGTGCTGGGCGTCCCGGCGGGGCTGGCGCTCTTCACCAGTCTCGGTTTTGCGGTCGCGCGCCTGTTGTGGTCGCCGGGCTCGCTGCGCGTCTTCGCCCTGGCCGCCGGGCTCGGCGGCGCGGAATGGCTCCGGGGCCATGTGCTTACGGGGTTTCCCTGGAACGACTTCGGAATGGCGCTCGGCGGCGTGCAGCTGTTCGCCCAGACCGGATCGGCGGTCGGGCTCTACGGCCTCGACCTCATAGCCATTTTGATCTTCGCGGCGCCGGCCACGCTGATCGACCACGAGCGAAAGCGGCGCTTCGGCTCGCCCGCGGCGGCGGTCGCCATGACGTTGCTTGTCGCGCTCGCCGTTTTCGGCGCCGTACGGCTGTCGCAGGAGCAGACTGGCGCGGTCGAGGGCGTGAGGCTGCGGCTGATGCAGCCGAACCTCCCCATGGACGCCAAATTCCGCCCCGAGAACGGACAGGAAATATTGCGCCGCTATCTCGCGCTTTCCGATCAGGCCACGGCGCCCGACCGCATGGGGGTGAGCGACGTCACCCATTTCATCTGGCCGGAGTCGGCTTTTCCCTTCGTGCTTTCGCGGGAGCCTCAGGCCCTTTCCGCCATAGCTCACGGATTGCAGGGCAAAATTCTGATCACGGGCGCCGCGCGCGTCGAGAACGGCCCCTCACGGAAAGCGCGCGGGAAAATCTTCAACGCGGTCCAGGTGGTGCAGGGCGAAAAAATCATCGCCTATTACGACAAGAAGCATCTGGTGCCCTTCGGGGAATATCTGCCGCTCGAAAACTGGCTGCGCCCCCTCGGCGTGCATCACCTCGTTCCCGGCACATGGGATGTGGGACAAACCCCGAGACGGCTTTCCGCGCCCGGCCTGCCGCCGGCGGCACCGCTGGTTTGCTATGAGGCGATCTTTCCCGGCCAGGCGGTCGAACCCGGTTCGGAGAGGCCCGGGTGGCTGCTCAACGTCACCAGCGACGGCTGGTTCGGCCACACCAGCGGCCCCTATCAGCATTTCGCGCAAGCTCGGCTGCGCGCCATTGAAGAGGGACTGCCGTTAATCCGCGCCGCCAACACGGGCATCTCGGCCATAGTCGACCCATACGGCCGGGTGCTCGAGCAGCTGCCGCTCGGCGTCGAGGGGGTTCTGGACGGCGCCCTGCCGAAACCGGCCCCCCAAACATTCTATTCCCGACACGCAGAAATTGTATTTCCGGCGCTTTGGGCGCTGGTTTTCTGCTGCGCCCTCGCCGGGCGTGTAAGAGCTTGAGCGACTTGCATTATGCCGTCCGATTGAGTTGAATGCCGCCCCGGCCTGAACGCGACGGCTCCGGGCCGGCGCTTTCGGGGCCGGCGTTTCAGGAGGAACGGCCTAAAAATCTGTGGGCGCGGGTTTAGCGCGCCTTCGGCTCCCGGCCGGCGCTCGGGCGACCGCCGCCGGCTTGGGAGCCCCTAGAACCGTTTGGACCTTTTTTGTTAAAATACAACGTATTGTATATTTCACTACGGCGCGCTTTGAGCTAGAACGCGAGCGGAGGCTTGAGACGTGAAAAAGACGCCTGACCCGATCGATCGCCATGTCGGCAGCAGAGTGCGCATGCAACGCGTGCTCATGAAAATGAGTCAAGAAAAACTAGGCGACGCGCTCGGACTGACATTCCAGCAGGTGCAGAAATACGAAAAAGGCACCAACCGCATCGGCGCGAGCCGGCTGCAGCAGATCTCCAAGACCCTCAATGTTCCGCCCTCTTTCTTTTTCGAGGGCGCGCCTACCTCCGACCCGGCCCCCCAAGGCTTCGAGGAGGAGAGCTCCTCCCAATTCGTGGTGGATTTTCTGGGCACTTCGGAAGGCCTGCACCTCAACAGGTCGTTCGCGCGCATCCGCGACCCCAAAGTGCGGAAAAAAATCGTGGAGCTGGTGGCGGCCCTGGCGGATCAGGAGAGCGACGCGAGCGTCGGTCCGCAGCCCGAAAAAGCCTAGAGCGCATTCATGTTTCATGGAAACACGAATACGCTCCAAGATTTTGTTTTAACGCGTTTCCCACGCCGAACCGGCGTCCACTTCGGCTGGAAACGCTCTAGCGACAATCAATTACGCGCCCGCATGGGCGCGTTCTGTTTAAAGAACGACATTGCGGCAAAGCGCTTGACGAAACGAACGCATGCTGCGAAATGAACACACCCCCATTTTGGAGTCGGCGAGCCTAGGTGCGCGCGGCGCCAGCCTAAAGGCGAGGTTTTAAAGTGGCTCGTAAAAACTATCTCTTCACCAGCGAGTCTGTCTCCGAAGGTCATCCGGACAAGGTTTGCGACCGGATTTCGGACGAAATAGTCGATGAATTCTTCCGGGAAGGAGCCAAGGCCGGCGTCGACCCTTATGTCATTCGCGTCGCCGCCGAGACGCTCTGCACCACCAACCGCGTCGTGATCGCCGGCGAGGTGCGCGGGCCGCATCTCGCTTTCGAGCACATCGAGGGCCTCGCCCGCAAGGCGATCAAGGACATCGGCTACGAGCAGGAAGGCTTTCACTGGCAAAACGCCAAGGTCGAAGTCCTTCTGCATGAACAGTCGGCCGATATCGCCCAGGGCGTCGACGCCGCCGGCAACAAGGACGAAGGCGCGGGCGACCAGGGCATCATGTTCGGCTACGCCGTGCGCGAGACCCCCGATCTGATGCCTGCGCCGCTTTATTATTCTCACAAGATTCTCGAGAAGCTGGCCCAGGCCCGCCACTCCGGCAAGGAAAAGGGACTCGGCCCCGACGCGAAGAGCCAGGTCACGGTCCGCTATGCCGACGGCAAGCCGGTCGAAGCCACGCAGATCGTTTTGTCGCATCAGCATGTCGACGAAAGCCTGTCGCCGGAAGACATCCGCCGCATCGTCGAGCCCTATATCCGCGAGGCGCTGCCGCAGGGCTGGATCACCGACGGCACCGTCTGGCACGTCAACCCCACCGGCAAGTTCTTCATCGGCGGTCCGGACGGCGACGCCGGCCTCACCGGCCGCAAGATCATCGTCGACACCTACGGCGGAGCCGCCCCCCACGGCGGCGGCGCCTTCTCCGGCAAGGACCCGACCAAGGTCGATCGCTCGGCGGCCTACGCCGCCCGCTATCTGGCCAAGAACGTCGTCGCCGCCGGCCTCGCCGACCGCGCCACGATCCAGCTCGCCTACGCCATCGGCGTGGCCGAGCCCCTGTCGATCTATGTCGACCTGCACGGCACCGGCCATGTCGCGGAAGACAAGCTCGAAGCCGTCCTGCCGCAGATCATGAGGCTGTCGCCCCGCGGCATCCGCGAGCATCTCCAGCTCAACCGGCCGATTTACGCCCGCACCTCCGCTTACGGCCATTTCGGCCGCACCCCGGACGCGGACGGCGGATTCTCCTGGGAGAAAACCGACATCGCCGACAAGTTGAAGGCGCATTTCTCCTGACCGAAGCAGACGCCGCCGATTTTATCCCTGACGACGCGGAGCGACCCATCGCTCCGCGTCGTTTGTTCGGGCGCTCGAAGGGCAAGGCGCTTCGCAAGCATCAGACCGAGCTGGTGTCGGATCTGCTGCCGGAGCTTTCTCTCGACCTCTCGGGACCGCTCGATCCCGCGACGCTGTTTGCGGAACCGATGCGCGAGACGCGGCTGGAAATCGGCTTCGGCGGCGGCGAGCACCTCATCGAAGCCGCCGACAAAGAACCCGACGTCGGCTTCATCGGCTGCGAGCCCTTCGTAAACGGCGTCGCCCGGCTTCTTTCGCAAATCGAAAAGCGCGGCCTGAAAAACATCAAGCTGCATCGCGGCGACGCCATCGAAGCGGTGGATCGTCTTCCCGACGCCAGCCTGTCCCGGGTCTATCTGTTCTATCCCGATCCCTGGCCCAAGCGGCGCCAGCGCAAAAGAAGATTTGTTTCCGAAGACGCCCTCGGCCGTCTCGCGCGCGTCATGAAAAAGAGCGCCGAGCTTCGCTTCGCCACCGACATCGACGATTACGCCGCATGGACGCTCGCGCGGGTGAACGAGTCCCCGGATTTTCAATGGACCGCGCAGGCGCCGGCCGACTGGCTGGTTCCGTGGCAAGGCTGGACCCGGACCAAATATGAAGGCAAGGCGATAGCGGCCGGCCGCAAACCCGTCTATCTGAGCTTCATGCGCGGCTAGAGCGCGCGATTCTTGTCGCTTGAAAGATTGCGCGAGAAACGTCGCGAAAGTTGACAGGCTCTTGCGATTGGAATTCGCTCCAATTTACAAACCGGCGAGAACTCGCCTCGCTCGAACGACCCCGTTCGAGCCGCGAGCGCGCCGATAAAGACGCGCGGCCCATGCGGAGGCAGGTTATGGCTTCAAACGATTTCGCGTTTACTCCGGCGCAGCCGGGCGCCGACGAGGCTCCGATCGAGACCACCACGGCGCGCTTTCGCCAGGATGTCCTGGAAGCTTCGATCCGCAGGGTCGTTCTGGTGGATTTCTGGGCTCCTTGGTGCGGTCCCTGCCGGCAACTCGCGCCGGTCCTCGAACGGCTGGTCAAGGCGACCAAGGGCAAGGTGCGCCTCGTCAAGATGAACATAGACGAGGAGCCCGAGATTGCGGGCCAGCTCGGCGTCAAATCCATCCCCGCGGTGGTGGCGTTCCAGCGCGGCCGGCCCAGCGACGGCTTTGTCGGCGCCCTGCCGGAAAGCCAGCTCAAGGGCTTCCTCGAGCGGCTGGTCGGCCCGATCGAGGCCGATGCGGACGCTTTCGCGGCTATAGAGAATATGCTGGCGTCCGGGGAATTCGACGAGGCCGAAGCCGCGCTCGCCGAACTGATTGCGGCTGAGCCGCCTCAACCGAAAGCCTGGGCCGAGTTGCTGCGGCTCTATATCGCTCTCGAGCGACTCGAAGACGCTCAGGGCCTGCTGGCCGCCGCGCCCGAGGCCTTGCGCCGCGACCCCCTGATTCTCGCCGCGGCGGCCGCGCTCGAGAACGCCATTCAGGCCAGCGCCCTCGACGAGGTCGACGCGCTGCACAGGCGAGTCGCGGAGAATCAAAGCGATCCGCAGGCGCGCTTCGATCTCGCGCTCGCCTTGAACGCCAAAGGACTACGTGAAGAAGCAGCTGCACAGCTCCTTGAAATCATTCAGCGCGACCGTAATTGGAATGACGACGGCGCGCGCAAGCAGCTCGTCCAGTTTTTCGAAGCGTGGGGACCGTTGGACAAGACCACCGCGAGCGCGCGCAGGAAGCTCTCGGCCGTGTTGTTCGCCTGACCGAGCCCTCGCGGGGAGTCGCGGAGCGCTGGCGTGACATGTGCATGAACAAACAGTATGTCTCTATCGACCAGCTGCCCGCGACTCTACGGGTGTTTCCACTCGCGGGAGCCCTCCTTCTGCCCCGCGGCGACCTGCCGCTGAATATTTTCGAGCCGCGATATCTCGCGATGGTCGACAGCGCCATCGCATCGGATCGCCTCATCGGCATGGTTCAGCCGCTCGCCACCCTCGGACCGCAGGGCCTGCATCAGATCGGTTGCGCCGGACGGCTCACCCATTTCAGCGAGACCGGCGACGGACGCTATCTGATTACGCTGACGGGCGTATGCCGCTTCAAGATTATCGGCGAGCGAAACGACGGCGCTCCCTTCCGAAGCTGCGACGTCGTTTACAATCCCTTCATTCACGACCTCGAGCCGGGCGCCGGCGAGCAGGCGGTGGATCGCGTGCGCATGACGGACATGCTGCGCAAATTCGCCGCCGCCTCCCAGCTCGAAGTCGATTGGGCCAGCATCGACGCCGCGCCGACCGAAACCCTCGTGAACGCGCTCGCCATGATGTGTCCGTTCGGCCCCCAGGAAAAACAGTCTCTGCTGGAGGCTGTGGACCTCAAGACGCGCGCCGAAACGCTGATCTGTCTCGCGCAGTTCGATCTCGCACAGGGGCGCCGCGCGGCGCCGGGCGGCGGGGGCGGACAGTTCCATTGATGTCGCGAGGCGCCGAAGGTTATGATCAGGCGCAGCCGCAGACCGGCGAACATCTCACGCGCTGGTTAAGGAGAGAAAATGGACGACACTGGCGAAAAGCCGACGGAAACGACGCGCGAGCCGACCCAGATCGACCCCCGTCTGCTGGAAATCCTGGTCTGCCCGCTCACGAAATCCACGCTCGAATACGACTCGGCTCGGCAGGAGCTGATCTCGCGCTCGGCCCATCTCGCCTATCCGATCCGCGACGGCATTCCGATCATGCTGCCTGAGGAAGCGAGGCGTATCGAGTAACGCCCCGTGACTGCCCCGACGCAGCGACTGCTCGATCTGCTCGATCTCGAAAACCTCGGCGACGATCGCTTCCGCGGCTGCAGCCCGCCGACGGCCGGCAAGCAGGTCTATGGAGGACAGGCGGTGGCGCAATCGCTCGTCGCCGCGCAACGGACCGTCCCCTACGACCGGCCGGTCCATTCGCTTCACGGCTATTTCGTTCTCGCGGGCGATCCGAGGACGCCGATCGACTTCTTCGTGGAGCGGGTGCGCGACGGCAAGAGCTTCACCACGCGGCGCTGCGCCGCAAAGCAGAACGGCCGCGTCATCTTCTCCATGGAAGCGTCGTTCCAGCTTCGCGAGCCGGGACTGGATCACGCCGCGGAGCCGCCCGCGGTTCCGGAACCCGAGACGCTGCCCACCACCAGCGCGCTCGCGGAGCGGCTACGCTCTTTTCTGCCGCGCGCCGCGCTGGAGCGATTGGAGCAGGAGTCTGCGCTCGACATCCGCTTCGTCGACCCGCTGGCGATCGTCGGCGGAGCGGCGGCGGGCGCGACCCGCCAGTCGATCTGGTTCCGGATCATCGGACCTTTGCCGGAAGACCATCTGATCCACAGCGCATTGCTGGCCTATCTCTCCGACATGACGCTGCTCAACACCGCGCTCACGGCGCACGGCCTGACCATCTTCGATCCCACGCTCCAAGTCGCGAGCCTGGACCATGCGCTCTGGATCCATAGGCCGTTCCGCGCCGACGAATGGCTGCTTTATGTGCAGGACAGTCCCAACAGCTCGGGCGCCCGGGCGCTGACGCGCGGCCAGCTTTTTACGCGCGAGGGGAAGCTGGTGGCGTCCGTCGCTCAGGAAGGCCTGATCCGGCGGCGTTGAGAGTGGTCGGATCAGCGTTTCCCGACCGCATGGAATCAGTCCGGCCGACGAGAAAGCGCCGCGCCCGGGCTGAAACCCACGCCTGAGCCCGGACATCGACGAGTCGATTCAAAGCCTTCAGCCCGCTTCGAAACCGCGCGGATTGCGCGGGCCTCGCGTCGAGTCGCTCGCAAGCGAGGCAGGCTGAAAATTATGCAGCATGCCTATCTGTTTTTTAGGCGTTTTGTTCAAATGACGCGTAAGCGCCTTTTTTAAAGGCGCCTCAATCCCGACCGCGCGCAAACGCAGGAATTGCTTCGCGCCGCCAGCCGGAACCGCGCTTCCGCGCCTCTCGGTTCTTGCGCCGAATTCGAGCGCAATGGCGAGTCTCTTTTTTTCCGACCGTCGGCCTCTCAGCGTATCTCCGTGTTTGCAATGGATTTAGCGCCCCTGGCACACAAATTGATTGAAGCGCGGCGTGCGCGGGGCTCTCGCGCTTCAAACCATCGCCGTGCGCGGCGTCCAGTTCTCCCGACGGGCGCCGCCCGTCAATTATATTCAAACACAGGACAGGCAGATGAAAATCGTGACCGCGATCATCAAGCCCTTCAAGCTCGATGAAGTTCGTGACGCGCTGACGGCGATCGGCGTGCACGGCCTCACCGTGACGGAAGTCAAAGGCTACGGCAGGCAGAAGGGGCATACGGAGATCTATCGCGGCGCAGAATATGCCGTGAGCTTCCTCCCCAAGCTGAAGATCGAGGTGGCCATTCCGGCGGAGCTCACCGACAAGACCATCGAGGCGATCACCAACACGGCCCGCACGGGCCAGATCGGCGACGGCAAGATCTTCGTCGCGCCGATCGAACGCGCAGTTCGTATCCGCACCGGCGAAAAAGACGAAGACGCGCTTTGATTTTCTCCCTTGACCTATCAGGAGTCCTACGAATGAGTCTTCGCCTGCAACGAGGCTTCTCCCGCGCTTGCATTCTTGCCGCCGCCGCCGCTTTCGCCCTCGGCGGCGCGCCGGCCTTGGCCGCCAGCAATGCGCCCGTTCCCAATCCCGGCGACACCGCCTGGATGCTCACCTCGAGCCTTCTCGTGCTGATGATGTCGGTGCCGGGCCTCGCCTTGTTCTACGGCGGCCTCGTGCGCACCAAGAACATGGCCTCCATCCTGACGCAGACCTTCATGATCGTCGCGCTGGTCGGCGTGTTGTGGACCCTTTACGGCTACTCGCTGGCTTTCGGCGACGGCGGCTCGCTCAACGCCTTCATCGGCGGCGTCGGCAAGGTGTTCCTCAAGGGCGTCGACGCTTCCTCGACCTCCCCGACCTTCACCCCCGGCCACGTCATTCCCGAATACGCTTACTTCGTATTCCAGATGACCTTCGCCATGATCACCCCGGCCCTCATCATCGGCGCCTTCGCCGAGCGCATGAAGTTCTCGGCGGTGTTCACCTTCATCATCGGCTGGGTCACGCTGATCTATTTCCCGATCGCGCATTGGGTCTGGGCCGTCGCCGATCCCAACGTCATCGTCGACGCCGCGACCGAGCTCGCCGCAGCCACCACCGACGCGGCCAAGCAGGCGGCGCAGGCCAAGATCGACGCCGCCACGACCTCGGTCGGCTGGCTTGCCGGCGGCCTCGCCCCCTGGATGAAGGGCACCGGCGCGCTCGACTTCGCCGGCGGCACCGTCGTCCACATCAACGCCGGCATCGCGGGCCTCGTCGGCGCCATCATGGTCGGCAAGCGCATCGGCTACGGCAAGGAAGCCCTGCCCCCGCATTCGCTGACGCTCTCCATGGTCGGCGCCTCGCTGCTGTGGGTCGGCTGGTTCGGCTTCAACGCCGGCTCCAATCTGGAGGCCAACGGCACTACGGCGCTCGCCTTCGTCAACACCATGGTCGCCACCGCCGCGGCGGCGCTGTCCTGGCTGCTGACGGAATGGGCCGCCAAGGGCAAGCCCTCGCTGCTCGGCCTGATCTCCGGCGCGGTCGCGGGTCTGGTCGCCGTCACCCCGGCCTCGGGCTACGCCGGACCGATCGGCTCGCTGGTTCTCGGCCTTCTCGTCTCCCCGATCTGCCTGTTCTTCGTCTCCAAGGTGAAGAACGCCCTCGGCTACGACGACGCGCTGGACGTCTTCGGCGTGCACTGCATCGGCGGCATCACCGGCGCCCTGGCGACGGGCCTGCTGGTCTCCCCGACGCTGGGCGGCGTCGGCATCACCGACTACAGCAACATCGGAGAGAACTACGCCGGCAAATACGATCTCGTCGCCCAGATGATCGCGCAGGGAACCGCCGTCGTCGCCACCCTGCTCTACTCCGGCATCGGCTCGGCGATCCTCTACAAGATCGTGGACGTCGCCATCGGCCTGCGCCCGGCCCCGGATCAGGAACGCGAAGGCCTCGACATCTCCGACCACGGCGAGCGGGCCTACAACTCCTGATCGTCGCCCTCATTGCGATCAGGACGGGAAGCGGCGCCTCCGGGCGCCGTTTTCTTTTTGCGCTTTCGCGTTGCGCTCGCAATCTGTGATGGGCTCGGCACGCCGCGAGACGCCCACTGACCGGCGACGCCCATTTCTCCTGAGCGCCGCAGGTTGTGCGCTGACGACTTCAGGAAGATGATCACATGCCGCCGAGGCAGACATATTTGATCTCGAGATAATCATCTATGCCGTAGCGCGAGCCTTCGCGTCCGAGGCCCGAATGCTTGACGCCCCCGAAAGGCGCCACCTCCGAGGAGATGAGCGTCTCATTGACCCCCACCATGCCGAACTCCAGCGCCTCGGCGACCCGGAACACCCGAGGAATGTCGCGGCTGAAAAAATAGGCCGCAAGCCCAAAAGGCGTCGAATTGGCGAGGCGGACGGCATCGGCTTCGTCCTTGAAGGAAATGACGGGGGCGACGGGGCCGAAGGTTTCCTCCTGGAAAATGAGCGCGTCTTCCTTCACGCCGGCGAGCACCGTGGGCTGGAAGAAGGTTCCCCCCAAAGTGTGCCGCCCGCCGCCGGTCAGCAGCCTCGCGCCGCGATTGACCGCATCCGCGACATGGCGCTCGCATTTCTCCACCGCCGCCTCTTCGATCAGGGGGCCGACCACGGCGCCTTCCTCGAGGCCGTTGCCGACCTTCAGTCCAGAGGCCGCTTCCGCCAGCCTCTGGGCGAAGCGCTCTGCGATGCTCTCCTGGACGATCATGCGATTTGCCGAAACGCAGGTCTGCCCGCAATTGCGATATTTGGTGGCGAGAGCGCCCTTCACCGCGAGGTCGAGATCGGCGTCCTCGAACACGATCAGAGGCGCGTTGCCGCCCAGCTCCATCGAGCATTTCTGCACATTTCCGGCGGCCTGCCGCAGCAATATCTTGCCGACCTCGGTCGAGCCCGTGAAGCTGAGCTTGCGGACGACGGGGTTCTGGGTCAGCTCCAGCCCCACCGGAGCGGGATCGAGCGCGGTCACGACATTGATCACGCCGTCGGGGATTCCGGCCCTTTGGGCGAGGTCGACCAGCGCCAGGGCCGAAAACGGCGTCTGTTCCGCGGGCTTCAGCACCATGACGCAGCCTGCCCCCAGCGCCGCCCCGACCTTGCGCGCGAACATGGCCGAGGGGAAGTTCCAGGGCGTGATCGCCGCTGTGACGCCGATCGGCTGCTTGAAGACGAGCTGGCGACGATCGCCATTGGTGAGCGGCAGCACGTCGCCGTGCACCCGCCGGCCCTCCTCCGCGAACCAGTCGATGAAGGACGCGCCATAGAAGATCTCGCCTCTGGCCTCCACCAGGGGCTTGCCCTGCTCGGCGGTGATGATCCGGGCCAGGGTTTCCTGTTCGGCCAGGATCAGCTCGTACCAGCGCCGCATGATCTGAGCCCGCTCCTTGGCGGTCTTGCTCCGCCAGCCGGGCAGGGCGCGGCGGGCGGCCTCGATGGCGCGGCGGGTTTCGGCCGCGCCCATATCGGGAACGGAGCCCAGATATTCGCCGGTGGCGGGATTATGTACGGCGAATACAGCGCCGGCGTCAGCGTCAATCCAGAAACCGTCTATAAAAGCCCGCTGGCGAAACAGGCTGGATTGCCGCACGTCCATTTATCTGGTCTCCTCGTTCGAGCCGGCGTCCTTGAGGATTTCCTTCCTCTCCGGGAAAAGTGAAGGAAGCTTCATATAAAGGAAGCTCATATAAGGGAAATGCGTAGTGGAAAAACCACCATGGCGAGGCTTTTTTGTTTCGCCTGCGCTGGCGGTCGGATCCGCTCCATTCCCGGCGCCCGGGCGACAGGCTGGCGAGGACGCCAAAAAGCGACATAATCGCCAGCGAATCATACGAAGGCCGCGCTCATCCCTCATGCTTCTCTCCGACAGAGGCCGTTTCCCGTGAACGAACCCCTTCTCGAGCTCCCGCTTTCCCGCCGCCGGCTGTTTGGCGCGAGCGCCGCCGTTCTGGCTTTTCTCGCCTCACGGAAAGGCCTTGCCGCCCCGCCCGAGGCGGGAGGAACCGAGAGCCATGGCCTGTCCATCTTCGGCGACCTCGCCGAAAAACCGGATTTCAAGCAGTTCGGCTATGTCAATCCGCAGGCGCCCAAGGGCGGAACTCTCGTCATGGAGCCGCCGCCGCCCGAAACCTCGACCTATGATTCCCTCAACGCCTATATTTTGCGCGGCAATCCGGCCGCCGGCGTCGGGCTCATCTTCGATACGCTGATGACCGGCAGCCTCGACGAGCGCGACGCTCTCTATGGCCTCGTCGCGCACAAGGTCCAGATTTCCGCGGACAAGCTGACCTACACCTTCTTCCTGCGCAAGGAAGCGCGTTTCCATGACGGCTCTCCTCTCACCGCCCATGACGCCGCCTTTTCGCTGAACATACTGAAGTCCGAGGGCCATCCGATGATCGCGCAGTCGCTGCGCGACGTCGTGAGCGCCGAGGCGACGACGGACGACGTGCTGGTCGTGAAGCTCGCGCCGGAGCGCACCCGCGAACTGCCGATCATCGTCGCGACCCAGCCGATCTTTTCCAAAGAATATTACTCGAAGCACAAATTTTCAGAGACCACGATGGAGCCGCCGCTCGGCTCGTCGGCCTACAGGATCGGGAAGTTCGAACCCGGCCGCTATATCTCCTTCGACCGCGTTCCCGACTATTGGGCGAAGGACCTGCCGGTGAATGTCGGCCAGGCCAATTTCGAGACCATCCGCTATGAATATTTCGGCGACCGCAACGTCGCCTTCGAGGCGTTCAAATCCGGCGTCACCACGGTGCATGAGGAATTCACCTCCGCCGTCTGGGCCACAGGCTATGATTTTCCCGCCATCCGCGACGGACGGGTGAAGCGGGAGGTGATTCCCGACGAGAACATCTCCGGCACCCAGGGCTGGTATCTCAATACGCGGCGACCCGTGTTCAAAGATCGACGCGTGCGCGAGGCGCTGATCTACGCCTTCGATTTCGAATGGACCAACCATAATCTGTTTCACGATTCCTACGAACGAACGACATCCTATTTCGAGCATTCCGATCTCAAGGCAGAAGGCCAGCCGAGCGAAGCGGAAAAAGCGCTGCTCGAGCCGTTTCGCGACAAGCTGCCTGCCGAAGTTTTCGGCGCCCCCTTTCGCCCGCCGGTCTCGGACGGCTCGGGCCAGGACCGCAATCTCCTGCGCAAGGCCTCGGAACTCCTCGCCGCCGCCGGCTGCAAGCGCAAGGACGGCGTGCTGTATCTGCCAGACGGCAATCCCTTCAAATTCGAGTTCCTCGATTTCTCGAGCTTCTATGAACGCATCACCCAGCCCTATATCAAAAACTTGAAGCTGCTCGGAATCCAGGCGACGCAGCGCATCGTCGACTCGGCGCAATACAAGCGCCGCACCGACGACTTCGATTACGACGTGAGGACCGAACGGTTGCGGATCGCCTATTCGCCCGGGGAGGAACTGCGCATCCTGTTCGGCTCCGAGGCCGCGAAGACGCCCGGTTCGCAAAATCTCTCCGGCATAGACGACCCCGTCGTCGATGCGCTGATCGCCAAGGCGCTGGTCGCCGCCTCACGCAGCGAGCTCGCCACGATCTGCCGCGCGCTCGACCGCGTCCTGATCGCCGGGCGCTATTGGATTCCGCACTGGTACAAGCCGACGCACTGGATCGCCCATTGGGACGTGTTCGGCCGCCCGGAGCGTTATCCGCGCTTCGAACCCGGCATCGCCTCGACCTGGTGGTGGGACGAGGACAGAGCCCGCAAGATCAACTTCACAACCCGCTGACGAGGACGTCGAGATGGGCGCTTATATCGCGCGTCGCCTGCTGCTGATGATCCCGACGATCCTCGGAATCATGCTGGTCTCTTTCGTTATCGTGCAATTCGCCCCGGGCGGCCCGGTCGAGCGGGTCATTGCGCAGCTTCAGGGCTTCGACATGGGCGCCACGTCGCGCTTTTCCGGCGGCGGCGCGGAGACCGGCCACGGCGGCGCGGCGCAGATCGGCCAGGGCGCCGAAATCGGCTCCAAATATCGCGGGGCCCAGGGCCTCGATCCCAAATTCATCGCGGAACTGGAAAAGCAGTTCGGCTTCGACAAGCCCGCCTGGGAGCGTTTTCTCCTGATGGTGAAGAACTACGCCGTGTTCGATTTCGGGCGCAGCTATTTCCGCGACGAAAGCGTGCTGAAGCTCATCGGCGAGAAGCTGCCCGTCTCCATGTCCCTCGGCCTGTGGATGACGCTCATCTCCTATTCGATCTCCATTCCTCTCGGCATAGCCAAGGCGGTTCGCGACGGCACGCGCTTCGACGCCTGGACCTCCAACGTCATCATCGTCGGTTACGCGATTCCGAGTTTTCTCTTCGCCATGCTGCTGATCGTGCTCTTCGCCGGCGGCTCCTTCTGGCAGATTTTCCCGCTTCGCGGCCTCACCTCGGACAATTTCGACCAGCTGTCCTGGCCCGCCAGGATCGGCGACTATCTGTGGCATATCGCCTTGCCGGTGCTGTCCATGACGCTCGGCGCTTTCGCCACCCAGACCTTCCTGACCAAGAATTCTTTCCTCGACGAAATCCGCAAGCAATATGTCATGACCGCGCGCATGAAGGGGCTGACCGAGAACAGGGTCCTCTACGGCCATGTTTTCCGCAACGCCATGCTGATCGTCATCGCAGGCTTTCCCGGCGCTTTCGTCCACGCCTTCCTGACCGGCTCGGTTCTGATCGAAACCATATTCTCGCTCGACGGACTCGGCTATCTGTCGTTCGAATCCATCGTAAACCGGGATTACCCGATTGTTTTCGCCGACCTCTATATCTTCGCTCTGCTCGGTCTCGTGGTTAATCTCATTTCGGATCTCACCTACACCTGGATCGATCCGCGCATCGATTTCGAAACCAGAGAGGTCTAAAGATGAGCGCGACCGCCGCCCACGCAGAGCTTGCGCCGAAGATCGCGCGCTCCGGCTTCCTTCGTTTGAGCCCGCTCGACGCGCGCCGGCTGGAGAATTTCAAGGCCAATCGCCGCGGTTTCTGGTCGTTCTGGCTGTTCATGCTGTTGTTCGTGCTTTCCCTCGCCTCGGATCTGATCGCCAACGACCGCCCCATTCTGGCCTGGTACAAGGGCGAGCTGCTCGCTCCGGTGCTTTTCACCTATCCGGAGGAAAAATTCGGCGGCTTCCTCGCCCGCACCGATTACCGCGATCCCACCATTTCCAAGGAGATCGAGGCCCATGGCTGGATGCTGTGGCCGCCGATCCGCTATTCCTACGACACCCATAATCTCGACCTGCCGACGCCGGCGCCTTCGCCGCCGACCTGGCTGCTGACCAAGGCCCAGTGCGAGGCCGCAGCGGCCAGGAAGCTCGCGCCCGGCGAACCCAACCGGGGCTGCGCGGATATAGAGTGGAATTGGCTCGGCACCGACGACCAGGGCCGCGACGTGGTGGCCCGCCTGCTCTATGGTTTTCGCATCTCCGTGCTTTTCGGCCTCATCCTGGCGACGGTCTCATCCATTGTGGGCGTCGCGGCGGGAGCGATACAGGGCTATTTCGGCGGACGCGTCGATCTCATATTCCAGCGCGTGATCGAAATATGGTCGTCGCTGCCGCAGCTTTATCTCCTCATCATCATTTCGTCATTCCTGACCCCGGGCTTTTTCATCCTGCTCGGAATCCTGCTGCTGTTCTCCTGGGTCTCGCTGGTGCATGTGGTGCGCGCCGAATTCCTGCGCGCCCGCAACTTCGAATATGTCAACGCCGCGCGGGCGCTCGGCCTCTCCGACGCCAGGATCATCATGCGGCATCTGCTGCCCAACGCCACCGTCGCGACGCTGACCTTCCTGCCTTTCATTCTCAACTCGTCGATAACGACGCTCACCTCACTCGATTTTCTGGGCTTCGGCCTGCCGCCGGGCTCGCCCTCGCTCGGGGAGCTGCTGCTACAGGGAAAATCCAACCTGCAGGCCCCCTGGCTAGGCCTCACCGGCTTCGTCGTCATCGCGCTCATGCTGTCGCTGCTGGTCTTCATCGGCGAGGCCGTGCGCGACGCCTTTGATCCGCGAAAGAGTTTCAGGTGAGGGGGAAGTGTTCTCTGCCGTTGGGCGGCCGTCCGACCGCCTGGTTCGCCAGGGGAAGTACTGGCCGACTTCCGCACGACCGGCCTTGACCTCATCTCTCCGTGGGAGATCCGACGCGACACATGAGAGCCCTCGCATGACCGCCCCCCTTCTTGAAGTTCGCGACCTTTCGATCTCCTTTTTGCAGGGCAAAAGGGAAACGCTCGCCGTCGACCGCGTGTCCTTCACGGTCGAAAAGGGCAAGACCCTGGCCCTCGTCGGCGAGTCCGGCTCGGGCAAGTCGATCACCGCCCTCGCGATCCTGCGCCTTTTGCCTCCTTCCGCCCATCATCCTTCGGGACGCGTTTTCTTTGGGGAGCGCGATATTCTGAAGATGGACGACGCAGAGTTGCGGAGCATTCGCGGCGCACGCATCGCAATGGTGTTCCAGGAACCGATGACCTCGCTCAATCCGCTTCACAGCATCGAGCGGCAGATCGGGGAAATACTGGAACTGCACGGCATGCGGGACCGCGACGAGAGACGCGCCCGCGTGATCGAGCTTCTGGCGGAGGTCGGCATTCCCGATCCCGCCCAGCGTCTCGACGCCTATCCGCATCAGCTTTCGGGCGGCCAGCGCCAACGCGTCATGATCGCCATGGCGCTCGCCAACAAGCCGGATCTCCTCATCGCGGACGAACCCACCACCGCTCTCGACGTCACGGTCCAGGCCCAGATTCTCGCCCTGCTCGATCGCCTGCGCAAGGCCTATGACATGGCCATGCTGTTCATCACCCATGATCTGGGGTTGGTGCGGCGCATCGCCGACAATGTATGCGTGATGCAGCACGGGGAGATCGTCGAGGCCGGGCCGACCGGCGACGTGTTCGCTGCGCCGAAACATCCCTACACCAGAGCGCTGCTCGCCGCCGAACCCTCCGGCGCGGCCAACGCCGCGAGGCCCGACGCGCCGATCGTGCTGCAGGCGGAAGATCTGCGGGTCTGGTTTCCCATCAGGCAAGGTTTTTTGCGCAGGGTCGCCGGCCACATCAAGGCGGTCGACGGAGTGACGCTGACCATACGCGAAGGCGAGACGGTCGGCGTCGTCGGAGAATCGGGATCTGGCAAAACCACGCTCGGGCTCGCCCTGCTCCGGCTGACCCGCTCGGAGGGGCCGATCGTCTACATGGGCAGGAGGATCGACGGCGCGACGGCGCGAGAGATGCGGCCCTTGCGGCGCGACATGCAGATCGTGTTTCAGGACCCCTTCGGCTCGCTCTCGCCGCGCATGTCCGTCGCGGAGATCGTCGCCGAGGGCCTCGCCATTCATCGTCCCGGCCTGTCGCTGGATCAGCGACGGGAGATCGTCGCCGCGGCCCTGACCGAAACCGGACTCGACCCTGCGACGATGGACCGCTATCCGCACGAGTTCTCGGGCGGGCAACGCCAGCGCATCTCCATCGCCCGCGCCATAGTGCTGGAGCCGAAACTCGTCGTGCTGGACGAGCCCACCTCGGCGCTGGACATGTCGGTTCAGGCCCAGATCGTCGATCTGCTGCGGGATCTGCAGGCGCGACGCTCGCTGGCCTATCTCTTCATCAGCCACGATCTCAAGGTCGTAAAGGCTTTGGCGGCCCATCTCATAGTGATGCGCAACGGCAAGGTCGTGGAGCAAGGCCCCGCCGCGGAGATTTTCGAAGCGCCGCGGAACGACTATACGCGCGCGCTTTTCGCGGCCGCCTTCCGGGTCGAAGCGGAAACTCAAAAAAATTTCGCGGGCTGACGTAAAACCACAAGGATTTGTGTTACCAGACTGGCATTCCGAGCCAATAGACAAATTGCGTCGCGCCCTTGGCTGCAGCGGGTAAAAAATGACAGATTCAGCGCTCGAAGCCGCGGAAATCATAAAATCCCGCAGCGGCCTCTCCATGGTGGAGGCGGCGATCATTCTCGGTCGCAATTTTTTCAGCGTTTCCGATTTCGCGGAAGACCCTGTCGCGGTCCCTTACGCAGACCTGCCCGGCTTCCCGAACGACAGCGGCGAATTGCTGATCTCGACAGTCGATTCGGTGTCCATGATCGCGTTGAAGGGCCGCTCCAATTTCTGGGACTGCGGCGATCCCAGCCTGATGGCCGGTCCGATCGAGACCATGGCGCATCTCGGCGTGCGCAGCATTCTTTCTACAACTTTTGCGACCTCGGTGAACGCCGACCTCGTTCCCGGCAGCCTCGTCGCCGTCACCGACCATATCGACCTCAAAGGGCTCAACCCCCTCATCGGCGCGGGGATCAAAGACCCGATCAACATGAACGAAGCCTACGACAAGCGTCTGCTGCGCCGGCTTAAAATCTCGGCCGCCGCCGCAGGCGTCAGCACCCATGAAGGCGTTCTCATGTGGTTCTCGGGTCCGAGTTTCGAAACCCCGGCGGAAGTCAGGATGGCGCGCATTCTCGGCGCCGACCTCATGGGCCATTCGCTGGTTCCCGAGGCTATCCTCGCCCGGCGCTTCTCGATTCCCTTCGCGGGAATAGCGGTGGTCACCGATTTCGGCGCGAGCTTCCTGAATGGGGCTCCCTCAGGCGACTATTCGCGCGGCCCCGTCGTCGCGGGCGTGGTGGCGCTCAAGCGCCTCGCACGCGCTTTCGTCAAGACCAGATGAATCACACCGCCGGCCCGCTCTGCAGGCCGCTCCGCGTCGGCACGACAACATTCGCGGTCATGGCGAGCACCGGCTCGTCCTTCTGATTGTAGGTTACGAGCTTGATCAGCGCGATCCCCCTTTCCGGGCGCGAGCGCGAGGGCGTCGTCTTCAGGATTTCGCATTCAATGCGAAGGGTGTCGCCGGGCCGCACCGGCCGCGGCCAGGCGATCTCGCAGCCGGCTCCGATCACGCCCCCGGCGAAAGGCGCGCCGCGCTCGATCAAGAGACGCATGCTCAGGGCGGCGGTCTGCCAGCCGCTGGCGACGAGACCGCCGAACATGCTCGACTTCGCCGCCTCGGGGTCGAGGTGGAAAAATTGCGGATCGTTGTCGCGCGCAAAGCGAATGATGTCCTCGGCCGCGAGCCTTATTTCCCCGGCCTGGAAACGCTGCCCGGCTTCGAGATCTTCGAGGAAGAGTTCTTCGGTCATGAGGCCTCCGCAATCCCCCCCAATCTCTTGATCGCGGTCACGTCGCCCGCCCCCGCGCGGATATTGCGCGCCCGCACTTCCTCGAGCGGCTCGCTCGCGACCATCATATGCGCGGCGTTGGCGTGCAGCAGGATTTGCGGGTCGCGCATCACGCCGACATGGCCTTTCCAGAAGATCAGATCGCCGCGCCGCAGTGGCGCGCCCGGCTCTACCGCCTCGCCGAGTTGGTCCTGCTGCTGGTCGCTGTCGCGAGGCGGTCGCAGGCCGGCGAGCAGCAGGGCGCATTGGACGAGGCCGGAACAGTCTATGCCGAGCGAGCTGCGCCCGCCCCAGAGATAAGGCGCGGAGGTCAGCTTCTCGGCGACGGCGACGAAATCCTCCACCGGCGCGGCGATCTCGCGCAGATGTCTCGCGAATATGAATCCGCCCTCGCCGGTGACGAGGAAATTGTCGCGCCTGTCGACGATTTCCACCTCGGCCCCCAAAGGCAGGCCGAGAAGCGGCGGGTCCTTTATGCCCGGGCGCGGATAAGCGAAAGTGCGCGGAACGCAGACCATATGGGTCGGCTGGTAGATCCGGCTCCACAGCGTGTTGGCCGCGATCCAGCCGACATATCCGTCGCGAGAGAGCTGGCCCCAGGCCCAGCCTTCTTCCTCGTCGTAAACGGTCACGCATTCGCCATAGAGCGCCTGGGTGTCGAGCGCCGCGTCGGGCCGTGGCTCGCGCTTGACGTCGACGACGCCCTCCTTGACCTGCATGACGACGCCGTCGGCGTAACGCGCCGCCTCGATGCGACCCTTTAGAAAGCTCGCCGCGAGATCGGGCCGCGCGGGAGTGAGACGGCGGTCGAAATTCTCGCTCAATTCGCATCCCTCCCGCGCGCGCTTTCCGCAAGCGCGGCGGCGCGCGCTTCGATGAGTTCGCAAAGGCCGCGCGCGATTTGGATTTCGCCTCCCTCGGGGCGGCCGGGCTTGGTCGCGCCGTTCCAGCAATAGGCGTCGAAATGCGCCCATCGCTCGGGGTCGGAAACGAAGCGGCGCAGGAACAGCGCGGCCGTGATCGATCCCGCGAAGCCGTGGCTGGTGACGTTCACGACGTCGGAAATCTTGCCGTCCAGGCCGCTGTCGTAAGGCTCCCACAGGGGCAGCCGCCACAAGGGGTCGTTCGCGCTTTTGGCATGACGCTCGATGTCGCGCGCAAGCTCGTCGCTCCCGGTGTAGAAAGGCGGAAGATCGGGACCGAGAGCCACGCGGGCGGCGCCCGTCAGCGTGGCGAAGTCGAACAGCAGATCCGGTTGGTCCTCGCTCGCTAGAGCGAGGGCGTCGGCGAGGACCAGCCGGCCTTCGGCGTCGGTGTTGCCGATCTCGACGGCGAGCCCGTTGCGGCTGCGATAGATGTCGCTCGGCCGAAACGCGGGCGCGGATACGGAGTTCTCGACGATGGGCAGAATGACCCGCAAACGGATCGGAACCGCCCCCTCCATCAGCATCGACGCCAGCGACAGGGCGATTGCGGCGCCGCCCATGTCCTTTTTCATCAGGAGCATGGCGCTGGAGGGCTTTATGTCGAGGCCGCCGGTGTCGAAGCAGACGCCCTTGCCGACCAGCGTCACCTTGAGGCCGTCCTCCGGCCCATGGACGAAATCGACCAGCCTCGGGGCCTCCGCGGCGCCTTTGCCGACCGCGTGAATAAGCGGAAAATTCTCTGCGACGAGCGCGTCGCCGACAATGACCCGAACCTGCGCGCCATGCCTCTCGGCGAGTTCCACAGCAGCGGAAGCGAGCGCTTCCGGCCCAATTTCATTGGCGGGCGCGTTCACGAGATCGCGCCCGAAGGCGACGGCGGCGGCGATGCGGCTTATGCGCGCAGCGTCCACCCCCTCGGGGGCGCAAAGGCGGGGCTGGGAGGCCTTGGGGGCGACGAATCGCGCGTATTTATATTGGGACAGCAGGAAGGCGAGCGCGCCGGCGGCGGGGTCCGCAGGCCCCTGATCGAAGCGATAAAGGCCCGGCGGGAGCAAAGCGCCGAGCTTTCCGGGAAGGAAAGGATCGCGCAGACGGGCGCCCTCGCGCTCCACGCCGAACAGCGCGCGCGCCACCGCGCCGGAAGGCCCCGGCAGCAACAGCAGGCGCTCGGGCTTGGGCTCGAAACCGCAGGAGGCGGCGAAAGCGCGCTGCTCGGCGGGCAGATTCGACGCGTAATTCTCCCAGCTTTGCGCCTCGACGAAGTCGATCGGCGTCGCGGCCGGGGTGAAATCCTCTAATTCGATTCTCGTCGCCATTCCGCATCCCCGCTTCGCCGCCGCGCTTTCCGCGGCGTCTCAGACATTCGCAAAAAAAGGCGGGTTTTCGGGCCGATCGTCCCGTTTCGAAACGACCTCCGCCGCCTTGTTAAGCATCCATTAGGGTTAACCCTTTAATGATCCGCTAACTTGTCCTAATCAAACGAAAAGATCGCCCGTGAGCAAGGCAGCCCTCCCCTTCCCAGCCAATCTCCAGATCGCACATGCGGCCTCGAGGCGCATCCTGCGACCGGCGGCGTTCGCCGCAATTTCCGCGCTCGTGGCGCTTTCCGGCTGCTCGAAAGCGCTGAACGACGTCACCGGATCGATCGGACGGCCAGCGGCTCCCGCCGAGCTGCCGTCGAATGAGGGCGAATTGCGACGTCTCGCCGAGGAATGGGGCGAACGCTACGAGAAAAACACCAAAAACAAAGACATCGCCATGACCTATGCGCGCATCCTGCACGCCCTCGACCAGAATGCTCAGGCGGTCGCGGTGCTTCAGGGAGCAGCGATTCAATATCCCCAGGACAAAAAGGTCCTTTCCGCCTATGGCAAGGCGCTGGCCGACGCCGGAAGACTGAGCGAGGCCGCGGATATTCTCTCCAAAGCCCATACCCCGGAGCGGCCCGACTGGTCGGTGATGTCGGCCCAGGGGACGATAGCCGACCAGCTCGGCAACCACGACGCCGCGCGCAATTTTTACGAAGAGGCGCTGAAACTCCACCCCAATGATCCGACGGTGCTTTCCAACCTCGGACTGTCCTACGCCCTTTCCCAGCAGTTGCCGCGGGCGGAGGAAACCCTGCTGACCGCAGCCGCTCAGCCCGGGGCCGACATGCGGGTGAGACAGAATCTCGCCCTCGTGCTCGCGCTCGAAGGGAAATTCTCCCAGGCGGAGGAATGGTCGAGGCGCGATCTTTCCCCGATCGACGCCGCCGCCAATGTGGCCTCGATCCGCCAGATGATCTCGCAATCCAACACATGGCGCGACATCCAGCAAAAAGCGCCCGCCACCCGCCGCAATGTCGCCGCGCGCGGCGAGGAAGCCGCTCCCGCTCCGGCCGCGCATTAGGCGGATGGAAAGACATCCGGTCGATAGAAATTAGCCCCAGACAACAGGGCTTGAGCGCCATCAGGCCGAACTCCGCCGCGAAAAAGCCTGGGGCTTGCGCCAATGGGTCTGGTATGACTTCTCCGACCGGCGCGGTTTGCGGCTCTGGCCGCAGCGGGCCGGCGAGGTGGCGCGCTTTCCGATCGGACCGGATCGCCCGATCGGAAAGCGCGCCGATTCATCAGGTTAGGAGCGAATTCCATCGCAAGGGCGGATAGGCTTTTCGAAGGGAAATTCGCGCCAGGGAGCCCGCTAGATGCAAACCAGCACGGCCATGGTCGGCGACGGCGTCCCGCCGAACTGCAGGCTGGATCCACGAAACAAGGAATTTTCCGATAATTTCGGGGCCTTTCTGCTTTCGCGCGGAGCGGTCGACGACCTCTCGCTGCAGAGATCGCAGCGCGCCGCGCGCCAGGCCGGCGAACGCTTCGATCAGGTCCTGACCAAGCTCGGGCTCATTCCCGAAGCTGATCTTTGCGGCCATCTCGCGCAATTCCTCCACATCGGGGTCGTCGAGGAAAAGGACTTCCCGCCCGAGCCGATCCTTCCCGAAACCGTCGTCGAGCGCTTCATCCGCGGCAACGGACTGATTCCGCTGGCGCTGGACGGCGAGCGCATGACCGTCGCGCTGGTCGATCCCTTCAATCTCGAGCCGGTCGACGCCCTCGCCTATTCGACCGGCTTCGGAATCGAGCTTCGGCTGATCACGCCGGCCAATATGGAAAAGGCGCTGCTCACCCTTTATGGCAAGAGCCAGAACGGGGTGGCCATCGTCGACGCCGACGCGCGCGGCGAGGCGGCGAGCGAGTTCGACCTCCAGCGCCTGCGCGACATCGCCAACGAAGCCCCGGTGATCCGGCGGGTCAACCAGATCGTGGCGGAAGCGATCGAGGCGCGCGCCTCCGACATCCATATCGAGCCGACGCTGGACCAGGTGCTGGTGCGCTATCGCATCGACGGCGTGATGCGCAACGTGGAACAGCTGCCGCCGGGCCTCAAGGCCGCCATCTCCTCGCGCATCAAGATCATGGCCCAACTCGACATCGCCGAGCGGCGGCTGCCGCAGGACGGCCGCATCAAGCTCGCCGTGCGCGGCGTCGACATCGACTTCCGCGTCTCCACCATCCCGACCGCGCATGGCGAAAGCATCGTCATGCGTATTCTGGACCGCAGCCATGTCTCGCTCGATTTCGAGGCGCTGGGATTCGACGCCGATCTGCTGGCGCCCTTCCGCGAGGTGATGAGCAATCCCAACGGCATCCTCCTCGTCACCGGCCCGACCGGCAGCGGCAAGACCACGACGCTGTACACCGCGCTGAAAGAGCTCAACAAGCCTGAGCTCAAGCTGTTCACGGTGGAGGACCCGATCGAGTACCAGCTCACGGGCGTCAACCAGGTGCAGGTCCAGCCGGCGATCGGAATGGACTTCCCGATGGCGCTTCGCTCGATCCTGCGCCAGGACCCCGACATCATCATGATCGGCGAAATTCGCGACGCCGAGACCGCGCGCATCGCGATCCAGTCCGCCCTCACCGGCCATCTCGTGTTTTCGACGCTGCACACCAACGGCGCCGCGGCTTCGATCACCCGCCTCATCGACATGGGGGTCGAGAGCTATCTCATCGCTTCGACGGTCAAGGGCGTGCTGGCGCAACGCCTGGTGCGCCGGCTGTGCGAGGCCTGCGCCGCTCCGAACGCCACCACGGAGCAATGGCGTCAGCGCCTCGCCGGAGAGCGCTTCGCCACCTCCCCGCCGCGGCTGCGCGGGCCGGTGGGATGCCCCAAATGCAGGCAGACCGGCTACTCGGGGCGCTCGACCATCGCCGAGCTGCTCGTCGTGAACGACCGCATGCATCGCCTCGTCTGCGAAAAGGCCAACGACACGGCTCTGGACGAGGCGGCGCGGCAGGCCGGGATGATGTCGATGTATCAGAACGGCATGCGCAAGGCCTGGCGGGGAGAAACCAGCGTCGAGGAAGTCCTTCGCGTCACCCGCGCGGACTAGCGCGTTTGGCGCGCCTTGCGCTGTTCGAGCGATCAGGAAATCGCGCCGGATCAACCAACTATAGCGCATTCTTGTCGCAATGGCCTGTCAGATCCTGCGACAATGCGCTCCGGAGCGGGTTTCGTCGGCGCGGCACTTTGGGAAGCGTTTGATGGCCTCATTTTTTTACCGCGCCTACACGGCGCAGGGCGAGCTGGACGAAGGCGAGATCGAGGCGCGCAGCCGCGAGGAAGCGGAGGATATGCTGTGGGCCCGCGGCCTCACGCCCTTCGAGACCCGAGCCGCGGGCGGCGGCGGCGCCAAAGCCGGGGCCAAGAGCGGCGGGCAGGGAAAGAAGCGCCTCAAGCCGGCCGACGTCGCCGCTTTCACCCGCGATTTCGCCACCCTGGAGGAAGCCGACGTCCCGCTCGACCGCGCGCTGCGGATTTTGAGCGAGCAGGCCCCGAACCCGGTCCGGCGCGAACTCACCGAGGAAGTGCTCCGCAGGCTGCTGGACGGCGCCACCCTTTCGGATTCGCTCGCCGCGACCTCCTCGGCTTTCGGCGACGGCTACATCAGCGTTGTCAGGGCCGGCGAAACCATGGGCGACATCGGCGGCGCCCTCGCCCAGATGGCCGACATGCTCGAACGCCGGCAGGAGCTGCGCGCCCGCATCCAGTCCGCGCTGGTCTATCCCGTGGTGCTGATCGTGCTTGCGCTCGTCTCCACCGGCATCGTGATCGCCGTGCTGGCGCCGGCGGTGGCCCCGATCTTTTCGGAAAGCGGCAAGCCCATGCCGGGCGGGCTCCAGTTCATCATGGGCCTCGAAGACCAATGGCCCTATATTCTCGGCTTTATCGTCTTCCTGGTGGGTTTCTTCTTCTGGTTCCGGTCCTACGCCGCGGCGCGCCCGCCGGTTCAGCTCGCCGTCGACCGCCGGATGCTCGACCTTCCGGTCATCGGCCCGATGAAGGCGCAATACGACACCTCCCAATTCGCCCGCACATTGGGCGCGATGCTGAAGGCGGGCGTGCCCCTGCTTCAGGGACTGGAGAGCGCGGTGCAGTCGGTGGGCAATATGTTCCTTCGCGAGCAGCTCGGCGGCGTGGTCGACTCGGTCCGCAACGGCGGCAGCCTTTCGCGCGGGCTCGCCGAGATCAAGCATCTGCCGACCGTCGTGCCCCAGCTCGTCGCGGTAGGCGAGGAAGCCGGCGAACTGGCCCCGATGCTGCTGCGCGTCGCGAGCAGCTTCGAGCGCGCCACCGAGCGTTCGATCGAGCGGGCGATGAGCCTGCTGACGCCGCTTCTCACCGTCATGATCGCCGGGCTCGTCGGCGCGCTGGTGCTGACGGTGATGAACGCCGTGCTCGGCATCAACGAACTCGCGACCCAATGAGGCGCTTTCGCCGCCATTCCGCGCGGGCGGGTTTCACCCTGCTGGAAACCCTGGCCGTGCTGGCGATTTTCGCGCTCATCATGGGCGTCTCGACCCCGCTGCTTCGGCCCGCCCCCGGCGGGCTCCAGCTTCAGGCGGCGGCGCGCAGGCTATGCGCCACGATGCGCGACGCCCGCGCCCGCGCCATCGCGGGAAACAGCGAATTCGCCGTCAGTTTCAATCTCGCGCGCAAGAGCTATTGGACCCCGGTCGTCGCCGAGACCTTTCTTCCGCCGCAGGCGCAGATGGATTTGAAAATCGCAGAAGCGAGACGCCGCGGCGCCAATGAAGGCGACATTCTGTTCTTTCCCGGCGGCTCCTCGACCGGCGGGGAGGTCACGCTTTCCCTCGGCGGACGTGCAGCCATCGTCGACGTCAACTGGCTGACGGGGGCGGCAAGATGCGAGGTTTCGTGAAAACCCTGCGGGCGAGGCCGGGCCGCGGCAAGGCGCTGCGCCGGCGCGGCGGTTTCATTCTGATCGAGGCGCTGGCGGCTTTCGCCATACTGACACTCTCGCTCGCTGCCCTGATCAGCGGCCTCTCCGGCGCGGTTCACAACGACGATCGCGCCGATTTCATGCTCCGCGCCACGCGCCTCGCCCGCTCGGAATTCGAGGCGCTGGGCGTCGAGTCGCCTCCGCCGCCGGGCCTGCGCCAAGGGCGCAGCGAGGACGGCCTGATCTACGCCATCACGGTGAATTTCGCGCCCACCCCTCCTCAGACCAACAATGCTCCGCTGGTGCCCAACGCGCCGACCTACAAGACGATCGCCTTCTGGGCGCATATCGACGTCACCCGGGGCGCCGAAACCACCGGCAAGGCGCTCAGCATGGGATTCGACACCTTCAAGATCGTGGTCATCAGCGAGGACGCGCGATGAAGCGCCGGATCCGACGGCGCCGCGACGCCGGCTTCACCCTGCTGGAGCTGCTGCTTTCCCTGGCCCTTCTCGCCCTGCTCATGGGGTCCCTGCTCAGCGGCATGCAGCTCGCGCAGAAAGCCTTCGAAACCAGCCGCTCGAATCAGGCGGTCGGCGACCTCGAAGCCGCGGCGACGGCTTTGTCGGACATGCTGTCCCACGCCTATCCGATGATGATTCCGGACCAGAAGAAGGGACAGACCCTGTTCTTTTTCGGTCGCCCGGATGGCTGCATGTTCGTCGGACTGAGCGAAGGCCAGACCCAGGCGGGCGGATTTTTCGCCGGGGAGATCGGCCTCGAACCCAATGGCTCCAGCGCCGATCTCGCCGTCTGGACCCAGTCTTTCCGCCCCGCGGAAGCCTCGCAGATCGCGCGCAGCTCGATGCAGAAGACCGAGGCCGTGCGCGGTGTCTCTTTCCTCCAGCTGCGCTATTTCGGAGTGATGGAAGAAGGCAAGCCGCCGCGCTGGAGCGACAACTGGCTCGATGCGGCTCACCTGCCGAAACTCATCGCCGTGCGTTTCACCACGGCCCGCTTCGGCAGGCCGGTCGAGATCGACTTCACCGTCGCCTTGCGCCAGGAGGCGCAATAGCGGCCGCCATCCGAGCTTTGCGCGGCCTCTCGACGACGCAGGAGCGAAATAGGAGAAAGCTATATAGCGCTGCTGAAATTATTGACAGTTTTCCGCAAAATTGAGCGCAATGCGCACTTTATATAGTTGCACTACATAGCGAATTAGGACGAAAAGCCCTGCAAGGCGCGAATATCCCTTGCAGCCCGGAAGCGAAATTTCGGCTCCCTGCAAGCAGATATCCGCGCTCGGCGCGTTCCGGCGGGGGGCTGTAATGGTGAAATTCAATAGGTCGATGCGCGCTGCGCTGCTTGCCGGCGCGTCGACCATGGTCTGGCTGAAATGCCTTGGCGCAGTTTGGGCTCAGGAGTCGTTGCCGGATATTCTTATAGGTTCCCCCCAGCAATCTGCGGCGCCGGCTGGACAGGCGGATGCGCCGGCCGGCCAGTCCGGGGCGGATTTCTCATACAGCGGCGGGCCGCTGATCGATCCGGCGCAGAGTCCGGAACCCAATCCCGTGAGCTCGGTGACGCCCGAGGGCATCAGAATACTGGGCGGGCCGGCCCAGGCCAGCTCTTACAAGCCGCTCGATCTCATGCCCAGCGTGATCGAGGACTCGGCCGACCCTTACGGCCTTTCCTTCACGCGCAGCATCACCGTGCGCGGCGTTTCCGATTTCTTTCTGTCCCGCACCATCGACGGGCTGCCGATCGCCGGCATCGTCGGCGGCGCCGACCTCATCGACTTGAGCAACCTGTCTCGCATCGATCTCTATCGCGGCAGCCTGCAGGCCAACCAGGGCCTCGGATTTGCGAGCGCTGCTGGCCAGCTCGATCAGATCATGCTGCCTCCAAAAGCCGAATATGGCGGCTGGATCAGCCAGGGCGCCGGCTCCGACGGTTTTTGGCGCACGGCGGCGCGCGTCGACTCGGGCCTGCTCCCGACAGGAACGGCTTTCTTCGTTTCGGGGTCCTGGACCGAGGCCAATAAATGGAAAGGCGACGGCGACGCATCGCGCAAGAACGTCATGTTCGGGCTGAGCCAGAAGCTCGGCGACAATATCGACGTCAAGGTCTACGGCGTTCACAACGACCAGAAGGCCTATTCCTATCTGCCGTTGACCTACGCCCAGACGACGATGCTCTCCGCCTACGCCTGGGCTGATTACAACACCCAGTTCACCGGCAAGCCCAAGGTCGACAACAATAGTTATCTCTTCAACAAGACCCGTTACGCCGACAACGCCATCTGGACCGAAATCACCTACAAGATGGAGGGCGATCAGTCTTTCGTGCTGAAGCCGTATTATTGGCGAAACGAGGGCTCCCAGCTCACGACTTCCGGGACGGGCGTCAAATTGTGGCCGATCAACAATTACACTTTGGGCGGGGTCGCCGAATATCGCAAGCGCTTCTCCTGGGGCGGCGATCTCCTGCTCGGCTATTGGGGCGAGGACGCCAAGCCCGAGCCTCCGCCGCTCGGTCAGCAGCAGTTCAACGTAACGAGCGTCGGAACGCTGAGCTACGCCAACTGGTCGGTGCTGGCGAAGTCGACCGACCACGAGTTCTACAGCCCCTTCATGCAATATACGCAGAGCTATAACGCCACGACGGTCTCGGGCGGCGTGCGGCTGCTCGTGGAAGGCGCGCCGGCGCTGCAATATTACACGACCACGGGACTACCCCAAGTCTCCTATACCGACGTCTTCGCCTACGCTCCGAGGCCCGACCCCAATGCGGCAGTGGCCGCGCGGACTTTCACCGATTGGCTTCCCAATCTCGGCTTTCGCCAGCAATTGTCCAACGAGTGGAGCCTCAACGCGAGTTACAGCCGCAAGACCGGCCGGCCCGACTGGGGGCCGCAGGCCAGCTCCTTCACGGGCGCGGAAGCCGCCTTTCTCAAGAGAGGGATCAACATGCAGACGCTCATGAGCAAGATACGGCCCGAGCTCGTCGACGAGATCGACTTCGGCGTGCGTTACCAATCCGGCGATCTGACCATCATTCCAACCTTCTTCGGCTTCACGACCCACAAGAAGGAGGTGCTGGTCTACGACCCCAACGTCGGACAAAGCTATTACCAGAGCAACGCCGCGACGAACGGCTACGGATTCGAGATCGAGGCGATCTACAAGGCGAGCGACCACGTCACGCTGAACGGCACTTTCACCGACGCCTCCGAAACCTACAAATCCAACATCGCGACCGGGACCAACACGCTCATGTATATCGCCGGCAAGCAGGTTCCCTATACGCCGACGATCCAGGCGAAAGGCGCGGTCACCTGGCACGACTACGGGTTCGAAATCACCCCGAGCATCCGTTACGTCAGCACGCGATACGGATTGGCGGACGACACCCAGGCGGTCAGCCCCTACGCCGTCGTGGATCTCAACGCCTCCTATGATTTAGGCGCGAGATTGGGCCTGAAGGCCATGCGCCTCAACGCCGGAATTCTCAACCTCACCGATCGCCGCTATATCGGCGCGATATCCGTCAACGAAGACAATCTCAACAGCACCTCCTATTACGTGGCGCCGCCGAGAACCATCTTCGCCGGGATCACGGCGAACTTCTAAAAGCAAGGCCATGACTCCCATCCGCCTCCTTCTCATCATCGCTCTCCTGTGCTGCAGCGCTCCTGCGGCGCAGGCGCGCGCGATCGTCGACATGGCCGGCCGCAAGGTCGAAATCCGCGACCGGATCGAGCGCGTCGTGACGCTCGGGGCCGTGCCCGTCATCAACGGCTTCCTTTTCGCTCTGCATGAACAGGACACGCTCGCGAACGGCCTGCCGCCGCAGCTCGCGCGCAAATATCAATATGTCTTTGCGCCCGGCCTCGCGGGAAAGCCGGTCGTGCAAGGCGCCGAAAAAGGCCTCGCCGTCGAGGACATATTGGCGTTGAAGCCGGACCTCGTTCTGACGATGGACATCGCGACGGCGCAAAAGCTCGGCGATCTCGGCCTGCCGGTCGTCTTCCTGCGATGGACCGCGCCCGAAGACGTGAAAGCCCTGATGGCCTTGCTGGCCGAGGCTTTCGACAAGGCGGATCTCGCGCGCGACTACGCCGCCTATTTCGACGCGGTGGTGAGCCGCGTCTCGGCCTGGTCGGGCGCCGCATTGAATCGTCCGCGCGTGCTTTACGTCAATCTGCGCCGTCTCACCCAGCCGCACCGCATCGCCGAATGGTGGATAGAAAAAGCGGGCGGCCGCAGCGTCACCGACGATGGCCGTCTGCAGGAAAGCGTGACTTTCTCGCTGGAGCAGATGCTGGCCTGGGACCCCGAGATCATGATCGTCGCCGATCAGGGCGAACTCAAAACGGCCTATGCCGATCCGCGCTTCAAGGACCTCGCTGCGGTGCGCGACAAGCGCGTCTTCGTCGCGCCGATGGGGGCGCATCTTTGGGCCAATCGAACGATCGAACAGCCGCTCACTTTGCTTTGGGCCGCCTCGCTCATCCATCCCGAACGCATCTCGCGAGAAAAACTCGAGGCGGAAGCCGCGGCTTTCTACGCGCGCTTCTTCGACAAGGCGCTTTCGAATGAGCAGATCGATGAAATTCTCGCTGGCGCATCCGAGCGGTGAGGCGCAGCGCCAAGGGGCGGGCCTCCTGGCCCTTTCCGCGCTGCTGGTCCTGACGATGCTGTTCTCGCTCGCACTCGGCCGCTATTACGTTCCGCTGGAAACGCTGCTGCAAGTCCTCGCAGGGGCGGCGGGAATCGGCGGTCCCCAACCGAGCGGGACGGCCGAGACGATCGTTCTCATGGTGCGGCTCCCCCGCATCGTCGGCGCCGTGCTGATCGGCGCAGGGCTCTCCCTCTCCGGCCTCGCCTATCAGACCGTGTTTCGCAATCCGATCGCCTCGCCCGCCCTGCTCGGCGTCTCCGCCGGCGCAGGGTTCGGCGCTTCGGTCGCGCTGCTGCTGCGGGCGCCGGTTCTTTGCGTGCAGGGTGCGGGCTTTGTGGGCGGATTGGCCGCTGTGGCGATTGCGCTCGGCGCCGACAGGGCGATCAACACACGCTCGATCATCACCTTGACGCTTTGTGGAATGGTGGTCTCTGCGCTGTTTCAGGCGCTCATCTCGATCGTCAAATATGTCGCCGATCCGGTCGAAGCCCTGCCGACGATCACCTTCTGGCTCATGGGAAGCCTCGCCCGGATGAGCGCGTCCGACGCCATCGTCCTCGCCTGCCCGGTGATCCTCGGCGGCCTCGCGCTCTATCTCAACCGCTGGCGCATCGGCTTGCTCGCGCTCGGCGACCACGAGGCTGCGACCATGGGCGTGGATGTGCGGCGCTTGCGCATCCTCGTCATCTGCTGCGCGACGCTGATGAGCGCCGCGACGGTTTGCGTGGCCGGCGTGATCGGTTGGGTGGGTCTGCTGATTCCGCATCTCGCGCGCGCGAGCTTCGGCATGGAGCCGGGGCGGCTCACCGCTGCGACGGCCCTGTTCGGCGGCATTTTCTTGCTGCTGGTGGACGATCTCGCGCGTTCGATCTCCGCGATCGAAATTCCCCTCGGCGTGCTGACCGCCCTCATCGGGGCGCCCTTCTTCCTGATGTTTTTGCTGCGCGCGCGCCAGAGCCGCTGGGCATGAAGGCGCTGGAGGCCACCGGGCTCTGCTTTCGTCGCGAAGGCGGCGGAGAAGTTTTGAACGACATCAGCTTTGATCTCGACCGCGGAGAGGCGCTCGCGATCCTCGGCCCCAATGGCGCGGGCAAGAGCACGCTGGCGCTTTGCCTTTTGGGCCTGCTCGCCCCCCAGCGCGGCGTGGTGCGCATCAATGGCGCAGCCATAAGCCAGCTTTCACGCTCGGATCTGGCCCGGCTGATCGCCTATGTGCCCCAATCGACGCAGAGCGTTTTCGCCTTCGAGGCGGAGCATCTGGTGCTGATGGGGCGTTCGCCGCACATCGGACCTTTTGGCGCGCCCATGGAGGAGGATCGCCGCCTGACGCAGCAAGCGATGGAGCTGACCGGAGTCTGGCGCCTGCGCCATCGTCCGTTCACGGAGCTCTCAGGCGGCGAGCGCCAGATGGTGCTGATCGCGCGCGCCCTGGCGCAGGACGCGCCGATCATCGTCATGGACGAACCGACGGCCAGTCTCGACCTCGGCAATCAGGGCCGCGTGCTGGCGCTGGTGCGAGACCTCGCGCACATGGGCAAGAGCATAATCATGACGACCCATCTGCCCGATCAGGCCTTCAACCTGAAATGCCGCGTCGCGCTGATGAAGCAGGGGCGCCTCTGCGCCATCGGACCTGTCGCGCAGGTCTGCACGGCGCAAGCCATGAGCGATCTCTATGGCGCGCCGCTCCAGAGCCTCACAGGCGGAGCGGCGCAGGAAATCATCGCCTTTGCGCCGCGGCTCGATTGAAGGCGGCCTCGACCCGCGGGCGCACTTCGCTCCCGAGCAGATCGAGCGAGCGCTCCAGCAGTTCGATCGGCAGAAAGCCGAAGAAGGCGCTGAGCGCATTGAGATAGGCGACGCCCAATTCTTCGTTCAGCTCCATGATCCTGCGCGTGCAGGTTTCGGGCCCGCCGGCGATGACCATTTCGTGATAGAAGACCTCGGGATCGAGGTCCCGCTCCGCGACCACGCCCTTGCGATTGAACAGGCCGAAGCCTTTGAGCCTCGTCGTCAGCTTGAGCACGGTCGGCCAGAGCTCGGCTCGCGCGTTGGCGTCGCTCTCGCTCACATAAACGAAGCGGCCGAAGGGGACGGCGGAGGGATCGCCGCCGGCGTCGGTAAAGGCGCGCATGAGACGGCGCTGGTTGGCCATGCTGGTGATCCCGTGGCAGATCAGCCCATGGCCTTCTCGCGCCGCCCAGGCCGCCGTTTCTTCGGTATAGGTGCCCATGAAGACCGGCGGATGGGGGCGCTGCACGGGCTTGGGCTCGATGGAATATTCGTTCCCGTCAAAAGCGATCTTGCCCTCCGCCCAGGCCCGCGGCAGAAAGTCGAAGGTCTCGCGAAAGCGGTCGTTCACGCTCTCTGGATCGACGCCATAGACTTCGAGATAGCGGCCGTTGCCGCCGCGCGAGATCCCAAAGTCGACGCGGCCGTCGGAGAGAACGTCAAGCGTCGCGATCTCCTCCGCAAGCCGCACGGGGTGATGCAGGGCGAGCAGCAGCACGGAAAATCCGACGCGCAGCCTGCGCGTGCGCGCGAGGATCGCGGAAGCGAGTATCAGCGGCGACAGGCAGCGCCGGCCCTCCACTTCCACGATGCTGCCCTGGAAATGTTCTTCGTTGAGCCAGATCGCTTCGAAACCGAGCCCCTCGACGCGTTCGGCGAGATCGAGCAGGCGCGAAGTGGAAATGGATTCGAGCCCTCCGCCGCAGCCGGAAAGGCCCAAACGGAAACCGCGCGCACAGGAGGATAAATCCGCTGTTTTCACGCGGCCGGCGCAGCTGTTGCGGGCGATGTCCATCGGCGCTCCTTGATCATAGCGACGCGTTTTGACATTCGCGTTCAACGAAACGCATCAGCGCCGCGCATGGCGTAAGCCGCGCTTCAGGCAAGGAAGCGCGGCGATATGTAATTTATCTATATAATTTATCCCGATCCCGGAAATACAAATTTCAGGCGCCCGCGCCGAATAATCCGGCGGCCGTTCGCGGATGAAGTTTTTGGCGCAAAGCATGAGGCCGGGCGCGACTGCGGCCGCGCGCATTTCACGTCATTGAGGCAGACAAGGATGCGGAACCGTCTTCTCGAGCAGAGCGAGCGCGCTCTCGGCATGTTCGGCCGCCGCGACGAAGTCTTCTCGGGCGCCGTGGGCGATCGCCGCTTCGATAAAGACCAGAGCTTCAGAAGCCTTCAAACCGCGCTTGAAGCTCCCTGCATCCTGAACAAATGCGAGCGCCGCATCCAGGTGCTCCAGGAAATCGTTTCCGCGTCCGGCCTTGCCATGCTCGATGGCCGCCCTCAATTTCTCCACCGCAGCGCCTATCGCCGCAACAGGCGCCAAGAGAGCCGAAAGACCGATCCCTATCGCCAACCCGATTCCTGTGCTCATCTGCTCGACGCTCGCCGGAGCGCCCCCCAATCAATGATCATTACCATTGCATGATACAGGGCGACTAAGGCGCGAGTAGAACAATTTTTTTCTCGATCATGTCTGAAGACGCAGCGGAACGACCCGGCGCTGTCGCCCTTGCTCCTAAATTCCCCCTGGCGCCCGCCCGCGACGGAGAATATCCGGCCAGGACCGTCCAGATAAGTATTTCCCCCAGCTGGAGCGCGCCCTGCGGGGCGGATAAACGACAGCCCAAGTCGAATTTAAATAGGCGAGCGCATTGCATTGCGCAGCGGCCAGTCTCATTCATCGGACTGGTTTTGCGGCGTATATCTGGGCGAGGCTCGCGCCTCGCCCTTCTTTTTTGCGGGGTGAGGAAGAGGCGCGAGAATTTCCCCCCGGCGCCGGCATCGGCGTGACCGAAAGGAACGAGAGACGACGCGGGAGAGAGGCGCGAGACCTCTACGGCGCCCCCTCCCGGCCAAAAAAAGCGCATTGCGCCAAGGGCTAAGTAGCCCTTCGTAGGTAAACCCACTCAGGTTCGACATGGTTCCACGCCACGCCCAAACTGACCTTGATCATAGTTTCATGCGCCAGCGCGGCAGATGGGCCCGCTCGGGTTCCGCTATTTTCCAATATTTGGGAGGAATAGAGCCGCGAATTTGGCCAGGTTTTTGATTTTGCAGTGGTGAGCGCGCTGGGACTCGAACCCAGGACCCCCTGATTAAAAGTCAGATGCTCTACCGACTGAGCTACGCGCTCTCATGCTTGGTCCGGGCGCCGATCCGGCCTGGACCTTTATCTTTCGAAAAAGTGTCGGCCACTTTTTCGCGCCGGCCTCGGAAAGCCGGACAGTGACGTTCCACTAGCCTTCCCTGTTCCCCCGGTCAACCCCGCGGCGGGGGAAGAATCCCGGAGGAGCCGGTCTCATCAGGCCCCTGGCCCAAAAAAATCATGACGACCCTGCCCCAACCGATAGTCAAGCGCAGGGGAGTGGCATATCATAATCTGCAAAAAATAGCATTCGCATCGCAAAAACAAGCAAAAACATGGCGGAGCGGGCGGGAGATGGGCCAGAAAGAGGATCTGCTGCAGGAGCTCGAGGCGACGCTGCCGTCGCTTCGCCGCTATGCGCGCGCCCTGTGCGCCGGCGGCGGCTCTGGCGCGACCGACGATCTCGTGCAAACCGCCCTCGAACGCGCCACGGCCAAGGTGCGGGCAAAAGAACTTCAAGCCGGCGAAAGCGGCGCCGCGCGTCTTTGCGCCTATCGCGCGCTGACGGCGCTCGCCCGGGAGAAAACCGCTGGAACGGCGCCCAAGACTGCCGCGCAGCAGCCTCTCGTCGTCCAGGGCCTCGCCAATCTACCCTTCAACGAGCGGGCCACCCTTCTTCTGGTGGCGCTCGAAGGCTTTTCCTATGAGGCCGCCTCCAGCATTCTCGAGGTTCCGCGGGCGGTCCTGCTCGGACAGCTGCAGCGGGCGCGTTCGGCCCTCTCCGCCCTGGACCTTCGGCCCTTCGCTTCCTCGGATCGGCTCCGTCGCGCCAGCGCCTATCTGCGCATCGTCAAATAGCGCCTAGATGAGCGACTCCTTTCACGGCGTCCATGACGCCGATCTCCACGCCCTCGTAGACGGCGAGATTTCCCCCGAGCGCAGGCGTCAGGTCGAAGATCATCTGCTCGCCCATCCGGACGACGCCGAGCTGGTGGAAAACTGGCGACGGCAGAACGCGGCGCTCAGGGCCGCCTTCGATCCGGTGGCCCAGGAAACGCCGCCCCTGTCCTTGCGCAACGCCGCCGCCCGCAACGCCGCGGCGGGCCCTCCGCCGATAGAAACCGGCGCAGTTCATTGGGGGCGCCCGAGTTCGTCACGCTCGGTGCAGCGACTCGACGAGGCCCGCCAGAACCGGCGCAAGAAGGCGGCTTTGTCCTCGGCCCTCACCATGCTGGCGGGCGCCATGCTGGCGGGAATCGCGGTTTACGCCCTGACGCGTCCGGGGCCGCCCCCGCCTGCGTCTTCGATCACTTTGGCTCAGGGTTACGTCGACCGCGCCGACATGGACTTTCTGACCTATGCGCGCGAGCCGAAGCCGGTCGATTTCGAGCCTGGCCAGATGGGCGATCTGCTCGCGCTCCTGAGGCTGCGGGTAGGCTTTGCGCGGGCGCCCGACCTTTCCCAGGCCGGGCTTCGTTTTTTGGGCGGGCGCATCACGCCCGGACTCACCGCCCCGGCCGGGTTTCTGGTCTATGAAGCAGAGAGCGGGTCGCGCGTCGGGCTGTATTTCGAGCGGGCGGAATCCGGGCCGGCGCCGCGCGTCGCGCCCCGCGTCGACAGCAGCCTGACCGCGGTCGAGTGGCGGAGCGCGGGCATGGCCTTCGTGCTGATCGGACCGCTCGCGACGGAGGCGATGCAGGGGGCGGCGGAGCGCGCGGCGGCGGAAATCTCGGCGCCCGCGGAGCCGAGGAGCCCATAAAGGCCGCAAGGCCTCCTCGACATTATCGCCGATCGGCGGCACAACCCGCCTCATGATTTCTCGCCCGCTACGATCATTTGCGCAAGATGCGCTCTGCTGCCTGCAGTTCTATTCCCGCCTCGGCCTGCCCATCGCCGCCGGGGCGCCGGATTTCCGCCGCGCCTTGCGCGCGCTCCCTGTGGCGGGAGCCGTAATCGGCGGCTGCGGCGCAGCGGTTCTCGTTCTCGCGCACGCCTTTCGCCTGCCCGCGCTCCCGGCAGCGGCTTGCGCGATCGCGGCGCTGGTCGGCGTCGCCGGCGGACTGCATGAGGATGGCCTCGCCGATGTCGCCGACGGTTTCGGCGGCGGCGCGACCCGAGAACGCAAGCTCGAGATCATGCGCGACAGCCGGCTCGGTTCCTATGGCGCAATGGCCCTCGTCCTGGCGCTGATGCTTCGGGTCTTCGCCACCGCGGCGCTGCTCGATCGCAGCCTTTGGCTCGCTTGCTGCGCCGTGATGTTCGCCGCGGCGGCCTCGCGCGTCGCCGGTCTCGCGCCGCTCCTGCTGCTTGCGCCGGCGCGCAGCGGCGGACTCGGCGCCGCAATGCCGCGCCCCGCCCCCGAGGCGCTGAAAACGGCGGCGGCGCTCACCCTCGCCTGCTCCGCGATTCTGCTGCCGGCCGGCGCCCATATGTCGCAGCTTGCGGCGGCGCTTTTCGGGGCGATATTGGCTTGCGTCGGGGTCGCGAAACTGGCTGAACGCCAGATTGGCGGATATACCGGCGACGTTCTCGGCGCCGCCCAGCAGGCCGCGGAGATCGCTGTGCTGCTCGCGCTCTGCGCCGGGTGAGCCTTGGAAGGTTTTCGAGCGAAGCGGATGCCGCTTCGCGTGAAGAAAACCGGTCGAACAAAAATTCCTGGAGAATTTCGGTTCGATTCAAACCGGAAATTCTCCAGAGCGCTTGCCGACCAGACGCAGTCGTCTGGTCGCTAAGAAATCGCTCCAGATTCAAAAAGCTGGAGCAAAATCTCATCGAAAAAGCCTATCAACTTTTTCGGATTTTGCTCTAGGGCCTGTTGAGAATCAGGATTCCCATTTTGGTGGAAGGATGATTCAAGCTCCGAAAGGAGTTTGCAATGCCCCGATTCTGTCTGACGGACGGCCAATGGTCGAAGCTGGAGCCCTTTTGTCTTGGCAAGCCCTCCGATCCCGGCCGGACCGGGAGCGATGGGCGATTGTTTTTAGAGGCGATCTTGTGGATTGCGCGCACGGGCAGCCCCTGGCGCGATCTGCCTCCCGCCTTCGGCAAGTGGAACACCGTGTTCAAACGCTTTCGCGATTGGGTGAAGGCCGATGTGTTCAAGCGGATGTTTGACGCCGTGTCGGACGATCCAGACATGGAATACGCCATGATCGACGCCACCATCGTCAAGGTCCACCGCCATGGACAGGGCGCAAAAGGGGGACTCAGGGCCAGGCCATAGGCAAATCCAAAGGCGGCTGGACCACCAAAATCCTCGCGCTCACCGACGCGCTCGGCAATTTGGTCCGCTTCGTTCTGCTGCCGGGGCAACGCTTCGACACGGTCGGCGTCGCGCCTTTGATCGAGGGCGTCGAATTTGGCGCGCTGCTCGCCGACAAGGCCTTCGACAGCGACTGGATCGTCGCCGAACTGAACGAGCGCGGCGCGCAAATCGTCATCTCCCAACATCCAAGACGAAACGCGCCTCTCGCCATCGACATCGAGCTTTACAAAGCCCGTCACCTCATCGAAAACTTCTTCGGCAAACTCAAGGAGTTCAAGCGGATCGCCCTGCGCGCCGACAAAACCGATCAAAGCTTCACAGCCATGATCCGCCTCGCCGCCGCGCTCATCAATTCGCGATGAATCTCAACAAGCCCTAGGCCGCACGCAACAAGAGGCTGAACATGGGTCTGTTTCTCGCCGCCAGCGCATTCAGGCGCGCCGATCCCCAGGAAATCGCGCAAGCCTGCCGCGATTATTTCCTATCGCATGGCGTCGATATCGAGACCGTTCCTCCGGGAGCGCCGATCGACTATGCGTCCGACGTGGTCGTCTATGAGCCGCAGGGCGACTGGGCGGTCGTGCTGTGGCCGCAATATTTCGGGGTGAACGTCGGCGCCGCGGCTTGCGCGATCGCGGGTGAGAAAGACTGGCTGATCTCCACGGTCAAGATCTATGACGGCGCCTATTGGGAGCATCTCGCCCATCTTCACGGCGCGGAAATCCACAGCCATTGCTCGCGCCCCGGCTACTGGGACGAAGAGGGCGCCGTTTCGGACTGGGACAGCGACCCCGAGGAGCTCGCCGAGGCGTCCGGCGTCTCCGCCGATGCCCTGCGGCCCTATCTGGTCGATGCGGCCAAGCTCGAATCCGCCGAGGCGAAGGCCTTTCCCGAAGACCGGCACGAGCTTGCCGATGTCTGGGTTTTTTCCGATTTCTGGAGAAGGCTCGGCGTTTCCTTCCCCGAACCGGACGACAAGCCCGCAAAGGTCCTGCGGATCATGACGGCGGATTTTCTCGACAAGCTGCCGGTGTAGCCCGCGACCTCAGAACTCGTATTCCATCCTCAGCCGGGCGCGGTAGCGCGAGAAATCGACCAGATTCAGCGGCCGGTCGTCGCCGGCCGAATGGCCCGCGACCTCGGCGGAGAAGGCGCCCGCCAGAATCACCTTTTTCGTCACCTGCACATGGAAGGTCGGGCCGATATAAAGGGCGTCGCCCTGGTACGACTTGAAACCCAGGCTGTCATAGGCGCGGTAATATTCGATCTCCCCGCCCATCGCGATCTTGGGCGTTACGCGCCATGTCATTGCGGCGGTGACGCCCATCGAGGCCGCTTTCGCCCAGGCCGTATCGCCCACCGCCTTGGCGATGCCGGGTTCGTAGATCAGGTTCGCAGCGGCATAAAGCCTGTTCTCGATGAACTCGGTGTCGGCGAGGATCGCGAAGGTCGCGCCCATGGAGCGGGTGTGCTGGCCGCTGTCTCCGTCGACCCGGCCCCATTCCGGTTCGGCCATTATGGTCAAGCCGATGGGCGACTCCGGGCCGCGGCCGAGCAGCAGGTAACGCAGATTGGTGGAAAAGCCGCCGAAGCTGACGCGGTGGAGATCGGTGAGCTCGTCGTCGTTCTTTATCGAATGGCCGAAGCCGTGAAGGCTGAGCTCATAAGAAAAGAACTGGGTTGGGGTGCCCTCGAGCTCGACCTCCTGCTCCACCGCATTATAGACCCCGTGACGTCTGCGGAAGGCAGCGTTGGTGTCGGTCTCTACCGCGGTTTCGCCCTCCGCGCCGATGTCGGAGCCGTCGGTGAAGCCGAAAATATATTTGGTTTCGATCTCGTGGTACACGCCGTCTACGGAGAATGGAAATTGAGCATGCGCGGCGTCCTGGGCCTGGATCGGGGCCGTCCAAAGCAGCGCGCCCACAGGCAGCGTGAGACGTGCAACAGTTCGGCCGGCAGACGCGAACGACATATTCCTTCTCCCCTTCGATCATCCTCGCAGCCAGTAAATCTCTGTCGCTAAAGGCGCGCAAGGACTTGGGCGTCAGCTTGGACATCTTCCAATCTATAGTTTGGAAGCCCTCCAAAGAGCGCAGGATATTGTTTATTTTGTTTGAAAGCGCCGTCGCTTTTGTTGTTTAGCGGACAGCGATCAGAGCGTGTTCCCAAATTATGCGACGCGGTTTCAGGATGGGAACAGCTCCCTCAAAGCCGTTAGCCTTCGCTGGCGAGAGCAAGTTCACGCCGTTCCATGGCGCAGCGCACTTCTCCAACCGCCTGCAACAGCGTTTCGACGCCGGCGTCGGAGCGCACGGCCTCGAGCGCGAGGCGCCGGCGGTAGTGCCTCGCCCCCGGCATTCCCGCGAAGAAGCCGAGCATATGGCGCGTCACCGAAGACAGTCTCTCCCCGGCCGCGAGCTGGCGCTCGATATAGGGGATGTAGGCGTCGATCACATCGAAACAGTTCTCGAACGTAGCGGGCTCCCCGAAAAGCTCGGGATCGACCCGCAGCAGCAGCGCCGGATCGTGATAGGCCGCCCGGCCAACCATGACGCCATCGACGAAATCGAGCTGCTCGCGCATCGCCTCGATGGTCGCGAGGCCGCCATTGATCGCGATGGGGATTTCCGGATAGGCGCGCTTGAGCCGATGCACGAGTTCGTAATCCAGCGGCGGAACATCGCGGTTTTCTTTTGGAGAGAGGCCCTTGAGCCAAGCCTTGCGGGCGTGCACGACAAGCGCGTCGACGCCCGCGCCGATGCAGCTTTGCGCGAGTTCGAACAGCGCGGCCTCCGGCTCCTGATCGTCGACGCCGATCCGGCATTTGACCGTGACCGGAACATCCACGCGGTCCTTCATCGCGCGGACGCAATCGGCGACCAGCGCCGGGTTCAGCATCAGGCAGGCCCCGAAAGCGCCGTTCTGGACCCGGTCGGAAGGGCAGCCGACATTGAGATTGATTTCGTCATAGCCGAAGCTCTCGGCGATCTTTGCGGCCTTGGCGAGATCGGCCGGGTCCGAGCCGCCGAGCTGAAAGGCGACCGGGTGCTCGAAAGCGTCGTAGCCCAGCAGCCGCTCGCGATCGCCATGAATGACGGCGCCTGTGGTCAGCATCTCGGTATAGAGCCGCGCCCGCCGCGACATCAGCCGGTGCAAATACCGGCAATGGCGATCGGTCCAGTCCATCATCGGCGCGACGGAAAAGCGGATGTCCCGCCCCGTGACTTTCTTCACCCCGGTTTCACCACTCGCTCGCCCATGCTTCATGGACGCCTCACTACGACATTTTTTGCGGGTTTACACCCTGGGGCGAAGAGGAACGCCCTCCCCTATTTCCGCTCCGCCCTGAACTGCACCGGCACCTCGAAGGACAGGCTCTGGTCGGCGACGACGGGCGGAGGCGATGGCACGGGATCGGCCCGCTTCATCATCGCCAGCGCCGCCTCGTCGAAGACCGGCATGCCCGAGGAGCGCTTGATGCTGTAGGCGAGGACATGGCCGCGCCGATCGAGAGTAAAATGCACGCTGGCCTCGGCTGCGCGCCGGCCGCCGCCGACCGGGTAACGCTTGGCGCGGTTGAGATGCGCCATCAGCGCTTTCTGCCAGGTCAGCTTGACGGCATTGGCTGCGGCGTCCGCTCCCTGGACCGGCGCAGCGGGGCGATCGGCGACCCTGGCCGCCTCCGACTTTGGCGGCGCGGTCGCTTCCGAGGCGGCGGACTGATTTGCGACGAGCTGCTCAGCCTGTCGCGACTTCTGGTCCTCGACAGGTTTTTCCGGTTTGGCGTCGCGCGAGAGCTCAGCGTCATCGGCCTCGGCCCGGGCGATTTTTTCCTGGTTGTTCTCTTTCGTTTCGGAGGAAGCGGCGGAGGCCGCGGCCTCCGCGGATTCGTCGGCGAGAGGCCCGGGCGGTAGGTCGGTCGGCTCGCTCTCGCGCGCCGCGACCGGCTCCAGCGAAAGCTCGATCGCCGGCGCGCCGCTGGCGTCGTCCTCGGTTTCGCCGCGCAAAGCGACGAGCGCCGTCGCCGCGCCGGCGACATGCAGCAGGATGGCGCATAGCGCCGCGACGCTCCAGAGCTTGCTGTTCGGCGTCCGATCCCGGAGAGAAAGCGCGCCGCTCATTTCGCGTCGCCCGGCTGTTTGCCGCCGGCGTCGAGCGCGACCAGCGCAACCTTCAGAAAGCCGCCCGCGCGCAGCCGCTCCAGCACCGCCATCATCTCGCCATAGGGCACGGCGCTGTCGGCGCGCAGATAGATGCGCCTCCCTTTGTCGCCGAGCTGTCTTTCCAGCGTCGCGACGAGATCGTTGCGCTTGACCGGCATATCCCCGATCGCGAGCGCGAGATCGGATTGGATCGTCACATAGACCGGCTTTTCCGGCTTCTCATGCGGCGCCGCGTTGGAGGCCGGAAGATCGACCGGCAGATCCACCGTCGCGAGCGGCGCAGCCACCATGAAGATGATGAGCAGGACCAGCATCACGTCGATGAACGGCGTGACATTGATCTCATGGGTTTCCTGAAGGTCGCCTTTGCCGAGATGCGCAGCCATGATCGTCACTCCGCCGCCCGGATCTTGATTGTGCGATGGCCGCGATCGAGATCGCGCGAGACGATGCGCAGCAGCTCTCCAGAGAGATTGGAGACGCATTCGAGATAGGCGCCGGTCTGGCGCGCGAGATGATTATAGATCAACACGGCAGGAATGGCGGCGAAGAGGCCGATCGCAGTCGCGAGCAGCGCCTCGGCGATGCCGGGGGCGACCACAGCAAGATTGGTCGTCTGCGCCTTGGAGATGCCGATGAAGCTGTTCATGATGCCCCAGACCGTGCCGAAGAGGCCGATGAAAGGACCGGTGGAGCCGACGGACGCCAGAAACCCGGTTCCCCGCTTGATCGACAACGCCTCGGCGCGTTCGACTTCCGCAAAAGCGGAGGCGACGCGCTCCTTGACGCCGGGACCGGAGGGAATGTCGGAGGAGAGCTTCAATTCGCGCATCGCCTCCGAAAGCAGCGCGGCGCTCAGGCGGTCGCCGACGCCCAGCGCAAGGCGCGCTTCCGAAAGCCCCCGCGCCTCGGAGAGCCCGGCTGCGGCCTCGACGGCGCGACTTCGCGCGCGCTTGAGTTCGATGGTCTTGGCGATCAGAACCGTCCATGTTCCGATCGAGGCCATGAGCAGGCCGAGGATCACGAGTTTGACGACGATGTCGGCGTTTGAGAACATCGTCCAGACCGAAAGATCATGGGGCCTCCCCGCCGCGAGCGCCCCATCGACTGCGCGCGCAGTCGTGGGACTCTGCGCCCGAGCCGCCGAGACGAAGGCTTCGAGGCAAAGCATCGCCGGAAAGATAGATCGTATCGCGCTTTTCATGCTTCCGCCCATTTCCGAATGAGGTTGTGGTAGATTCCCGTCAGTCGCACGCAGGCCGGATCGCCTGCGCCGAGCCGGTTGCTCAAGGACTGAATCGCCTGGTCGAGATCGAACAGCAGAGCGCGGGCCACATTGTCCCGGATCATGCTCTGCAGCCAGAAGAAGGAAGCGACCCGCTCGCCACGCGTCACCTTGCGGACCAGATGAAGGCTCGTCGACGGATAGAGGACGAGATCGCCCGCCGCCAGCTTGACCTCCTGCCGCCCGACGCGGTCTTCGATCACGAGTTCGCCGCCGTCGTAGTCATCGGGTTCCGAGAGAAACAGGGTGCAGGAGAGATCGGTGCGGATCCGCATCGCAGAGCCGGGCACGCCGCGAATGGCGTTGTCGACATGCAGGCCGAAATCATGTCCGGCGCCGTAGCTGTTGAAGAGCGGCGGAAAAATCCGGAGCGGAAGAGCCGCAGAAACGAAGGTCGGGCAATCGGCGAGCGCCTGCAGCACATGCTCGCCCAATTCGCGCGCGGCGGCGCCGTCTTGCGGCAGTTGAAGATTGTTCTTCACCAGCGACGATTGCGATCCGGCGGTCACGCGGCCGTCCTCCCATGCAGCCGCCGCCATGGTTTTACGAAAGTAAGCGACCTCATGCTTGTTCAGGACTTCCGGGATGCAGATGAGCATGGCCTAGGCTTCTCCCCAGATGCGGATGAGATTGTGATAGACCGCCGAGAGCCTGCGCATGTCGCCGTCATCGCCGCCGATGCGCGGCGAAAGCTCCTGTATGGCGGCGTCGAGGTCGCAAATAATGTCGCGCTCTTCGTCCGACCTGATCATGCTTTGCAGCCAGACCAAGGACGCAAGACGCGAGCCGCGCGTGATCGGCGTCACCATGTTCGGACTGCCGGCGGAAAACAGGACGACGTCTCCGGCCCGCGGCTTGAACGTCCTGGACCCGAATATGTCTTCGACGATCAGCTCGCCGCCGTCATAGTCCTCGGGCTCCGACAACAGCAGCGTCGCTGCGAGATCGACGCGGATGCGCGCGCCGGTCGTCGCGTCTCCGCGCACGGCGTTGTCGACATGCGGATCGTAGCGATCCCCCGCCTCATATCTTTCGAACAAAGGCGGCAGGATTCGCAGCGGAATCGCCGCCGCCAAAAAGGATGGACTGGCGAGCATGGCCTTCGCCACCGTCGACCCGAGCTTGCGCGACAATTCCGACTCCGGCGAAAGCTGTGTGTTGCGCTTGGCGTTCTTGCTCGCTCCACCCGACGCGGCGCCGTCCTCCCACGACGCGCCGACGAGCGCTTCGCGCAAGCGCGATACTTCCTCCTTTGCGAGCACGGCAGGAATATGGGCCAACATGGCGAGCCTCCTAGAATTTCACGCGGGCTTCGAGATAGACGGCGCGCCCCGGCGCCATCTGCGCGAAAGGCGCCGCGCTCTGGTAAAACGCGTCGTAATAGGTGCGATTGAACAGGTTCTGCACAGAAAGCTTCAACGTCGTGTAGGGGCCGATCTTCGCCTCGGTGAAGACGTCGAAGCGCCAATAGGACGGCAACTCGGTCGGAACGTTGACGAAGGGATTGGCGGCGGTCGGCGCCGGCAATCCCCAAGCGTTGAAGCTGGTTCCGCCATTGGCGACGAGATTGTTGCCGCCATAGACCTTGGAGCGGTAGATCGCCTGACCGCCGAATTCCAGCACATCAGGGGCGAGGCCGAACAGGTCTCCGAATTTATATTTGGAGAGCAGGCTGAAGGATTGATGGGCGACATTCGCGAGCTGCAGGCCGACATTGGTCGGCGCATAGGACTGCGTGACCTTGGACTGCATCAGCACCAGACCGCCGGTCGCGCTCCATTTGTCGGTGATATTGCCTGCGAGCTCGACATCGAGGCCCTGGACATAATAGGCCGCATTGCCGGTGGTCACCCCGGCATTGACCTCGCGCGCATTGCTGACATCGGTCCGGAACAAGGCCGCGGTGGCGAGCAGATGATCGAACAGCAGCCACTTAACGCCGATCTCCTTGGCGCGATTGTATTGCGGCGCGAAAATCTGCGCGGCCGCAGACAAGCCTCCGTAATTCGCCGCGCTGCCGTCGAGCTCGGCGCCGACCGGATTGCTCGATGTGGCGTAAGCCGCATAGAGGCTGACATTGGGCAAGGGTTTCAGGGTCAGACCGGCGTTGTAATTGACCATGCCGGAGTGATTGGCCGCGAAGGTCGAATAGGTCTCGTTGCGGCTGGTGATGGTGTAATCGTCGTAACGCACCCCGCCATTGGCGATGACCGTGTTCTGATAATCCGCCGTCTCGATGACATAGCCGGAGGCGGTGTCGACGGCGATGCGGGTCGGATTGCCGGTGAGGTAAGCCTGGCCGAAGGGCATATAGGTGGGCGGCAGGTAGAGATTGCCGACGATGCTCGGGTTCGACCCGGCCGAGTTGAGCTCGGATTGCAGCCCGGCGTAAGTGTCGCGCGTGAGCTGCTCCCGCGAGAATTCGACGCCGGTCACGACCGCATTGTCGACAGGACCGGTCTTGAACTTCACCACCGCTTCGGTCTGGTTATCCAGCACCGAGGTGGTCTGATTGCGGCTTTGCGGATTGAGATTGACCGTCGCGTTGAAGAGATTGGCGCCTTCGGCGAGCGTGCCGATATAATCCAGAACGGACCGGCCCTGACGGAACTTGTTGCTGAAAGTGAGGTTGTCCGAAACCTTATATTCCGCAGCAAATGTGCCGAAATCCTGTTCGGATTTCTGGTAGTCGCGATCGAGAAAGCCATACCATGTGTTGCGCGGCACGAGGTTCTCGGTGAAGGGCCGGTTCGCGATGCGATTGTAAGGGACGCCGAAGTCCGGCAACCCGTTGAGATAAACATGGTTGTATTCCGCCGTCAGCGTCAGCCCGTCTATCGGCTTGAAGACCACCGACCCCGCGACGCCGTTGCGGTCGTCGACAACATAATTGCGCCCCGCGACATCGGCGTCCTGATACATGGCGTTGAGACGAACCGCGAGGATCGGGCTGATGACCCTGTTGGCGTCCAGCGTGACGCGCTTGGTCGCATCGGAGAAGCCGCCCATGAAGTTGAAATCGGTGAAGTCGCGATCGGTCGCCTGTTTGGTGACGATGTTGACGGCGCCGCCGGCAGTGCCGCGTCCAGCGAAAGTCGAGCCGGGACCGCGCAGGATTTCAACCTGTTCGGTGTAGAAATTCTCGCGGATGCTGACGCCCGGATCACGAATGCCGTCGACGAAAATATCGTTGCGCGCATCGAAGCCGCGGATGAAGAAACGGTCGCCGAAGGCATTGCCGCCTTCGCCGGTTCCCAGCGTCACGCCCGCCGTGCTGCGTCCGATCTCGCGCAGCGTCGTCGCGTTCTTGTCCTCCAGAACCTCTTTGGTCAGGACCGTGACGGTGCGCGGCGTATTGAGGATCGGCTGAGTGAATTTTTCGGAGGAAAGACGCACTGCGCGATAGGGCGCGGCCGGGTCGGCGTAGCGATCGGCGTCCGCGGCGGCGGCGAAGATCGGAACGCTCGAAGCGCCGCCGCCCTGCCCGCCCGCTGAAGCCGCATTTGCGGAAGATGGCCCGGATTGGCGCTGTCCGGCCGAAGCATGAGTCTGCGCAGCATGTTGCGCCGGCCGCGTCCTGGCGATCGCCGCGGGCGCGGGCTTCGGTTTTGCGGGAGCCGCAGGCCGGGGCTTTTCGCGCGGGGCGTCTACCTTGACGGGCGGCAATGTCGTGGAGGCGTCCTGCGCGAAGGCCATTCCGACATTCGAGGCGATCAGAGCCGCAAAGCCGAGCGCTGCGGCGGCAGACCCTTCCTTCGGCGCCTGCCGAAGAGATCTCAATGAGAGTGGGGATTTGATTGAACCTGGAACATGCCCCATGTCGTACAGCCTCCTGCCATGCAGAGATTGCAGCGGTTGCTGGCTGGCTGGGCGTTTCGCTTGGCTGGCTTGCTGGTCGCTCGGATATGATTTCGCTCATGGTGAAGCTGGCGACGCCCGGATTCAAGAAAAAACCGGAGCTCGAAAGTTAGAAGATTTCCAGATTTAATGTCTTCTGGCGCTGTTGAAGCGGCTTGCAGCGAGAGAGCTGTGAGATATTCGACAAAGATGACGCGGAAGTGGGAGAACAGGCCCCTTTCATCCAAACCTGCAACTATTCTAAGGAAGGATATTCGCTGTTGACGCAGCTACATCTTTGCTGAATTTTTTTATTCTATGGAGAGACGATCGAAGAAAGCGCCTCAGAGAGAGGCGATCGCAGGAGCCCGTGGCGCCGAGGACGCGCCTGCGCCGCTCGAAATGGACGCGCGCGAATTGCTTGGACCCCGACAAGAAATGACGATCATCCACGCCGGCGAGCGTTACCGACTGCGCGTCACGGCGAACAACAAGTTGATATTGACGAAATAGGCTTATCGGCGCGCCATCCGGCGAGAAGCAAGTCGCGTTCCAATTCGCGTGGCGGGAGTCAGGGCGCGTTGCGGGCATGATGGATCTGCATCTTCGCCGCGGATGGCCGGCGGGTGTCGACAAGAGGCTCTCCAAAAAAGGCTCTCCGCCAGCTTGACGGGAACATACAGGCAACTATGATGTTTAAAAACATCAATAGCGGGTCTCTGGATGCTGAGAAATTTCAGATTGACCAATGGGGCCGGCGGATTGGGCCTGAGCTGCACTGCCGAGGGATTGTCGCTTGCAGGCGCGCCTCTGCTTCGCAGGACGAGCGCGGGTTTCGCGCCGCGGCCTGCTGCCGAGATCGACGCCTTGCTCGAAACCGCCTATGGCGAGGACCCGACAAGACTGCGTTCGAGCATCGGGCTGATAGCCGAAGCGCTCAACCAAGGCGATTTGGCGCGCGCCTGCATCGCCGCAGTCCTTGCGCGGGTTCCCGAGCTGAGCGCCGAGGCCGCCGCACGCCTCGCGAATTTTGAGAAGGCGCTCGCCAAGTTCGATCCGGAGCGGCACCCGAGGGATTGGCGAGGGCGCTTTACTCTCGCGGGAGGCCCCGATCCGGCAGGTGGAGAGGCGCCCTCGGTTCCTCCGGCGCAATCGGAAGACGAAGCGGATAAAGAGGGGCCACCGTCCCCAACCGCTGCGTTCGAGAGCAAATATGACGAACTGGGGCCGGTCGATTTCACCAAAAAGGTCATCGAGTTCGGCGATCGGCTGGGGCGGGAGGGCCGCAATCTTTCCCCTGAAGCAAAGGAGCGCGCCGCCGCCGAATATGCCTTCCTTCAGGACCGGCTCTCCTTCTGGCTCGATTACGACTACAAGCCTCCGGCTGCGCATGCCAATCTGCTTTCCGCCGCGCTGACTCTTTATCAAGGCGCAATTAATGGCGGCATCGCGACGGCTGGTGAAATGCCGCGCTCGATGGTCGACGTCGGCGGCGCGGCCTGGGCGTTCGATAGCTTTCCGCAAAATATCCGCCCCTCGACGAAGCCTGTGGGCGAGTCTGCGCCGGAGCCCCGAACCACAAGACTCAAAGAATTTGACGAAATCGGAGGCGTCGGCGCCGTCGCCGACAACGGCGAAATCAAGACGAATTGGGTAAAGGGCATCAAGCTCCAAGGAGGGCCCTGGGAAGACTATCTTGCGGGATCTCTTCCGGGCGCGAGAAAATTACCAGCCAACGCCAAGACGTTCGACCTATTCAATCCGCTTACACAGGAAGCTGTTAGCGCCAAGACGTTGAATACGCTGAGCGTGAGCTACATCAGGAAGCCGGAGAGCATCTACGGGAAGCTGAAACGCTACACGGACGCTGCCGCGGATTACGCGCCGCGTAGGAAACGCGATCTCGATCCCGATCTGATCCGCTCAAAAGCAATTCATCTCGCAATTTCTGAGTATACCTCGCCGGTGCAATGGAGGCAGCTACGCAGGGCGAGGCGCTACGCCAGGGAAAAGGGCATCCCGCTCGTAATCACGAGGATCAGAGAATGAAATCGACAGACGTTCTGCCCTTCGCACAGTGGGCAGAAATCTCGCGCACGGAGCGGTTCATCTCCATCGAAACATTGTCTGGATACAGCATGGTCCAGCGCGAAGACGATGGCTATGTGGTCAATCTGGCGCCAGGCGCCGCCGATGAAGAACTGGGACGAGCGCTGTTGGAGGCGCTGAAGTGGAGCCGGTTCATCTGGCCCCCCGACGAGTGGGGCTTCTTTGAAGCCGAACGATACGAACAATGCTATCAGAACTGGGAGAAGGATATCATGCAGCGCTATGGTTACAAATCCACGCGCGACCTTCATAAAAATATGGACTGGTGCCGGGCGAAGAGGTCGGAAGGAAAAATTCTGATACGACCGCACAAGCGGGATAAGCCTGGATATTGGTCCGATCTGCCGCGCGAGAGAGACGTCGTCATTGCCGAAACCAATAACGCCGCCGCGGTGGGCGCGGCGCTGAGGTTGGCCCTGGACCGTTGCGAGTAGCCAATGAAATCGACGGACATCTTGCCCTTCTCACAATGGGCGACAGTGCATCGAACGGAACGAGTCATCTCCATCGAGCCGCTCTCGGGATATGCCATTATCCAGCGCGAGGATGATGGCTTTGTAATCAATCTGGCGCCCAGCGCAACCCACGAAGAGCTGGGAGGAGCGCTGTTGGACGCGCTGAAACGAAGCCGTTCATCTGGCCGCCCGATCCGGTGTTCTCGAAAGCCGAGAGATATGTGCGATGCTATCGTAATTGGCAGGCGGAAGCCATGCGGCGCTATGGCTACAAGACCAAGCGCGCCTTCCATAAAAACATGGATTGGTGCATAACAAAAAGATCCGAAGGAAAAATTACAATCCAGCCCCACAAGCGTGACGCCAAGCCCGAATATTGGGAAGATCTGCCGAGCGAAAAAGACGTCGTCATTGCCGAAACCAATGACGCAGCCGTCGTAGGCGCGGCGCTGAGGTTGGCGCTGGAGCGATGCGAGTAATAGGGTTCGGACTGATCCGTTTGCGTCATCGCGCCGCGAGTGAAGCAGCGCGAGGACTATCCAGCGCCGCGCCTAACCCTCCTGGATCGCCACGGAGCTTACGCTCCTCGCGATGACATCGGGAGCCGTTTTATTCAGGCTCAAACCCACCGACATGCTTGTTGCAGAGCATGCCCCGCGCAGTTTTTGGGAACATGCTTCCTCGCCCATCCCTAATCTGGAACGGCTTTCCTGATCGGTCCGACTTCCACCAGAATCACGCCGAGAAAAATCAGCGCGCAGCCGAGCATCGCCGAAGGCGTCAGGCGTTCGGACAGCAGAGCCGCTCCCGACAAGGCCGCAAAGACGCTCTCGAGCGACAGGATCAAAGCCGCTTCCGCCGGCGGCGTATATTTTTGGGCGAGAATCTGCAGCGTGTAGGCGATCCCGCCCGAGCACAGGCCGGCATAGAGAAGTGCGGGAAGCGCCGAAGTCACACCTTCCGTGGAAAAAGATTCAAAGCTCAGTCCGGCTATGAGGCCACAAAATGCAACGACGCCGTGCTGCGCGAAAACCAGAAAGAACGGCCGCTCGACGCGGCGGAGAAAAACCGGGATCAGGCTTATCGCTCCAGCCCAGGCGAGATCCGCGACGAGCACCAGAGTATCGCCGCCGGACCAGCGCTGGAATTGCCCTTTTTCCGTCAGGAGCCAGGCCCCCGCGATGGACACGGCGCCCGCGACGAGAACCACGAATTTGGGCGGCGCGCCGGTTATGACCCAGACGACGAAGGGAACGAAAATCACATAGAGCGCGGTCAAAAAACCGCCGTTGGTCGCCGAGGTCGAAACGAGGCCGATCTGCTGCAAAACGGCGCCGGTGAAGAGAAAGAAGCCGATCAGACCGGCGAGCGCCAAATCCCCTTTGCTCAAACTGGGGCGATACTTTCGGCAGTGCTCGCGGAGCGCCAGCGGCGCCACCGCGATGAAGGACAGAAGAAACCGAAGACCGACGAAGCTGACCGGGCCCATATGTTCGTTGGCGCTTTTCTGCGCGACAAATGCGGTTCCCCAGATGAATGCGACCAGAAGAAGAAGCAGATCCGCACGCATTCTGGTCACGTTGGACCCCTTTTCTTTTTTGGCGTCATTGGGGTTCGACTGACCTCCGCTTCTCGCGGTGACGGCGCCGAGCGTTTGGTTCAGTCGGAAACAATATCGGTCACAGAGTTCCCCGCGCTGGAAAACGAATTCTTCACTGAGACCAGCGCGCGCCACAACGCGGAAGCAGCGCCGACGACGGGCGTCGCGAGAATGCCGAACCACGAATGAGCGTCTTCGCCTTCTTCCTTCACGCCATAGGAAAGCCGAGGGTTCTCCGCCGAGGGGATTTCGAGCGTGCCGAACATCCAGTCCCACAGGGCGAGCACGCTGCCCATGTTGCGGTTGAAATGTCTTGGATCGTCCGAGTGATGGATCTGGTGGTGCGCCGGACTCATGATCACGCGCCCCCAGGCGCCGCGAACGGGAATCCAGAACTGCGAATGTTGCAGATGTCCGATGGTCCAGAGAAAAACGATAAAAATGACGTTCTTGCCGTCTATGGCGATAATCTGCGTCTCGCGGTCGAACAGCCATGCCAGCACGCCGGAGGCGCCGCCGATAAAGGTAGAGAGCATATAGCCGAAAATGACATTGTCGAGCGGATGGTTCCTGTAGTTGGTCAGAGGCGTCAGGACCTCCGCCGTGTGATGAACCTTGTGCAGCTCCCACAAGAATTCGACCCTGTGTTTGAGATAGTGATCGACGAAATATCCGATCTCATAGGCCAGGAACAGTATTATGGTGGACACCGCCACGATCAGCGCATCGTGACCTCCAAAAAAATGAACTGAACCGAAGATGGCCTGCAATGACGAGCGCACGGCCACAGATACGGCATGCGCGGAGATCATCAAAGTCAGCATGACCGGCGGCAGGACAAACAGGCACAGCGCCAATATCTTCACGTCGGCATGGAAGGATTTGTGCGCTGCGACAGGGGTCCTCGCAATCGCGCGAAATATCGCCGGCAAGCCGGCATGGCCGCGACGCTTCTTTCGGCGCCAGGCCAATGCGCAAACCGCAAAAACAAATGTGCAGATCAACGAGTAAATAGAAAGAATCGAGCCTGGCGAAAACAACTCGGAAGTTATCGGATCCAGCAAGTAGCGGGTAACGCCGTGCAGTTCCATCGGCTCATGTCTCGCCAAGCGCCGTCGCGCGAAATCGATGCTCGAGCGCAGCGCAAGCTCCGGTGGAAACCCGCTTCGGCGCCTGCCTTGTTCTCTCCACCGTCCGCCGCGCTCGAGATCGACGATACTACCGCCGCCTTTTGCTTTCCAGAGGTTACGTGCAATTCACCCGAACGGAAGTTCGGCCGGCGGCGCTTCGGGAGTCTCCACGCTTTCCGGGGCATTGGGATCGCCGGGTTCGGTTTCCCACGCCGGCCCCGGGATCGCCACGATACGGCGCCCGCGGCCGTCGAGGCGGCAGACGATCGCCTGTTGCTCTTCCAGATAGGCCAAGAGCCTGCGCGCCCGTCGCGGCGAGCGGGTGCCATAGGCGCGGGCGACCTCGGCGTCGGAGGGACAGGGGCGCTGGTCGAACGCCGCGCGCGCGAGGGAGAGAAACACGCCCTGCGCGTCCTCGGGCAGGCTTTCCGCCATTCCCAGCACTTCGCCCCAGGGAGAGCCCTCCGCCTCCGCCTCGGCGAGATCGACGCCGGCATGCGCCGCGGCGAGCCGACGCCGGAAGGACGCGAGGCTCAAGGACTCGCCCCCGATGCGGCGAATCCTGCAGCGCACCAGAAAATCCTGGTAGAGCGTGGCGATACTGCGGAAATCTCCGGTTTTCTCGGACAGGATTTCATTGAGGGCGGCGTCGATCGCGGCCTGTCGCTGTTCCGGCGTGAGGCCTGGAGGCGGCTCTGCCGGGGCGGGCGACGCCGCCGGCCCGCTGCGGGCGAGCTGAGCCAGCACCTCCGCCGTAGGGGTCACGGAGGGCGAGCGGCGCGGGACCGGCAGGCTCGGCTCATTCTCCCCCGGGGTGAATATCAGCTCATGGACGTCCTCGGCGGCCGGAGACTCCGGCAGCGGCGTCAATCTGGGATTGGCCGAGCGCGCCGCGGTCTCGACCGGGCCGATGCGCACCGGGAGGGGGCGGCGCGCCAGGGCCGGGCCGAGGGCGACGAAATTGCCGCTTTCGAGATCGCGGAACATTTCGGCCTGGCGCCGCTCCATGCCGAGAAGGTCGGCGGCGCGGGCCATGTCGATATCGAGAAAGGTGCGGCCCATCAGGAAATTGGAGGCTTCGGCGGCCACATTCTTGGCGAGCTTGGCGAGGCGCTGGGTGGCGATGACCCCGGCGAGGCCGCGCTTGCGCCCGCGGCACATCAGATTGGTCATGGCCCCGAGCGACGCCTTGCGGGCCTCGTCGGATATTTCGCCTGCGGCAGCCGGGGCGAAGAGCTGGGCCTCGTCCACCACCACCAGGACCGGGTGCCACATCTCGCGATCGGCCTCGAACAGGCCGCCGAGGAAGGCGGCGGCGGCGCGCATCTGCCGCTCGGCGTCGAGCCCCTCGAGATTGAGCACCACGGAGACGCGGTGCCGGCGCACCCGCGCCGCAATGCGCTGCAGATCGGCCTCGTCCCGCTCAGCATCCACCACCACATGGCCGTAACGCTCGGCCAGGGTGACGAAATCGCCCTCGGGGTCGATCACGGCCTGCTGTACCCAGGGCGCGCTCTGCTCCAGCAACCGGCGCAGCAGATGCGATTTGCCGGAGCCGGAATTCCCCTGCACCAGCAGGCGGGTGGTCAGCAGCTCCTCGAGGTCCAGGACGGCCGCGCCCCCGCCCCCGCGGACGCCCATTTCGATGGAAACCTTGGGCGAGGCCGTCATTGCGGCGCCCGCGCTGCGGTGAAGGAACAAAAACTCATGGCGCGACTCATATCGATTCGCGCCGCGCGTTCAACAGCGCCGGGGCCGGTCGCGCCCGAAGATCACAGGCTCCGCGACCGCCGGCCCCGACGTGGGGCGTGAGCTTACTTGAACGGGGCCGTGGAGGTGAAGGCGCCCGAACCGGACACGCTGTTGCTCGGCCCGAACGAAACCGCCGACGCACCGTTGAGCAGATTTATCGCGATCGGGCTTCCGCTCAGCACGCTGTTCCCCACCGAGATGAGATTGCCGGCGCCGTTGGCCTGAACCGCGAAGCTGGAATTGTGGTCGATAATGCTATGGGAGACTATGCCGACATTGGCGACGCCGCCGGCTCCCTGCACATTGAGCCCGCCTGCGTTTGCGATGATTTTCGAATCCTGGATGAAGACGCGGCTGCCTGCGGTGTTGGTGGCGATGCTGACGCCGTTCTGGCTGAAATGTCGAATCGTGCAGTTGATGACATAGGTGGCGCCGCCGCCGATGATATGGACGCCATCGAGCCCGGTCCCGTTTGCCCCGTCAAAATCGAGGCCTTCCAGGATCACGGTGTCGCCCGCCCCGGCGGAAACGACGACGCCGTTGGTGCCGGATACGAGCACGCCCGCTTCGGTATGATCGGAACGTATGGTGATCGACTTGGTGATGGTCACGGCCCCGAATCCGCCGGGATCGAGCACATTGATCTCGCCCGCGACCGCGGTCTTGGAGATCGCGCCGGCGAAAGTCTTGCACGGCGCGGTGCGCGAGCACGGATTGGCGTCGTCGCCAACGCCCGACACCCAGGTTCTCGTCGCCTGCGCGGCGGCGGGAGCCGCCCCCAGCAGAAGCGCGACGCAAACAAAGATAAACCCGACGATTGAACGCTTCATTGTTTTTTCCTCCCAAACCTCCCGGCGCGCCTTCCGCTCGTCGGAGCGATCGAAAATCGCGCAAGGTCAAAAAGTTGAGCGCATTATCCAGACACGGACGGGCTCAAGGTTTCACGAATTGCGAACCTTGCAAAGCGGCGACGCCGCTTTTTGCGTGAGCCCGGGCGAAACATCGTTAAGCCCGCATCGGGACAGGGTTCAAAAGCTCCTGCGCCTCGCGCCAAAGGCGGCGCGTCAGCTCGCCCGCATCCTCTTCCCGCGCCAGCGCCGCGGCCTCTCCCGCCCATAGGGGCGAAAAATCCGTCCGTCCGCGCGCCTCGAAAGCCGCGCGCAGCGCCGCCGCCGCCGCCGCCGCGAGCGGAAATTCGGGCGTCTCCCGGTTCAGCGGGCCCTGCTCGCGCATGAACCTCGTCAAAAGCCCTCGCGCGGGACGCCCGGTGTAGAGATTGGTGAGGCGGGTCGCATTATCCCGCGCCTCGCGCAGGGCGGCGCGGTGAAGGTCGGAAATCTTCGCCTGCGGCGTCGGCAGAAACGCGGTGCCGATCTGCACGGTCGCGGCGCCGAGCATAAAGGCCGCGGCGATCCCGCGTCCGTCCGCAATGGCGCCGGCGGCAATCACAGGGATGCTCACCGCATCGGCGATCTGCGGCAGCAGCGCGAAAAGGCCGGGCTGGGCGTCGATGTCTTCTTCGAGAAACATCCCGCGATGGCCGCCGGCCTCGCGGCCCTGCGCGATAATGGCGTCGACGCCCCGCTCAGCGAGCCAGCACGCTTCTGCAACTGTGGTCGCCGACGACAGGATTTTGGCGCCCGTCGCCTTTACGCGCGCAAGTAGGCTCTCCTCGGGGAGGCCGAAATGGAAGCTGACGACAGGCGGGCGGGTCTCCTCGACCACGGCGCACATGGCGTCGTCGAAAGGGGCGCGGGCCGGGCCGGCCTCGGAAGCGCATTCGAGCCCGGCCTCGGCGTAATAGGGCGAAAGCCGCTCCAGCCACCGCCGCTCGATATCGGCGTCCGCGCGCGGGGGCTTGTGAACGAAAAAATTGACGTTGAATGGAGCCCTGGTTTGGGATCGCACCGCCGCAATCTGCTCGCGCGCCGTCTGCGGGGTCAGCATCGCGCAGGGCAGCGAGCCGAGACCGCCGGCCTCGCAGACCGCAATGCAGAGCTCCGGCCCCTGCGCGCCGGCCATGGGGGCCTGGATGATGGGAATGGTCGAGAACATGGCGCTCCTCCCGAGCGGCTCGAATATGAACTTGCTCCCGCCAGCCGCAGGGACAAGCCCTTATGAAAAAACGACCGCTCGTTCCGCTGCATTTGCGCGCGGGCCCGGCGGATGCCAGGCCCTGGGACGGGACGCCGAAAGCGGCGATGAAAAAGCTACTCCTGAGCCGCGCCCGCGAAAATCAAAAAACAATGCGCCGACATGCTGCGCGCCTTCGTGTGAGCTGCGTGGAGCGCCTAATGGAAATTGGGCTCCTACTGAGGGAAGTGTTCAACGTGCGTCTCGGCGGTTCGGCCAAAATATACGGCGCGACGACCGGAGAAGGACACCACGTAGCCCACGCAACCGCCTGCCATGACCTTCGCGCAGAACCCCAAATATGTGTAGTCGGGAACGGATTGTTGCGCTTCCCTGATCGCCGCTTGTAGAACGAGGGCGTCCAGCGCGTTCCGTATCGGCGTTTGGTGGCGATGCGTGGGAAGAACGATGCTCTCGCCGTCCGGTAGATAGTATGTCGCGGTCGCGCGGCGGAAATCGATCGCGTAGCTCTCGAAACCCGCCTGCATCAACGCCCCCACAATTTGGGGAAAGGTCATGCTGTTGCGTTCAGCGCCATGCAGGCAGCTTTCCGCGATCTTCGATAGTTGTGCATCCATGTGGTTCTCCTTGGTTTGGGGTTGGTGTCGGTCAATCGAGGGGCATGGCGGTTAGGCCGAACCGCTTGACGGTCTCCTCCAGATTCCGCCGAAGGGCGTGCCGGTCGTCGGTTGCAAGGCTCCCGAAACACTCGGCTTCGTTCCAGTCAGCCAACGCCGCCAATTCCGCCCACGAAATTGGCTCCCTTGGCCGTGAGCCTCAGGGTTTGCCCGCGTCCGTCGTGTGGGCAGACTTGGCGAATGACGGGAAAACCGGCGCGGTCGAAAATGGTCGACATACCCCTGATCGCGGACGCGAAGGGATGGGTTTGGGCCATCCTGTGGCGGCGCGAATGCGCCACAAGCAGCCCCAGCGCCCCTTTGGGCTGGCCCCTGACCACATTAGCGCGGGCATTGCAATGCGGCGCGAGAGACTTACGCTTCGTGGCTGGGCGGGGACAAAACCAGACCGTAGCGGGTCATCACCTCAGCCATTTTCGCGGGGTTGGGGCCACCCGCGACGCCAACGACCTCGGCGACGTCACGGAAATATTGCGCGCCGATGTCGGGAGTGAGGATGACAAGCACTCGCGCCACGCAATCATGCGGATTGCTGAAGCCATGCACGACGCCGCGCGGCGTATAACTGCGCTCGCCCGGCTTTAGATCGCGCACTTCACCGCCGACCGAGCAGCGCAGCGCGCCTTCGAGGCAGTAGATGATCTCCTCGTTTTTGCTGTGGCTGTGGGGCGGGGGCGCCCGCGCCCCTGGCGGCATGGTCAGCTCGAACATTCCAGAGGCGGCTCCATTAACGGCGCCATCCAGGAGATAACGGACTTCAAGTCCCCCAATGGTTATGACCGCCTGCTCAACCGGCTTCATGGCTTCCAGCTTTCCGATCGCATCCGGCTCCGATATTGGCCAATCTTATGGATTCTTCCGCAGTTTGCCGGATGACGGTTCCCTGTGGTAAAGCGGCTTTACCTAAACGAGTAAAGTGGCTTTACCGCATTGTCAAGCGATCGACTGAAGCAAATTCCCGGCAGCGAGAAGGCTCCTTATGTCGGCGCGCTGTTGCGCCTGGCCCACCAAGTGGCGCGTTCTCGCCTGCTGCAGGCTTTGGCCGAACGCGGCCTAGCGGATGTCACCGAGGCGCATTTAGGCCTGTTCCAGTACCCTCCGGCGGACGGCATGCGGCCGACCGACCTGGCAAAGCGCCTCGGCGCGTCGAAGCAGGCGGTGAACCATCTCGTCGGTCAACTCGAAAAGCTTGGCTATCTGCAACGCCGCCGCGAACCGGGGAACGGACGCGCCACTATTCACTTCACCGAACGCGGATGGCTGGTTCTAGAATCGAACATTGCCACCATGCGCCAACTCGAAGCTGACTGGCAGCGCCAGCTTGGCAAACGGCGGTTCGCCGACCTCAAGGCGGCGCTGCAAGAGCTGACCGGATTCACCTGACAGATCGAATCCCGCCATCCCAGACCCAACCTGCGTCAATCAAGAATTTTGCACCGTGCTGCGGGCTGCGCCCGTGGCCGAAGGTTCATTGGCCATCGTCATCACGTTCAACGTCGCAGCGTTTTCTGCACGGATTGCATCCTCGACCCGCTCGACGAACAACTTGAAGGCATCATCTGGCGCCATATTTCGGTAAACGCCTATCCCGGATTTAAAGAAAATTGTCTCGTGCCCTAGCAACTGCTCAGTTGAGCGATAATTTTTCCACTGCTCTCGATAATGAATAACGCTCTCGAGGGAAACAAAAATTACAACTAGCAGGCTTATAATTGTAACAGTTACTTTCATTATCGGAATACCCTATATAATAGGATTGTAAGGTATATTTATAATGACCGGCACCAGTCCCCCAGCTACAACGGAAAAGCTACGCATGCCAATGTATCGTGATTTTGCTACAACGGATTTTTTTTAGCGACGGGACAAAGCCGAAATGCCGATACAAGGATGCGGCGGCTTCGTCTTTGGCGTGGACGGCGAGAGCGCGAATGCCGCCGATATCCGCCGCCTGAGGCGTGCGCGTCAGCGCATCGAGCAGCAGCCCTGCCCCAATGCGTCGGCCCTGCCGATCGCTATGAACCGCGAGGCGCGCCTGCACCATTGTTCCCATGGATCGCGTACCCGTCCGGCTTTGCCGTCTTGACGCGCAATCGGCAGCGCCCTCGCCTTCATCGCCGACCATGCTTAAGATGAGCGAAGAAGGTCGTTTCGCCACTGACGGTCGGCGCTCGAATAAGGCGTCACGCAAATAAGGGGCTCAACCCATGTCCGCGCCTCCTTTCACCATTGTCTTTGCCCTCTATGACGGCATGACCCAGCTCGATTTCACCGGCCCGCACGAATTTTTGAGCCGCGCGCCCGGGGCCGAAACGATCCTCGCCAGCCGAGACGGCGGCGCGGTGAAATCGGAGCGGTTGGAATTCAACGGCACGGTTCCGCTGGCGAGCGTCCCGGCCTGCGACCTCATTTGCGTTCCCGGCGGCCTTTCGGCGACGACGATCGCATGCGATCCGGTCTTTACCGCCGAAATCCGCCGGCTCGGACTCGGCGCCCGTTATGTGACTTCGGTCTGCACGGGCTCGTTCATTCTCGGCGCCGCCGGGCTTCTGCTCGGCAAGCGCGCCGCCTGCCATTGGGCCTGGCGCGAACTCCTGCCGCTGTTCGGCGCCTTCCCCGTGGCCGCGCGCGTGGTTCGCGACGGCGATGTGATCACCGGCGGCGGCGTGACCGCGGGAATCGATTTCGCCCTGACAGTGCTCGCCGAAATCAGCGGCGACGAGACCGCCCAGGCCATACAGCTCGGCCTCGAGTACGATCCCCGGCCTCCTTTCGAATCAGGCTCGCCCGAATCTGCGCCGCCCGAGATCCTGGCGCGCTGCCTGGCCGCGAATGAATCGCTGAAGAAGAAGCGCCGCGCCGAGGCCGAGGAGGCTGCGCGGCTTTGGGTAACGAAATCATCCATTTGACGGCGGACCTCCAGGCGGCGGGCGATCCAGGCCGCCTCTCGGCGATCGCGGCGGCGGCCGCGCTTTTTTTGCGAAGGCGCCGCCCTCGGCTATAAAGCTGTTTCGACGCGACGACCGCCAGCCTGTCCCGGGCGGTCGCGCTCGACTGCCCCGACGGCGGAAGTCCGTTCCAGATGTCACGAATACGCCTTATCCGTGACCGAGCGCCGAGGGCGCTAAAAGCCTATTCGCCCCACTCGATTTCACCGGGCGACCACAGGAGCAAAACAAATGCGCAAAGTCATACTGGCTGTCGCCGCCGTAATCGTCGTTGGAGCCGCCGCCGGCCTCCTCGCTTTCCATAAGTCCGAGGCGACGCCGGAAGCGCCCGCAACCGCCGCCGCGCCCGCAGAGGCGCCGGCTTCTTCGGCCGAAGCTCCTGCGCCGGAGGCCGCGCCGGCCGCTGCAAGCCATGCCCAAAGCGAGCCCGCCGCCCCGCAGGCCGCCGAACCCGCCCCTGCTCCGGCGCCGGCCGACGCCCATGACAAGATGAACGGCAAAAAGGCCAAGAAATCCAAGGAACACAAGGCGAAGAGCCAGCCCGCGCAATAATCGGCGACTCGAGCCGAAAGCGCCCCGCCGCCTGCGCCGCGGCAGGGCGCTTTTTTTTGCCGCGACGCCTTCCTTCAGCTCCCGTTAAACAACAATCATGGACTTCCTTGAATTGCAGGGCGTTGCGCCTTTCCATGTCCAGGCGCGCCATCAGCGGCGCATCACGCCGCCGAGCGCGGCCGGGCTCGCGCCCTGGGGGTAGACATGACGAAGACGCAGGCGTTGATCGCAGCGCTGGCTGCAGCGAGTTCCTTCATTTTTCCCGCATCTTGCCGGGCGGGCGGCTATTTCGCGGAGGAAGTGATTTTCATCGAGCCCGCGCCCACCGTGACCTATCAGGACTGGCTGGTGCGGCAGCTTCCTACCGGCTCGCCGCTCTATAACCGGCCCTGCACCGTATCGAATGGCGACCGGCAGCTCGGCGTGCCTTGCGAGGCCGTCGCGGCGGCGCTCGCCGGCCCTCTGGAGCGCGGCGTTTTCCCCGCTGTGCCGGTCACTTTGGCCTATCCCGACGACGCGCCTGTCTATTACTTCAACGGATGCTATGGCCGGCATCACCGGCGCCATGCCGGACCTGCGACGAGGCCCTGCTACAGGCACTGAAGCCCCGCCGCGCGGCCATCCTCTAATGGCGCCCGAAGACAGTGACTTTTTCGTCCTGGCCGAGCGCATGAAAGGCCAGGATCTCGGCCGGAGCCGTATCGCTCGCGTTCTCGGCGAGACTGTGCACGACGCCCGGCGGTTCGAAGAATGATTGTCCCGGCGCCAGGGTCTGAACCGGCTCGCCTCCAATTTGGGAGCGGATCGTTCCGGAGACCACATAGCCCCAGACAGAACCGCCATGACTGTGAGCCATGGCGCATGAGCCAGGCGGGAAAACCACCCGAACCATGACGACCCTTCCGCCCGGCCATCGAGGAAGCGCATCTTCGCGCAAAACCTCCGCGACCGCCCGGGGTCGGGACGAGTCGCATTCCTTGTCTATCCCTTCCTTTTGACCAATGCGCTCTGCGGCGAAGGCGCCCGCCGTCGACAGGGCCGCGGCGGCGACGATAATGCTCCGTTTCATGCCGGTTCGCCTTTTTACGTCGGCTTACTGCGCCGCATCGACGGGGTGGCTCATGCGCGAACCGACTGCGATCCGGTTCCAGAGATTGATCATGCCGATCGCCACGGTCAGGCGCCCGATCTCCGCTTCGGAGAGGACGGCGCGCACTTTTTTCCAGGCCTCGTCCGGAATGCCAGTCTCTGCGGCCAGCGTCACGCTTTCGGTCCATTCCAGAACCGCCCGTTCGCGCTCGTCGAACAGCGGCGATTCCCGCCATACCGCGAGCAGGTGCAGCTTCTGCGGCGCAACCCCGTCGGCGAGCGATTCCCGGACATGCAGATCCACGCAATAGGCGCAGTGATTGATCTGCGAGGCGCGCAGCTTGAGCAGATGAAGCAGCTGCGGATCGAGTCCGGATTTTCGCACTGCGAGGTCGAGATCGCGCACGACGCCGTAGAGCGCGGGCGCTGCTTCGGCGATATTCATCCTGCGTTCCATGAGGGACGATCCTTTTTGCCGTGGATTGGAGAGGCTTCCGATTCGTGGATAATTTATATCCACGATTGTCGCGCCATTCAAGCCGGGTCTTGTTGTCGGGGGAACAGGGATTGAGACGACTGAGCGATGGAGTGGAGGCGGCGTTGCACTGCGCGCTCGTGCTGGCCGGGCTGGGCGAGGGCCGGGTGCTTCCCGGCAAGGCCCTCGCAGAACTGCACGGGCTTTCCGAAAGCTATCTGCTCAAGCACTTGCGCGCCCTGGCGGAGGCCAAGGCGATCGAGGCCGCGCCTGGCCCCCGCGGCGGCTATCGGCTGGCCCGCCCGCCCGCCGAAATCACGCTGCTCGACATCGTCGAGGCTATCGACGGCCGGGAGCCCGCTTTCACCTGCCGCGAAATCCGCCAGCGCGCGCCGGGAAAGTCCACGAACCCCTGCGACTACAAAATGGAGTGCTTCATCAAAACCAGGATGCTGGCGGCCGAGACGGCCTGGCGCGAGGCCCTGCGCGCCCAGACCCTCGCCGATCTGGTGGCGGACGGCGAACATCTGATCGGCGAGCACAACAGCAAGGCCGTCGCGGAATTCATCGCGAAGGCGCAACGCTAGAGCGTTTCCAGCCGAGTGGACGCCGGTCCGGCGTGGGAAACGCGTCAACACAAACACTCTGAAGCATGTCCACAAAAATTGCGAAGCGGTCTTTGAAAAAGAATATGCTCGGTCAATGAGATTTGGAGCGCGTTCGACCGAGCGCGCTCTGGATCGCCGATTCCGCTTCGCGTCGGGAATGCCGCCGACTGACTCGCGGCCGAGATTCCTGCGTTCCTGCAAGGATGAATTTTTCGCCGCTCAGCCCAGCAGGCGGCTCTCCAGCCGCCGCCGCAGGATCAGGGGCGCCGGCAGCAGCAGCAGCAGCAGCAGGATGTTCTTCAGCCTACGGAGATTTTCGATACCCGGCTGAAACGCAAAGCCTTTGATCGCAGCCATCGTCGTCACCAGCCGGCTTTGATCGGGCAGTTGGAGACGATCATAGCCGCCGTCCTTGGCGACCAGCATCCACAAGGACGGATAGGCGCCGACGAGATGGTTGCGGCGGGGATATGGGACGCCCTTCTCCTGCGCGAAGCGTTGGGCGTTCTGTTGCGCCCAGAACTGGTAATAGGCGTGGTCGCCGAAATTGCGGACGGTTTTCTTTCCCGAGGTCATCGACACATTGCCGCCATGCGTCCGGTAGACGCCGAGCGCTTCGTCGACATGCGCGACGCGGCCGAAAAAGGGCGCCGAATAAAGCAGGTAGGCGTCGACGCCGTCGCCGTCGAGATGCTCCGCGCGGGCGAGGAGTTCGCGGATGTATTTCCGGTCGAAGGCGTTTCCGCTCATGGGCGGAGACGGATAATAGCCATTGGCGGCCAGAAACTCCGCATGGCCTTCGTTCAGGAAGGGCTCGCTCGGCCAGGTCCGGGCGGGATCGCCGTTGAGGCTCAGCCGATAATGAATGCAGGAAACCCCCGGCCGCCAGACCTCCGCCACGCGGGCGCAGGCGTTCTCGAAGAGGTAATCGTCGGCGTCGAGGCTTATGACGAGGTCGCCCCTGGCCGCTTCCAGCCCTTTCTTGAGGGCTTGCGCCTGCCCGGCGTTCTCCTTGAAAATCGCGACGACGCCGGGCCGCGCTTCGATCACCGAGCGAGAATCGTCGGTCGATCCGTCGTCGACGACGATGCATTCCACTTCCGGATGGGTCTGCGCCAGCACCGAGTCTATCGCCTGGCCGACGAAGCGGCCGTAATTGTAATTGGTGATTATGACCGACACCAGCACGGGGTTCTCCTTGAAGCGGGCGCTTCGGCGCGGGTTGCGCTTTACGCGTCCCGATCCAAAGCGAGACGGGGGCGCGCCGCCCCTGTCAGATTGTCTTGATAGTTGAGACGCCCTGAGCAACGGAAGACGGAATCGAAAATATTGCTAAATTAGTAAGAGCGGCGTCCCCGACTCCCGGTTAACGAACTTGAAGCGAATTATCGAAAAAATTACGTTTTTCGGAAGGGCTGCCCTCGACACGTCGCCCGCAAAACAGAGAACCACCGCGATCGACGAGAGAGACGCCGGCCTCCTCTGCGCCGGCGTCTGCGCCTCGGAGATGGTCTCGCGCTGAGATCCCCTTTAGGCCGCGAGCTGGTTTATTCCCTCTTCGGCGAGTTTGGTCAGCTTGGCGTCGGCGGCTTTTTCCTCGTCGAGGTTCTTCCTCAGAACCGAAGCGCAGTCTTCCCGACCGAGCGCTTTGGCCCAGGAGATGAGGGAGCCGTACGTGGTGATTTCATAGTGCTCGACCTTCTGGGCCGCGGACACGATGGCCGCGTCGAGCACGCCGCCTTGCGAATCCGACGCCATTTCGCTTCCTTCCCTGATGATGCCGTCGATCGCCGGGCAGCTTTCGGACTCGGGATTTACGCCATGCATCTCGAATACCTGGAGCAGCCGCTGCACCTGTCCCTTGGTCTCTTCGAGATGCGACGACAACGCCTGTTTCAATTGCGAAGAGCGCGCCGTCTCGATCAAATCCGGCAAGGCCTCGACGATCTCGTTTTCCATGTAGTAGGCGCCCTTGAGGCCTGAAACGAACAGTTCGTCCAGGCTCTCGATGCTTTTGCCGAACAGGGTCATCGGAGTCTCCATTTTGGCTGCGGGTTTTCCCGCTTTACCCTGGCGATAGAGCCGGAGAACGCGCGGCGCAGGCCCGCACGGGCGCCCGATCGTCGCTCGTTAAACTCCGGCGCCGAGACGCCGTTCCTTTTGCCTTGCGACAATTTATACGTAAAATCATGCAGATAGGCTCGCGCTGCCGGGAAAGTGCAGACGGAAAACGCAGGAGACCGGGAGCGGCCGACGTACGGACCGAGAAAAGAAAGTGAAATCAAACGCCAAGATTCAGTAAACATGTTTTAATGCTTCTTTTTCATTCTGGCGCTACGGCGTGTTTGAGCCTTATGGCCGGAAAGTATCATGACAAAACAACCCAAATCCGAATTTGAAGGCTGCAAACCCTTATTCGTTCTTTCGGACAGCCGTCGCTTCCAGCGTGTGGAAATCTCTTTGCCCGGGCGCTGCATATTCTCCTCGGGCTCGGAGCATCCCTGCCGCACCGTCGATATTTCTCCCGGCGGCATGCGGCTTTCGGCCCTGGCCTCGCCGAGGCGCGGCGAGACTGTCTTAGCCGACATCGACGATCTGGGACGTTTCGAGGGGAGCGTCATACGCATATTGCACGACGGCTTCGCGATGACGCTGAGGGTTCCGGCCGCGGAGCGCGAGGCGCTCGCCGCCAAGCTCACCTGGCACGCCAACCAGCGCGCCCTCGATATTCCCGACGACCGTTCCCACGGCCGCCTCGTTCCGGTCAATCAATACGCGGTGATGCGCACGCCCGACGGCTGCGAGCATACGGTCCGGATTTCCGATCTCTCCGCTTCTGGCGTCGCGGTGGAGACCTCGGCGCCGGTTCGCGTCGGCCTGCACGTGCTCATCGGCGAGACCGAGGTCACGGTGCTTCGCGTATTCGAGGAGGGCTTCGCAGGGCTGTTTCTGTCGCCTTTCGCTCCGGGAGAAATAAACGAAAACACCATCCTCTGAAGCTCGCGGGTCGAAGCCGCCCTCATCGGGGCGTTCACTCTTGCGTGAGCGCCCCGAGCGGCCCCCGCGCGAGCGCGATCAACGCGCCCGCCGCGGCGGAGAGGGCGCAGAGCGCAAGGAAGAACTGCGCCGAGGAGAGGCTCGCCCATAAGCCTCCGATCCATCCCGCCAGCAGATTGCCGGCGAATGTCGTCGTCAGCCAGAACCCCATCGTCGCCGAGCGTGCGTGGTCGGGCGCGATGCGCGACACCAGAGACAGCGCGATCGGCGAAAAATACAGCTCCGCAAAGGTGATCACGACGAAATAGCCGGCGAGCCAGAGCCAGCTCGATCTGCCGCCGGGATTGATCCAGGCGGCCAGAGCCATGATGAGATAGCTGAGCGCTACGCCGAAGCAGCCGGTGGCCATTTTGGCCATCGCGCCGGGCTCGCGACCTCTGCGCGACTGCGCGGCCCATAGAGCGACCAGCAGCGGCGTGAAGAGGAACACCATGAGCGGATTGAACGCCTGAAACCAGGTGACGGGGATATCCCCTTTCCACAGGATCAGATCGACTCCGCGATCGGTGAATTTTTCCGCCCACAGGGCAATAGTGTTGCCCTGCTGTTCATAGGTCGCAAAGAACAAGGTTGCGGGAATAAAAAGCGCCAGCACGCCCAGCAAGGCGCGCCGGGATCCGGCCCTGTCGGCCGACGTGGGCTCCGACTTTCGCTGGCGCGGCCGATCCGCTGGCAGGCTCGGCGAGCCGATGAGATATGTCAGCAGCCCTATCGCCATTCCGACGCCGGCGCTCGCAAAGCCGTAATGCCATCCCAGGGTTTCGCCGAGCGTCCCGCTGACCAGGGGAGAAAAGAAGGCGCCGATGTTTATGCCGACGTAGAACAGGGAATAGGCGCGGTCGCGGCGGGCGTCGCCGGGCGCATAGAGTCCTCCCACCTGCGTCACTATGTTGGGCTTGAATGCGCCATTGCCCAGGATGAGAAGCAGCAGCGCCAACAGGAAGAACGGCTCGGACGCCATCAGGAAATGCCCCGCGACCATGAGCGCCGCGCCCAAAGCGACCATGCGCCGCCGCCCGAGCCAACGATCCGCGAGATAGCCGCCGAGGATCGGGGTCAGATAGACGAAGCCGGTGTAAAGCCCGTAGATCTGCGAAGCCAACGGCTGCGGGCCGAGCGGCCCGAACACGGCCTCGAGAACCCGCTTCAAAGAAGCGAGGCCGAGAACTTCCGCCTCCCCGCCCGGCGCGAGCAGATGATCGACCATGTAAAGGACCAGCAGGGCGCGCATGCCGTAGTAGGAAAAGCGCTCCCACAGCTCGGTGGCGAACAGCACGCTCAGGCCCTTGGGATGGCCGAGCCATTGCGTCTGCGGATGCGAAGCCCGCCCGCTTTTTTCCTCGAGGCGGCTTTCGTCGCCCCCTTGTTCCATCGTCCGTACGCGGCTTCGCCTCGAACCTATTTCCATTTGATCGAGCATCCGATGGACGCAATCTGCTCCTTCGGCGCCGCCCCATTTTTTGCGATATTGCGCATGGCTTCCAGAAGCTCGCGCCGCGCGCCGGCGGCAATGGGCGCCGTGCGGCCTTCGTCGAGCCGGCCGCGATATTTCAGCACGCGCTGGCGGTCGAGACCGAAGTAGTCCGGGGTGCATACCGCGCCATAGGCTTTCGCGACCGCCTGGGATTCGTCGTGCAGATAGGGAAAGGGAAATTTGTGGGTCTGCGCGAATTTCTTCATGTTCTCGAATGAATCTTCGGGATAGGCGTCGGCGTCGTTCGCGCATATCGCGGCGAACCCGACGCCCTCGCCGAGCAGAAGGCGCGCATCCGCGACGAGGCGATCGATCACGGCCTTCACATAGGGACAATGATTGCAGATGAAGACGATCACCGTGCCGTTGGCGCCGGCGACTTCGTCCAATCCGTAGCTTTTTCCGTCAGTCGCGGGCAGCCGAAAATCCGGAGCCGAGGCGCCGAGAACAATATCGTTGGAGATCGCAGCCATTGCGCGTCCTTTCATTTTCGCCGCCGGCGTCCGCCGCAGCCGAAGCGGCCGGCCCGGGAGGCGACGCCTGCCGACCAGACGAGCGGATGCTCGGGCAATCAGTAGATAGGGTGTCGTTCGCACAGAATCCGCACTTCGTCGCGCACAGCCGCGAGGTTTGCCGCGTCTTCGGGCCGGCGCAAAACGCGGTCGATCCATCTTCCGATTTCGCCGAACTCCGCGACGCCGAAACCTCTGGTGGAGCCCGCGTTGCTGGAAAGCCTGAGGCCTGATGGAGCTTCGGCAGGCCGTGGATCGAAGGGAATGAGATTCTTGTTCACGGCGAGGCCTGCGCGCTCCAGCGCCTTGGCGGCGACGTCTCCCGTTATCTTCATGGATGCGAGATCGACCAGCATCAGGCCGGTGTCCGTTCCGCCCGAGACGATCCTGAGGCCGGCTGCGGCAAGGGCCGAAGCCAGCGCCTGCGCATTGTCGAGAACCGCTCGGTTATAGTCCTTGAACTCGGGCCGCAGCGCTTCGCCGAGGCAGGCGGCCTTGCCGGCGACGCCGTGCAGAAGAACGGAGCCCTGAACGCCCGGGAAAACGCCGCCGTTGATCTTGCCGCTGAGGGAAGCGTCGTTCCACAATATGAGCCCCCCTCGCGCGCCGCGTAGGGACTTGTAGGTCGTCGTGGTCACGATGTGGGCGTGCGGAAAGGGGTCGGGGTAAAGTCCCGTCGCCACGAGCCCCGCAAAATGCGCCATATCGACCATCAGGCGGGCGCCGACCTCGTCGGCGACCGCGCGAAAGCCGGCGAAATCGATCATCCGCGGATAGGCGGAGCCTCCGGCGACGATGATCCTCGGGCGGGCGCGCAAGGCGCGGCCGCGCAGGTCGTCGAGATCGATGCGCTCGCCGGCGCGATCCACGCCGTAGAATTCGATCCTGTAATCCCGCCCCGTCAACGTCGCCGCATGGCCGTGGCTGATATGGCCGCCCGCGGCCACGTCCATGGCCAGAATTCCCTCGCCGGGCTTCACCAGCCCGAGAAAAACAGCCGCATTGGCGTTCGAGCCCGAATGGGGCTGGACATTGGCGAAGCGACAGCCGAACAGCCTGCAGGCGCGATCAATGGCGAGCTGCTCGACCGCGTCGGCGAATTCGGCCCCGCCGTAATAGCGGCTAAAGGGCAGGCCCTCGACGGTCTTGTTGGCGAGGATCGAGCCTTGAGCTTCGAGGGTCAGTCGCGAAACGATATTCTCGGAGGCGATGAGCTCGATACAGCTCTGCTGGCGCCTCAACTCCCCATCGATGGCTGCGGCGAGTTCCGGATCGGCGTCGAGGCCCGCAGTAAAATATCCTCGCCAAGGGTGAGCCATTCCCTGTTCTCCACGCCAATGCTCGCCGCGGGCGAGCGACGCAGCCGATAAGGAACGACAAGTCTCACGGAAGCCAGTAGCCGCGCCCGCCCCCGGCCGAAACCTCCACGCCTACCTTCAGCCGATCGGTGACGGCGTAGTCGACGCCGGCGCCGATGGTTCCGGCCCCCCTCACGCCGGCGGACTGGTCGAAGAGGCCGTTGAAGGAGTCGCCGGCCGACGTATAGCCGCGCCCGGCCATGTCCGGCTTCGCCAACACGACGCCGGTCGTCACGAAAGGCGTCCATCTGCCGATTTCGTAACCGATGCGCATATTCGCGGAGAGGTAGTCGAGGCCGCGGAAAGAGGTTTGTGGGAACAGCGCCGGCGCGTATCCCGCGCGGGCCTGGAGACCCACGACGACATTATCGGGAAAGGCGCGATCGTAGCCGATGAGCGCCCCCCCGCCGAGGCCGCCCTTCACGCCCTTGCCTGAGACGACGAACGTCTCGCTGCCGACATAAAGCCCGCTCCAGAGCGACGGCTCCTCGGGCTTGGCGGCCTGGGCGGCGAAGAACGGCGGCGGCGCTGAGGCTTGCTCCGCATGGGCGCCGACGGGACCGGGAAGCGGAGTCCCGAGAAACGCAACCGACAGCAATCCGTATCGCGACGCCCTGCGCAAATCGTCACCTGTCCATGGTCCGGGGTTGGCCTCGACGAACATAGACGGACCGCGGCGCTCGCGTCAAAGCCCGGGCGTCGCCCGGTAAAGCGACCCGTCCGAGTTCGCGCGCGCATTTTTCGCCGGCCGGCGCCTTTTCAGCCTCCCGCCGCAAGACCGGCCCAAGCGCTCCCCGAGCAGCAACGACGAATCCGCCCGACCCAGAGTGCTCGCCGGTTCCGGGCGTCGCTACCGAAAGGGACATGGACGAAGCGAAAATCGAAGGAGCTTACTATGGTCATTGGCGCCGGGTGAACCGGCGCGTCTATCGCCGGCATTATCACCACTGAAAAATCTCACGGAGAGACGGGCAGGATTGGCCCGACCGACTGGCTTTGATCGGGCGCGGCCTGCCCGACGCTATCGAGTTCGCGCAGGCATCTCGGCTCCTGTTAGCGCTCCATTTAGGCCTCTGCGCTTTGATGCTTGTTCTCAAACGGCGTTCGTCCCAAGAGAATGGGAAGGCCCTTTCCAGATTGCTCAAGGCACGCAAGCGCTTCGTCGTAAGAGATGTCGAGCGGCGTGACTCGAGTCGCGTCAAAAATATGGACCGTTCCAGATGAAGGGTCTGGCGCTCCGGGCACAAAAACAGCGACATGGCCATCACTGAACGTGTCGGCGAGGAACCCCAATTGCCAACTGTTGTGCCGGGTCACTAGGGTCCAGACCCATAAAGTGCTTGGCGTAAAGAGCGGGTTGTGATTCAGGGCTTCCGAAAGGAAGCGCCGATGATTCCCGAACAATTCTGGCTGACAGATGCGCAGTTTTCGAAGATTGCGCCACATCTTCCCACTGACACGCGCGGCAAGGCGCGGGTCGACGACCGCAGGGTCATCAGCGGCATCGTCCAAGTGCTCAAATCCGGCGGGCGCTGGGTCGACGCACCGCCGGAATACGGGCCCAAAAAGACACTTTATAATCGCTATGTCCGTTGGGCCGCCAAGGGCGTCTGGGTCGACTTGTTCCATGCACTCGCTCAAGCCGGCGGGCCGCCGACGGAAGTTCTCATCGACTCCTCGGCGGTGAAAGCGCATCGCTCGGCCAGCGGCGGCAAAGGGGGGAGAAAAATCAGGCCATCGGCCGCTCGCGCGGTGGACGCACAACGAAAATCCACGCGCTGACCGACGCGCAATGTCGACCCATAGCTTTCATGCTCACAGCCGGAAACGTCGCCGATTGCACAGCGGGCGCGGAACTTCTTGCCCATCTTCCGCCTTGCGAAGTCCTCCACGGCGACAAGGGATACGACAGCAACGCCATCCGCCGTAGGATCGAGGACGGCGGCGCACTGCCGAATATTCCGCCCAAGGCCAACCGCAAATGGAAGAACTGCTTTTCGCCGCTCCTCTATCGAAACCGCAACGCCATCGAGCGCATGTTCTGCCGTTTAAAGGATTTTAGACGCGTGGCGACGCGCTACGACAGAAACGCCGTCAATTTCCTCGCCGCCGTTTGCCTCGCTGCCACTGTCAGCTATTGGTTATGAGTCTGGGCCCTAGGACAGGCTTTTTGTCTTCTTTTGCTTGAGCCTGTAAGCCCGCCAAGCGATCAGTGTATTTACGAATGGCGATGTAGGGAGGCAGCTTGTTCAAGAACTTGTCTTCAAGGAGTGAAACCGCGTTCCGTTCAACCGGAAATGAACGGGCGTAGAGCCCCGCGGCGAATGCAATCAACACAAGCAACAAGGTCCCGCCGATATAAACAGCGAGAACTGCCTCGCCCTTCGAAATGGGCAGTTTTTCGGCGAACGGCGTCGCGGTATCGACGGCCATCTTTCCCGCCTTCAAAACAACGAGCAGGATCGCAGCAAAGGGTAATAAGAAAACAGCGCCTCCGAGCACTGTAGTCTTCAGGAAGTTGAAGATTTGTCTCATCGCCTCACGCCCGACGTTGAAAGCAACATCACTTTAGTAAGCGTGCAATTCACAAACACGCCCTCGAGCCGATACCCCGTGAAGCTGGCACGCCGATTTTCCGCCCATTCGGCGCCGTTGCCCTTTCCCAATAAAGAAAGAACGGGCACGGCGCGTGGAAGGCCTTGGCTTTTGGCATGCCAGCAGGTTTGCTTATGGGAAAGCGATTAGCAATTAGGTGCGCCGTTCCTCGCGTCTCTTGTGCCGCCCAGTGCGCCGCTCCTCGCGTCTCGCATGCCGGCCCATGCGCCGCTCATGCCGCCGTTTCATGCCGGCCGTCTGAGCTTCAGCATCTGATCCTGTAATGGCCGCACCGAGCTCTATTATTGCGGCTAGCCCAAACAGAGACAATACTTTGCGTCGAGACGTCGCTTCCGATTGCAGGTTGCCATCCATTTGGCCCCTCCCTCGATAATGCTTCGATTCACGAAGTCTGTCGGTTTCGTCACTGGGACACGTTCCTGCGCAGTCCCCTGACGAGGACCACTGGCGCGTCATCCCATGATTTTCAGAGACGCCGCTCGTTAGCGCCGGTCTTCGCGGCGCTCTTCTCGCCCGCCCTGTCGCTCAGAACGATTTCCCTGACGACCTTCCTGACGCTGCTTACGCTGCTCCTTTTTTACTTGCAGGACGAAAGGATCGCCCTTGGAAACCGCGCTCGGCAAGGGAGCTATCGGAGCCGCTTGTGCGATGTGCGCGTATCCGCCGAGCAAGAACGAGCCAAGCATAATCGCGATGATCTTAAGCTTAATCATGGCATTACACCTTCTATTACACCTTCTGATGTAGTTGCAATGTCCGCACCCACGCGGAGGCGAAACGTGCAAACAAGTTGAGTGTGGGGCAATCTTTCAATTTGGCAACTCCTCCAGAAGATCGCCAGTCGGTCATTGATCAGGAAATCTTGCGTTGTCCGGCAACTGGACCACTGGTCGAAAATCTACTCGACCACCGGGCTCGAACGCCCCAATGGCGAAGTCAAGCGCCGCACCGAGGTCGTCGGCATCTTCTCCAAGGAAGACGTCGTCAAGGGCCTGGTCGGCGCTATCCTGCTGGAGCAAATCGATGAATAGGCGGTTCAGCGCAGCCGCTCCATGACGTTGGAATCACTCGTTGCGTCGAGCGATGATCCCGTCGTCAAGCCGCCCGCCCTGGCATCCTGAACATTCCGGCCCAGACCGGAAGTCGTCAATGACACTGCCGCCACTTACACAACGCTTTGGGCAGGATCGCGCGAGAAACCGTGCTCCTGCGGCCAAAAGCGTTGCGGAAACGCCCCCGGGCCGGCCTCTCCCTGCCGGCTCCCGTTTCCATGTACGTAGATATACGAGGTTGATATTATTTCGATTTTTGCTTTTCTATGGTCGGCCAAGTAACAATCGGGACTGATGGCTTTGAACTGGCGCTTAAACTGCGCGCAGGTCGCAAGATCTACTTCTGCGCAGACGGGCGAAGGCAAATGAGCTTTCAAAAGGAGCGAAAATGTTAGTTCGCGCGGATCACTCCAACCACAATGAATCCCACTGCGTGACGCGGGCCGGACTGGCCGAGGCGGTGCAAACGCGATTGGGCCTTTCGACGACGAAATCGATCGCCTTCGTCGAGCAGGTTCTCAGGGAGATCGTCGACACGATCGCTGCCGGCGAGGACGTCAAGTTGAGAGCCTTCGGCTCTTTTCATGTGCGCGCCAAAAAGGAGCGGCCCGGCCGCAACCCCAAGACCGGCGTAGCCGCCAAAGTGACCGCGCGCCGCGTCGTGACCTTCAAGGCTTCGCGCGTCCTCCATGCGCGCGTCAATCGCGCAGCCAAACTCGCGGAAAGCGGCCGCAAATGACCGTCGCGATGGGCGACGCGCAGGCCATCCGACGTGCTACGTAACAATACCAAATTGAATCCAAGGCAACTTCCATTGTCTTATCGGCTCCTCTCCCACCTCGTCGAGGCATAAAGCGAAACAAGAAAAAAAGTCCGGCGACGATGCGGAAAAGGCAGCGCAATCATGAACGAGCCGCCCCGACCCCGGGGAAGCGCGAGCGCGAAGCAGCAGAAGGACGTCTAATGTTTATCGACTTCCACGATATCCGGAATCTGGGAATGAACCAATTCGACGCGGTCTCGGAGGCGGCGGCCTCCACCGCGAAGCGACTTCAAGCGATATCGGACGAAGCGACAGCCTACTCGAAGAAGCATTACGAGAGCGCCTATGCGCACGGCGGAAGATTGCTGAACGCCAAGGGTCTCAACGAAGTCATCGAGCTTCAGTCCGACTACGCCAAGATCTCCTATGAAAACTTCGTCGCGGAGGCGACCAAGCTGAGCGCCCTCTGCTCTGAGTTCGCCAAGGAAGCGTTCAAGCCGGTCAAGACCGAATTCGCCGAGCCGAGCCGCGAACAGCCGTCCCCGCTGGCGACAGGCCTCGTCGCGACGAAGTCTGCGCCTGCGCAGAAAAAAGAACGCGTGGAAGGATAGGCTCGGCTCCAGCGCGCTTATCGCTCGAACGGAAGCGTTCGAGCGAGACGCGATCTCGTCGGAAAGCATTTCAAATCTTGCGACGGCGCGATCAGCGGCTAAAGCGTTTCAAACGATCACGATGGCGGGGCGGGAGAACGGCCCCGCCGCAGCGATTTCCTCAAAGCATTCGAGACTCGGACCCGATGCGAAGATCTTTTTTCGCAAAAACTATGATGGCAAGACAAACACTTTCGGATAGACTGCGGCTTATGTTGCAACTCCACAACGTGAGCGGCGCTTTGAGAATGGAATTTTAACTGCGCCATGGCCGAACCCGCAACCATACATATCGTCGACGACGATCGCGCTGTCTGCGACTCTCTCTCGCTGCTGCTCAAGATCGAGGGCTACAGCGTCCGCTCGCACGAATCCGCGAGAGACTTTCTGGACGCCATCCAGAACGACATCTGCGATTGCGTCATAACGGACGTCCGCATGCCGGGCATGACCGGCCTCGATCTTTTGAAGGAGCTCAGAGAACAGCGCGCCTCGCTTCCGGTCATTCTCCTCACCGCTCACGCGGACGTCCCGCTGGCGGTTCAGGTGATGAAGATGGGGGCGGTCGACATTCTCGAGAAGCCTTTCAACGACGAGGCCCTGCTCGCGTCGATCCATCAGGCGCTCAAGCGCGGCAAGGACGAACTTGCTCATCTCGCGAAGACTCAGGAGATATTGGCGAAGCGAGCAACCTTGACGAAGCGCGAGAGCGAGGTTCTGTCGGGACTCTTGAAGGGCCAGCCCAATAAGGTCATCGCGGATGAAATGGGCATAAGCAAGCGGACGGTCGAGGTGCATCGCGCCGCCGTAATGGCGAAAATGCAAGCCCAGAGCCTTGCAGAACTGGTTCAGATGGCGCTGCTGATCCCGCGCGAGGAATTGGAACGCGACACGCCGCAGAGCGGTTCGACGTCGCCCGCCAAGAATTCGCACTGAAAGCCGAACCTCGTCCAAACAGGCGTCGCGCAAAGTCCTTGCCGCCAGGTCTCAGTCTGATTTTTACAGAACCCTTTTCCAGAACCGCTCGATAGGGTCGAGCCGAAGTCGCGGGTTGAAATTGCCGCGCTCGATTTTACATCCACTAGAGCGTTTTCCGGCCGGATGGAGTCCGGTCGGTGGGAAATCGCTCCAGATCATATGGTTGGAGCGCATCCTCGTCGCAAAAGCATGTCTGGTTTTGCGGAATAGGCGCTTTCGTCCCGGGGCGGCCGCGTCCAAACTTAGTCCAAGCCCCGCCGGGAAGTCTCGCCCGCTTCGGGCTCGTCGGGCGGTTGCGCGAACAGCGCGCGAGCGCCGGAGAGTTCGAATGCGCTTCAAGCGCTTGGCGGGCCCTGCTCGCTCCAAAACGCATTGGTCGAAAGGCGAGAGGATCCGCTCAGCTCCCTGATCTGTCGCTCGAATGTTCCGTCAAAAGGAACAGCGCCAAACGCGAAGAGGCCAGAGCTTTGCTGCCCAACATAGAAATCTCCGATTTCGCAGTCTTTCTGGACCTGGACGGCACGCTGGTCGAAATCGCCGATCGGCCCGATCGGGTCCGCATGACGCGCTCCACGGTGGACCTGCTCGCCGTCCTGCGGGACAGGACAGATAATGCGCTCGCGATGATTTCGGGGCGCGAGATTCAATGCATCGACCGGATCCTGCGCCCGCTGAAGCTTCCGGCCGCCGGGGTTCACGGATTGCAGCGGAGAGACGCGGCCGGCGTCCTGCATGCGAGGGAGACGCCGGATTTAGGGCGGATCGTCAGCGCTCTCGAACAAACGATCGGAGAAGAAAACGGCATCGTGGTCGAGCGGAAGCCGGGCGCGGCCGCGGTGCATTTCCGCCAGCGTCCCGATCTCGAACGCGACTGCTACCGCGCCGTGCGCGCCGTGATCGGGGAAAGAATGGACCTGCATGTCATGCACGGCAAGATGGTCTTCGAGATCCTCCTCAAGGGCGGCGGCAAGGGCAAGGCTATCGAGGCTTTCCTGTCGGAACGCCCTTTCCGGGGACGCAAGCCGCTGTTCGCCGGCGACGACACCACGGACGAAGCCGGCTTTCGCGTCATCAACGCCCGCGGAGGCGTCTCCATAAAAATCGGCGGCGGAGAAACTCTGGCGCATCACCGAGCGGCGAACGTCAGCCATTTCCGCAACTGGCTTTCGGTCCAAGTAAAGCATGTCAACGGGATGAGCGCAGATGAGCGATCTTGAACTCGGCGTAGTCGGAAACTGCTCCTTCGCCGCGCTGATCAACCGCGAGGCGGAGGTCGTCTGGGCCTGCATGCCGCGCCTCGACGGCGATCCGGTGTTCCACAGTCTGCTGGGGGCGCCGCCCGCCGCCGAAGGCGCGGGGATCTACTGCGTCGAGCTCGAAGATTATGTGCAGAGCGAGCAGAGCTACGACGCCAACACTGCTATTCTCCAGACCACGCTGCACGGCAGGCACGGCGCGCTGCGCATAACCGATTTCGCGCCCCGCTTCTGGTGGCGGGACCGGTCCTTCTTTCCGCCGACGCTGGTGCGCAGGCTGGTCCCGATATCGGGGACGCCGCGCATACGCATAAAGCTGCGGCCACGCTTCGATTACGGCGCCACGACTCCCGGGATCACCTTCGGCTCCCATCACATCCGCTACGTGGGACCGAATTTGACCTTGCGCCTGACCACCAACGCGCCGGTCGATTATGTGCGCGAGGAGACCACCTTCAATCTGAACCACCCGATCGACCTGATCCTCGGCGCCGACGAAACGCTCAGCGAAGGCGTCTCGCAAATGGCCCAGATGTTCGAGGAGCGCACGCGGTCCTACTGGCGCCATTGGACGCACCGTCTGGCGATTCCCTTCGAATGGCAGGACGCGGTCATACGCGCGGCGATCACCTTGAAGCTTTGCACCTATGAACCGACCGGGGCCATCGTCGCCGCCCTGACCACCAGCATCCCGGAAGCCCCCGGCTCCCAGAGAAACTGGGACTACCGCTATTGCTGGGTCAGGGACGCCTATTTCGTCGTGCGCGCGCTGAATCGCCTCGCGGCGGTGCGCAAGATGGAAAACTACTTCAGCTGGCTGATGAACGTGGTCGCATCCGCCAAGGAAAATCATGTGCAGCCGGTCTATGGCGTGGGGCTGGAGGCGGCGCTTCCCGAGGAGATCGTCCCCCAGCTCCCGGGATACCGGGGCATGGGCCCCGTGCGGATCGGCAATCAGGCCTATGAGCACATCCAGCACGACGGCTACGGCAATGTGGTGCTGGGAGTGGCGCAGGCCTTTCTCGATCGGCGTCTCATTTCCCCGCCCACGCGGATGGATTTCCTGCAGTTGGAAACCATGGGGCACAAGGCTTTCGCCGTTTACGACAAGCCGGATGCCGGCATGTGGGAACTACGCTCGCGCGCATGCGTTCATACAACGTCGGCGGTCATGTGCTGGGCGGCGCTGGATCGTCTTTCGTTGATCGCCGAACACATCGGCGAGCCGGAGCGGTCACGCGACTGGAGAGAGAAGGCGGAGCGCGTGAAGAGGGCGGTCGTGGAGCGGGCGTGGTCGGAACGGCGCGGTTCGTTTGTGGAATCCTTCGAAGGCGAGCACCTCGACGCCGGCCTGCTGTTGATGAGCGAGGTCGGGTTCCTCGATGCGGACGACCCGAGAATGGTCTCGACCTTCGCGCAGATCGAGCGCACGCTCGCGCACGGCCCGCACCTCTTCCGTTACGAGGCCCCCGACGATTTCGGCGTTCCGCAGACCGCCTTCAACACCTGTTCCTTCTGGCGCGTCGACGCCCTGGCGAGAATGGGGCGCAAGGAGGAGGCGCGGGATTACTTCGAGCAACTGCTTTCTTGCCGCAATCGGCTGGGCATGATGTCGGAAGACATCATGGTGGAGACGGGAGAAGCCTGGGGCAATTATCCGCAGACCTATTCCATGGTGGGGATCATAAATTGTGCGATGAGGCTGTCGCGCTTCTGGGAGAAAGCGATATGAGACGCCTGGTGATTGTGTCCAACCGCGTCGCCGAGCCTGAGCGGCAGGCGGCGGGAGGACTTGCGGTATGCATACTCGACGGCCTGCTCGAACGCGGGGGCGTCTGGTTCGGCTGGAGCGGGGACATCGTAGCCGACGAATCCGGGATCGGGGTTTCCTGCACGCGCCGAGACAACGTGACCGTCGTCACCATGCCGCTGACCGAGCGGGACTACGCCGAATATTATCTCGGCTATTGCAACGCGGCGTTGTGGCCGGTCCACCATTACAGGCTTGATCTCGCCCGCTTCACGCAGGAAAACACCGAAGCCTATCGCCGGGTCAACGAACGCTTCGCCGAGGAGCTGGCGCCGATCCTCACCAAAACGGACGTCGTTTGGGCTCACGACTATCATCTCATCGCGCTCGCCGCGGGGCTGAGGTCGCGCGGCGTCCGCAATCGCCTGGGTTTTTTTCTCCACATCCCCTTTCCGCCGCCGGACGTCCTGATGGCGGTTCCGGAGCACGAATGGCTGGTCGACTCCTTCCTGCAATATGACGTCATCGGCTTCCAGACCAAAATGGACCAGAGCAATTTCTGCCGCTTTGTCTGCGAGCACGCCGGCGGCGAAATGATCTCCGACGACACGCTTCGCGCCGGCGGACGCATCGTCACCGTTTCGGCCTTCCCGGTGGGCATCAATGTCGACGCCTTCGCCGAGATGGCGAGCTCCGCCGAGGCCCAGAAGCGCATTCGCTGGCTGCATCGCTGCGGCGAGCCTCGCCTCAACATCATCGGCGTCGACCGGTTGGACTACACCAAAGGCCTGCCCGACCGGTTCCGCTCCTTCAAACGGTTTCTCGAGCTGCATCCCGAAAACTGCAAGGCCGCGACGCTCATGCAGATCGCGCCGCCGACTCGCGAGGAAGTGAAGGCCTATTGCGACATACGTCATGAGCTGGAGGCGCTCTCCGGGGAAATCAACGGACAGTTCGGCGATTTCGACTGGACGCCGGTGCGCTATGTCCATCGCAGCGTGCCGCGCGATACGCTGGCCGCGCTGTACCGCGGAAGCCAGATCGGTCTCGTCACCCCCTTGCGCGACGGGATGAATCTGGTGGCCAAGGAATATATCGCGGCCCAGGATCCGGAGAACCCCGGCGTGCTGATATTGTCGCGCTTCGCCGGGGCCGCCGAGGATCTCCAGGAGGCGCTGATCGTCAACCCTTACGACGTGGACGAGGTGGCGCAGGCGATCCACAAGGCGGTCATCATGCCGCTCGAAGAAAGGAAGCAGCGGCACGCCGCCCTGCTCGCGAAGATCAGGGAGCACGACGCCTGCAACTGGATGGCGAGCTTCCTTCGCGCGCTCGACGCCCCTCCCATTCCGATGGCGGCGTAAGCGGCGCGGCGGAACCGTTGCGGCGAGCGAGATCACAGTCTGGAGCCTCGATCCTCCCTCGCGAAGGAAAGCGGCGGGCAGACTTCTTCGAGCGGCTTGCGCTCCGCTGCGACGCCCCACAGACGCTCGATCACGGCGGCGCCCATCATGAGCGCGGCGCATATGGCGTAGCCGACGAAAAGACTGGTTCTCGATCCGGTTCCGATCAGCGTCCCAAAGACCCAGGGGCTGAGAACGCCTCCAACGGCGGTCCCGACCGCATAAAAGAAAGCGATGGCGAGCGCGCGGATCTCGAGCGGAAATATCTCGCTCACGGTGAGATAGGCCGAACTCGCGGCGGCGGAGGCGAAAAAGAACATGGCCATCCAGCCGGCGGTCAGCTCGTTCGCCGATATCGCATGCCGCTCGAACAAAAAGCCGAACAAGAGAAGCAGGATCGCCGAGACGGCATAGGTGGCGCAGATCATGAACTTGCGCCCCAAACTGTCGAACAGGCCGCCGAGCGTCGCCGGCCCGAGAAAATTTCCCGCCGCCAAGCCTAAGAGATGCCGGCCGACCAGCTGGGGCTGAACGTCGTAGAAATCGGTGAGCGACAGCGCATAGGTGAAATAGACGGCGTTGTAGAGCATCGCCTGCGACGCCATGAGGCACAGCCCGAGGATCGTTCTGCGAGGATAGGAGCGGAAGAGCACGCGCGCGACGTCCTTGAAGCCGACGCGCGCCAGCGCGCCTCCTTTAGCGATCCGAAACCTGCTCTTCGTGCGAGGCGGCGCCACGCCTTGTTCGACGGAAGCGACGATCTCCTCCGCTTCGCCGAGCCGTCCATGCGTCATGAGCCAGCGCGGGCTTTCGGGAATCCACATGCGCATGAAGAACACCGCGAGGCCGAGGGCGGCGCCGATCAGGAAACACAGGCGCCAGCCCAGCGACGGAGCAATCACGGCGGGATCGAGAAGCACGAGAGAACCCGCCGCGCCGAGCGCCGCGCCCAGCCAGAAGCTGCCGTTGACGAGAAGATCGACGCGGCCCCGCGCCCGGGCCGGGACGAGTTCCTGGATTGCGGAATTGATCGCGGCGTATTCCCCTCCGACGCCGGTTCCGACAAGGAAACGGAAGGCCGCAAAGCTCGCCGAACTCCAGGAGGCTGCGGTGGCCGCGGAGGCCGAAAGATAGATCGCGAGCGTCACGAAGAAGAGCTTCCTGCGCCCGAGCCGGTCGGTCAGCCAGCCGAAGGCGAGCGCGCCGCAGACCGCGCCCGCGAGATAGGCGCTGCTGGCGAAGCCGATCTCCCCCGCGCTGAGGGCCAATGTCGAAGAGTCCTGAAGAACTCCGGCGACGGCGCCCGTCAGGGTCACTTCGAGCCCGTCGAGCACCCAGGTCACGCCGAGAGCGACGACGACCAGGGTGTGGAATCTTCGCCAGGGCAAGGCGTCGAGGCGGGCGGGAATATCCGTCGAGACGAGGTCGTCCGCGGAACGCCCGCCCTGCTGCGTCACGCCGTTTCGTTCCCGTTGACGCCGCGCCGGCGATCCATCGCCGCGCCCACGATCTCCAGGGCGACCACCACCAGCGCCTCGCTGTCGTTGGGCTTGACGAAGACCCTGTCGGCGCCGGCGAGGAGCGCTTCCTCGTGAATCGAGGTTGCGCTGGTCGTCGTGAGCACGAAAACGGGCAGGTCCTTGAGCAGCAGCGAGCTCCGCAGGGAGCGCAGGAATTTGATGCCGTCGAGCCGCGGCATGTTCAGATCGAGCACGATGGCGTCGGGCAGCCGGTCGGTCAGGTCTTCGAGCGAGACCAGAAACAGCCCTTCGAGGCCGTTCTCCACCACCTCCGCCTTGATGTCCTGCTTCAATATGCGCCGCACGTCGTTGAGCGCGCGCTTGAACAGGAAGATGTCGTCCGGATCATCTTCGATGATAAGAATGCGGAAGGTTCTCTTGGGGGCGTCGACCACAGACATCGGAGCGCTATCATCAGGGTGAGGAGAAGAGCGCGTCCCTGATTGCACAGGCCCGAAAAACGACGCGCCAAACAGAAATAGGACGCTCGTCATTTGCGGCAAGGGGGCGCGATGGGTCTGCACAGCATAGGCTACGATATCTTCCGCCTCGCCGTGGAAGCGGCTCCGGCCGCGATGATCGTGACCAACCGGGACGGAATCATCGAATATGTAAATTCCGAGACCGAGCACATGTTCGGCTTTTCCGTGCAGGAGCTGATCGGCCAATGCGTCGATATGCTCGTTCCCCCGACGCTCCGCGCGGATCACGCCGATTTGCGGAGATCCTATCTCGATCAGCCCGAGAAACGCTTGATGGGCGCGGGCCGCGACCTGAAGGCGGTCCGGCGCGACGGCAGCGAGTTTTCGGTGGAGATTGGACTGGCTCCGATACCGACCGAGGACGGTCTTCTGATACTCGCCACCGTGCTCGATATCTCAGCGCGCAGGCAGGCGGAAGCGGCGCTCGCGCTGCGCGCCTCGGAGCTGGAGCGCGCGAATACGCGCCTCGCGCAATTCGCCTATGTCGCCTCACATGATCTCCAGGAGCCGCTGCGCAAGATCGCCGCCTTCTCCGATCTTCTGGAGCAGGCGATGGCCGCATCGGAACTCGGCGAGGCGAAGCAGGCGACCGAGATCATCAGGAAATCGGCGTTGCGGGCGCGCAATCTGGTGGACGATCTCCTGACCTATTCGCGCACCATCAACGACACCCAGGTGCTGAAGCAGCTCGATCTGCGCGAGGAGATCGAGGCGGCGCTCGGCGATCTGTCCCAGTCGATCGAGGATGCCGGCGCCCAGCTGGTCCTCGACGTCCCGCATCTCACATTCAGGGCGGACCGCTCGCAATTCGCGCGGCTGGTGCAAAACATCCTTTCCAACGCGATCAAATATCGCAAGCCCGATGTCCCCCCGCGCATCGTCATCAGGTCGACGCCTGTCGACGGCGACGGATTTGTGCTCGAAATCTCGGACAACGGCATAGGTTTCGACGAAAAATACGCGCGCACCATCTTCGAGCCCTTCCGCCGCCTCCATTCGCAAACCCAATATCCGGGCACGGGGATCGGCCTCGCCATCTGCAAGTCGATCGTCGATCGCCACGGCTGGTCCATGTCGATCAGATCCTCGCCCGGCGAGGGCGCTTCCTTTTTCATCGGCGTCGGCGGACCGCAGGAAACAGCCGACCGGCTGCGGCATTTGGCGCGGCGCAACTCTCAGCCGCTATAAGCGCCTGTCAATATTCTCGGCCAGAATGCGCCTTTCGGCGTGAGGCGCGCCGGCTTCTTTCAGGGACGAGACCAAGTGGCGAGCAGATATATCGGCGCGATCGACCAGGGCACGACGAGCACCAGATTCATCATCTTCGACGAGACCGGCGCCATTGTCGCTCTCGAGCGGCGCGAGCACGCCCAGATTTACCCAAAACCCGGCTGGGTGGAGCACGACGCGGCGGAAATCTGGCGCAATGCGCTCGATTGCGTCGCCGGCTCGCTTGAAAAATCCGGTCTCCGCCCCGGCGATCTCGCCGCGGTCGGGATCGCCAATCAGCGCGAAACCTGCCTGATATGGGACAAGGCTTCCGGCCTCCCTCTCCACAACGCCCTCGTCTGGATGGATACGCGCACGGAACAGGCGGTCGCGGCACTCGCGCGCGAGAGAGGAGCCGATTGCCTGCGCGCGAAGACCGGCTTGCCGCTCGCGACATATTTTTCCGCGCTCAAGCTCGCCTGGCTGCTGGAGCAAACGCCGGGCGCGCGAGAAAGAGCGCAGGACGGCGAGGTTCTGTTCGGGACCATCGACTCCTGGCTGATCTGGAATCTCACCGGCGGGGCGAAAAGCGGCCTGCACGTCACCGACGCCACCAACGCCTCGCGCACGCAGATGATGAATCTCGCCACCCTCCAGTGGGACGAGGAGATTCTGGACCTCTTCGGCATACCGCGGGCCTGCCTGCCCGAGATCCGTTCTTCGAGCGAAGTCTACGGCCATTGCGCGGCGCACAGCGCTTCGATTCTCGCGGGCGTTCCGATCGCCGGCGCGCTCGGCGACCAGCACGGCGCCTTGCTGGGTCAGGCCCGCCTGCGGCCCGGCGACGCCAAGAACACCTACGGCACCGGCTGTTTCATGCTGATGAACACGGGAACGGAACCCCGCGTCTCCAGCAACGGGCTGATCACGACACTGGGCTACAAGCTCGGCGGCGCCGCGCCGGTCTATGCTCTGGAAGGATCGGTCGCCATCGCCGGCGCCCTGGTGCAATGGCTGCGCGACAATCTGGGGCTGATCCGGGAAAGCCACGAAATCGAGGCGCTCGCGCGCTCGGTCGAGGACAATGGCGATGTCTATTTCGTCCCCGCCTTTTCGGGGCTTTACGCGCCGAGGTGGCGCGGAGACGCCCGGGGCATCGTCGCGGGGCTCACCCGGCACAGCAACAAGGGCCATATTGCGCGCGCGGCGCTGGAGGCGACGGCCTATCAGACCCGCGAGGTTCTCGCGGCGATGGAAGGCGATGCGGGGGTCGCCGTCGCCGAGCTGCGGGTCGACGGCGGCATGACCGACAATGAATTGCTCATGCAGTTCCAGGCCGACATTCTGGAGCGGCCGGTGACGCGGCCGGCCATGATCGAAACCACCGCTCTCGGCGCGGCCGTCGCCGCGGGACTCGCGGTCGGTTTCTGGCGTTCTCTGGAGGACATCGCCCTGCACGGGGGAGCCGAGCGGCGATGGACGCCGCAAATGGCGCGGGCGGAAAGCGCGCGCCTCATCGCCTCATGGGAGAAAGCCGTGCAGCGCTCGCTCGGCTGGCGGGATTAGGAGGCGAAACTGGTCGAAGGTTGGCGCCGCTCTGCCGGGAGCGCCCAATTCCTCCTCTTTGCGGTCGGAGCAAGCCTTAACACTTGCACTGGCAAACATGGCGGCTATCGTACCCTTCGCCCTCGACCTAGGGTCAATATGCGCACAATGGAGCTAGCGAAATGTGAACCACGACGCTCATCCCCACTTTTTGATCAAATGGGGGTTGAGAAATGTTACTTTTGCAATGGAAATGGGACCCGGACATGTCAATTTTTGACCTCGACTCCATCACAGCCGGTCATATTGTTGAAGGTGCCACTGAGGCAACACATTACCTCTACGTCGACTATGATCTTTTACGGAAGGACGGACAAAATAGATTTTATGGAAATTGGCGTCAATCACCTGAGGAAGCTTGTAGAGATAAAATTGTAGATAAATATGTAGATAGAAACCAGATGAGGAACTATGAATTTGCGCAAGCATGTCTTGGAAGTAAAAATGGTATCTGGAAATTCACTATAGCATAATTCATCAACACTCTCGCCCATCCTGCTCACGTTCGCGCGGCTTCGGCCTTTCGTCGGGGGTAAAGCAGGTAATAGACGCCTCTTGCCAAAGGCACTGAAATGGATTCAGCTACGAATTTGCAAAGGCGACCTCAATCTCTGTTTGAGGGTGCAGAAATGGAAAGCCAGACCTTTGTCTGCGTGAAAACAGAATCACCAACTCGCTGCGAGTTGGTTTCCAGCTCACGGTCGCAAGTGTTGTCGACCGTAGGAGACGACACGACTTGGTCAGATGGAAACGGTAGAATAGTAGCCACTGCTTCAGACATTTGGGGAAGGTTAACTGAAGAGAAGACAGGAGATAGAGTCGATGTCTATTTCGAGCTTATGTTTGACATGGCGTGCAGGGTGCAACGAGTCGAAAACGGACACGATGTCCCCTCTAGCACTCCAGTGGAAGTTGGTTTTTATGACTATCAGGTCAAATTGTTTTCGATAAGTTTCCCAGACCTGCCTATACATTGCAGGCCCGTTGGCCCTTACAAATATGATTCTGGAAAAATTCTCCTCACCGGCGCTAATTATGACGCAATCAAATACATGATCCCAGTCTTCCATGATATGAAACGTGTAAGCTATTGTGGATAGCGCAGCTTAAGCCGCAAACTAGGCGGCATTGCAGAGCAAACAGCGGGGACACGTCTCATTTTTCGAAAAGGCTCCGCTTCTGGGCATGCCACTTTGTTACACAGCCTCAGGCGGAGCCGATTCTCGGTATATGCATGTGCAATACCAGTAGCTTCCACCACTGTTGTATGGGCCACCGCAATGCCCGGTGCAACCATACGACTCGCAATGCGCGGAGGTATACCCGCAGTCTCCGGCTGTCTTTTCCGCTTTTTCTTTGGAAAATCCGTGATCTGTTTGCAAGACTCTTACTAAATCTTCTCTTGCAGCCGGCTCTATCACTTTTTCATTCTTGAGTTCAACGATACGAAATCCATACCTAAAAACGACCTTTAGACCATCCGGGGTGCGCGCAACGGACTTCAATTGCTCCTTTAATTCCTTCGGCAAATCGGTCATCAGTTAGCCCTCCCATCGTATTAAGCGCCGATTTCAATCTCGCACACACCCGGCTGTCAAGTTTGAAGTAAGAGCGATAGGAAGCCTCCCTAAGCCCCCTTTATGCCAGATCAAAAAGTCGCATAAGGCCCTTTCTGTTAAACGCGCCAAAAGCCACCCCATGCAGGGTGGCCTAGGTTAGCTGTTTGCGGTTTCAGATTCGAGCATTTGCAAGCTCTCAAGAGCGTAGGCCATCAACAAGCAAACGCCCTTTCTATCGACGCCAAATTTTCGGCTTGGGTCAATTGCATTTGCAATGCGGGCCCATGTCTCGCCGATATTCGTCCAATCGCTGGGTTCAAAGATGCTGAAATCACAATCTTGACCGAACGTCGCCACCATAAAAGACCCAATGGTTCCCGCGTTCGCATGCTGTTTCACTTCTTCCAGAGTCAAAGTGTCATATTTCCCGGTGTCGCACGCGGCAATCAGCTGCCAAAGCATGAATCTATATTTGTAGGGTCTCATAGGTTCCTCAGAAATCGGGGGATCACATGCAGCCAAGCTATACCATCACAGTAGATTGGGCCTACTTGAGCAGATTTCAAGGGAGCTAAAAAAAGCCGCCCCGCGCTAAGGAGAGCAGATTTCGAAATAGCCTTTGGAGGCGTTGTATCGGAATTTGCCGATGGCGGTGGCGCTCGCACAGGTTTCGGAGCCGGTGCCCGCGACCTTGGCCGCGCCGTTGATGTCGGCCTTCACGTCGGCGGCGGGGGAAGCTTTGCCGACGCCGATTTGCCCGCTCACCAGCATGCCGTTGGAAGGCGCGGCGGTGTTGGTCGAATAGCCGATAGCCGCGCCGCCATTCACTTGCAGCGACGAGCCGGGCGACGTAGTGCCTATCCCGATATTGCCGCCATTTAAGATGGTCAAATCTGGCGTGCCTGCAACGCCAAGCATTAAACGCTGCCCAGCAGGTGCGTTGATACCCAAATCAGTGTTACCCCCAGGGTATAAAAACGCACTGGCTCGACCGATTTGAGCAACCTCCCCAGAGCCAGCATCCAACTGAATAATCGGTATACCGATTCCTGACGACAGATGCAGCAACGAGGTTGGCGACGCCGTCCCGATGCCGACATAGCCGTTGGCGTTCAGCCAGATATTCGCCCCTGAACGGGTCGTCGAGTCGACATCCATCCCGATACCAATGGCCGTATTCGACCAACCGATGCCCGTCGCCGTTTGGTATCCGTGGATACCGAGCGAGACAATATTGCCGCCATTAGGGTCCAGACCCATAAAGTGCTTGGCGTAAAGAGCGGGTTGTGATTCAGGGCTTCCGAAAGGAAGCGCCGATGATTCGCGAACAATTCTGGCTGACAGCCGCTCCTCTATCGAAACCGCAACGCCATCGAGCGCATGTTCTGCCGTTTGAAGGATTTTAGACGCGTGGCGACGCCCTACGACAGAAACGCCGTCAATTTCCTCGCCGCCGTTTGCCTCGCTGCCACTGTCAGCTATTGGTTATGAGTCTGGGCCCTAATTAGGGAAAGGAAATCCCGACCAGGGCGTTCACCGAACAATTTCCTGACATTCCCTTTATTACATCTATGTATTTGTCTGTTATTGTAATTGATCGCGTCATAGATTTAGGACATGAGAATATACCGCGGGCCGTTATCGCTCTCGCGTTTATGTACTTCACTCTTAAAATCTCACGGTCATTTCTGTCGTGCACGACCAGCGTCGTTAGGTCCGCGCTTCTTTCTATTATTAGGTCCCTACTTCCATCTAGCGTAACTTTATTCTTTCTTATATCCCCAATATATTTGCCGTTTTCATCATATAAGACCGCGTCGATTGCGACTCCATTGGGAGTGACGTTTACAGTCAGAAGTCGGCATTCTCCCATCTGGACGGCAACTTGGCTCCTTTGTGCGGAGGGCGACGCGATATTCAAAAATGCCTCGCCTCCCATAAGTAACAAGCTGCCTTCGCCTAGGCGTGACTGAGCTATGCTACAGGCGTTCTCTGGAGTGGGCTCATTACCTGGCTGGAGCCATCCGGTAATTGGAGGAGGTGCACTGACAGGAAATTTGAAATAAACTACGACGGCGACGAAGACGCAAATTAGCGCGATTATAAAGGAAATCACTATTGACAAGTCGGCTGCAGCAAGAGCTCCAAGTGACACCGCAAGAAATTGAATAAACGCTCCCTCATGAGATTTTGGCCAAGTGATATAACCAGATATGGCTGCGTTTATGATCGCCAAAATAAGAATTATTGCTCTTTTGAGCACCTTGCCATTACCATTTTCCTCTCGACTTTCGTATTTCGAGCTTGCCTCTGACTTCTGCGCGCTGGTTTGTTCACTCATTAAAATGTCTCGTTGAACTGTGCCGAGGAATCAAAAAGATATTTTTAGCAACGGCTTTGTCAAACCGAATTTTGAATTCGCGAGGAGGCCGGCCCCTGAAACGCGATTGGGCGGCAAAAATTAGGTGTGCGCCACCCTGCCCCACCGCTCTGTGGTGGCCCTCCTGCGGGAAAGTGCCTATTGCCTAATCGCGCAAACTCGCTCACTCCGCCGTCGCCAGCGCGAATTCGATATAGATCTCGCGCAGGCGCCTCGTCCTTTCGCCCGGAACGCCCGCCCCGATCTTCACGCCGTCGATCGAGACGACCGGAAGCACGAAAGCCGTTGCGCTGGTGATGAAAGCTTCCTCGGCCGCCAACGCCTCGGCCACCGAAAAGGCCCGCTCCTCGACCTCGAGACTGCAGCGTTCGGCGAGGGCCGCCACGGCCTTGCGCGTGCAGCCCGGCAGGATCTCGCGGGAGTTGGGGCGGGTCACGATTTTATCCGCTTTGGTCACGATGAAAGCCGAGGACGAAGCGCCTTCGGTCACCATGCCGGCGGGATCGGTCATCCAGGCTTCCTGGCAGCCGCCGGCTGCGGCCTCCTGCTTGGCGAAAACCTGCGCCAGCAGGGAGACGCTCTTGATGTCGCGGCGCGCCCATCGCAGATCGGGCACGGTTTTCACGGCGACGCCCGCCTCGGCGGCGGGGGAGCAGAGAAGGTTCTTTTCCTGCACGAACATCACCAGCGTCGGCGCAGCGTCTTTGGGGAAGGCGAAATCGCGGGGCGCCGCGCCGCGGGTCACCTGCAGATAGACCAGCCCCTCCGCGAGCGCGTTGCGTGCGATCAGCTCCCGCTGGAGCTTCGGAATTTCGGCGAAGGGGACGGGAGTCGCGAGAGCCGCTTCCTTCAACGAGCGTTCCAGCCTCGCGAGATGGGCTTCATTGTCTATCAGCCTGCCTCCGAGCACGGCCGCGACTTCGTAGATCCCGTCTCCGAACAGAAATCCGCGGTCGAGAACCGAGACCTTTGCTTCCGACAGGGGAACGAAATCCCCGTTCACATAAGCGACGCCGCTCAAAAACCCCAGGGGAATCGCATTTGACGAAATGAGGTAGCGCCGGGCTGTTGAATGGATTCTGTCATTGGTTCCGATTCGCGAGGAGCCGATGAGCCTGTTGATCACGATCTTGCGGGATGTTCCCGATCCGCGCAGCGGCAACGCCACGCGGCACGAGTTGCTGGATATTCTGATGATCGCGCTGACGGCGTCGATCTGCGGCTGCGAGGGCTGCGTCGAATTTGCCGACTTTGCCGAGGACCGGGAAGAGCTGTTTCGTGAAGTCCTGAGCCTCGAGAACGGCTTGCCGAGCCACGACACGTTTTCGCGTCTGTTCCGGCAGATCGACCCGGAGGCGCTGGCGGCCTGTTTCGGGCGCTTTCTGGAGGCGCTGGGCGAGGATGGCGCGGGCGTCGTCGCCATCGACGGCAAGACGCTGCGCCGCTCCTTCGACAAGGCCAAAGGCGCCTCGGCGCTGCATGTGGTGACGGCCTTCGCCGCCGATGCGAAGCTGGTCATCGGCCAGAAGGCGGTGGAGGACGGCGGCAACGAGATCACTGCGGCCCGGGCGCTCATCGATCTGCTCGACCTGACCGGCGCGCTGGTGACCGCCGACGCCATCCACTGCAACGCTCCGACGGCGCAGAAGGTGCTCGACCGCGGCGGCGACTGGCTGTTCGCCCTGAAGGCCAACCGCCCGGCGACACTGAAAGATGTGGAGACGTTTCTGGCCGACCCCGAAGCTTGCATCGCCGGGACATTCGAGACGACGGACGCCGATCATGGCCGGGTGGAGACGCGTCGCCACGCGGTCGTTCACGATGTCGGCTGGCTGTTTCCAAAGGGCGACAAGGATCGCCCGGCGATGCCGCAGCTTTCGACCATCGGGCGGATCGAGACAGAGGTCGAGCGCGACGGCAGGATCACGCGGTCCTGCCGCTACTATCTTTCTTCCGCAAAGCTGTCCGCCGAAGCCTTCGCCAAGGCGGTTCGCGCCCACTGGAGCATCGAGAACGGCGTCCACTGGGTGCTGGACGTGACCTTCGACGAGGACAGGGCCCGCAACCGCAAGGATCACGGCGCCGAAAATCTCGCGACCATCCGAAAGCTCGCCCTCAACGTCCTCAAGCGAGCAAGGCCGGAAATCTCCATCCGACGGAAGCGCAAGCGCTCCGGATGGTCCGACGCCTTCGCCAGATCCGTCCTCGGTCAAATGCGATAGCCCTGTCAAAAACCCGCCTCCCCCTTGTAAGATCGGCGGGACGCCGCCGCGACTTCCATTCATTCGCCCCCGGGCGCATTATTCGCCGAAGCGCATTCCAGCGCGCGAGCCGCCCGCAAAGCCGAAAGAACCAGAATTATGCCAGGAAAACGCCGGCGCCGTTTTTTCCGAAAGGGTCGGACCGATTGGCTCGGACCGGCGGCGGCGGCGCTCGCCCTTTTCCTTGCCGGAAACTGTCTGGCGGAACAAGCAAATAGGGCGGCGAGCAAGCCGCGCGATCCCTTGCGGGAGAGCGCCGGGACGAAGCCCGCCGTCCCGGACATCAAGCCCCGCGACGACAAGGCGGCGCCGGGCCAAGCCGAGAGTTCCGGGTTCACATGGGACGGAATCTATACGGGCGGAACTCTGGGCCGCGCGCGGGGCGAATGACTTCGCCGCTCTATCACCCGCGCTTCGGCCTGCGTCCGCCGCCGAGTTCCTTGCGGCAGGCCGGGCTCAGCCCCCCGATATGCGCCCGCAGGCAGCGCTCGACCGCATAGGCGTCGGGGATATAATCGTTGCACCAGCGATAGGCGTCGTCGGTGCAGGCGGCGCGCTGTTCCTCGGTTCCTGTGGCGAAAGCCGGCGCCGCTGCGGATAATGTCGCCAGCATCGCAAGACCAACCAGACCGCGCATGATTATCGCTCCCTCTTGACCATTTGTCGTTCTGCTCCGGCTATATCAAAACCCTGCGGACGGCGCATGTTGCGAGGGTGACGGCGGTCCGCCGTGAGAGGGACTTCAGCCGGCGGGCTGAATGCGCCGCAATATCTCTTCGAGGCGCTCCCGCAGCACCCCGGCGCGCGCGTTTCCTTCGCAAGATCCGCGAATGACGGGAACGCCGTCTTCATCCGTCCAGACGGCGCAGGCCTCTCCAAAAGCGTCCCGTTCCTCGGGAGTGTCGAAAAGCCCGTCCGCAACCACCGGATGACCCGCCTTCGTCACCTGATCGCACAGCCAGCCGATCCTGCGGGCGCGTTCGATGGCGTCCAGACGCGAATCATCCAAATTCCGGACAATATTCGCCTTTATTTCAGTCTCGGCGAAGCGCACCGCCCCCAGGGACGCGGCGAGCGTGTCCGCGATTTCGTTTCTGCGCCGCTCGGAGCGGCCCATCACCAGGATTTTGAGGGGACCTCCCATCTATTATTTCCAGCCAGCCTTCCCGCCACATGCCTCAGAACTTAGCTCAAGCACAGAAGGCGCTTATGTGTAAACTCTCAAAGCGCGCCGCGGTTGCGGGCGCAAGTTTTGCGCGAGTGCGAAGCGGCGCGCTGGCCGGAGCCGTTCTCGTCGTGGGTCTCGCCTGCGCTTTCTCCTGTTGCGGCGCCGAGGCCCTGGAGAAAGCCGACCGCGCGGCGATCAGAGCCAAAGCGAAAAAGCCTGCGGCCCCCGCCGCCTTGCCCTGCGCCAGGGCCGGATGGAAGGACGATCCCGTCTGCTTCGGAGAGAACGATCCCGACGCCCTTCCCGTGCCTTCCGCCCAATCGGGCGCGGCAGTCAAATCCGACCCCAAACATGCGCAGGACATGTCGATAACGCCCAAGGCGGGCGCCGGCGGCTCCGATCCGCAGCCGCTTTACAGCGTCGATCCTCACGCCAATCCGTCGCCGCGCTCCAACGCCAGGGAGCTCGGCGGCGGCATAGGCGTGGGGGTTCCGTTCTGAATCTCGGCGAATTCTGCGGCTGCGGAAGCGCCGCCGCCCGAGAAGGGGTAGGTCGGACGCGCAAAGCGCGGTAGTCTTCAGCCCATGAACCCAGAGTCGAAATCCCACGGCCATCCGCCCGCCCCGCGCAGGCTGACTCCCGCCCGCCAGCAGGCTCTCGACATTTTGATCAAGGCCAACCGCCCGGTCGGAGCCTATGAAATGATCGAGCTGATGGTCGACGCCAGGGGCAAGCGGCCGGCGCCGATCTCGGTCTACCGCGCGCTCGGCTATCTGCTCGACAACGGCCTCGCCCATCGACTCGCTTCGCAGAACGCTTTTGTCGTCTGCGGGCATTCCCACGACGCCGAGGAGGCGGTCGTGTTCCTGATCTGCGAGGCATGCGGAGAGGTCAAGGAGGCGACCTCCTCGGAACTCTCCCTCGAACTCGCCGCGGTGGCGAAATCGGCCGGCTTTTCCCCGCGCACCCGCGTCGTCGAGATCGCCGGGCTCTGCGAGCGTTGCGCGGCCGGGCGCAACCCCCGCGAAAGCTGAAACGAGGGGCCTGAAGCAGGGAAATGGATGAAGGGAAGAAGTACCATGGAACGTGGGGCTCCCCATCCCTCCCCCTTGCGGGGAGGGCGGAGCGCGCAGCGCGACGGGTGGGGCATAGACGGGGAATCGCCCTGGGCCGGGACCGGCCCGGGCCATGACGGGGCTGCCGCTTTCCGCTCGAACATAATCGTTCGAGCGATGGCGAATCGCGCCTTTCGCCCGATCGCTCCGGACGCCGAAGCCGCGAAGCTGCCGGGGGTCGCGGCGCTTGCAGCAAGGCGAGCGGCCGTCGCTCTCGCGCTCATCCTCACATTTTTCCTCGGCGGCGCCTGGGCCGCTATCGATTTTCCGGCGCTGGAAGGGCGCGTCACCGATCAGGCGGGCATACTTTCGCAGCCGGTCAAGACCGCGCTGGAAGACAAACTCAAGAATCTCGAAGACAAATCCAGCATTCAGCTGGTCGTGGCGACCGTGCGCTCGCTGCAGGGATCGGATATCGAGGCATACGCCAACGGGCTGTTTCGCGCCTGGAAGCTCGGCCTCGCCAAGAAGAACAACGGCGTGCTTTTTCTCGTCGCCCCGAACGACAGAAAGATGCGGATCGAGGTCGGCTATGGTCTCGAGGGCGTGCTGACCGACGCGGTCTCCAGCGTGATCATCAGGGCCGCGGTCGCCCCGCGCTTCAAGGCCGGCGACTTCGACGGCGGCGTCGAGAGAGGCGTCGACGCCATCATCGAGGTCCTTTCCACCGACACCAGCGAATGGACGCGGCGCGCAGCCTCGCATAGCGCGTCCGACGAGCAGGACGCTCTCCTGCCGCTGCTGTTTTTCCTGCTGTTCGTTTTCATCATCATATACATGTCACGCAACGCCCGCGGCCGGGGCGGAGGCGGAGGCCCCTTCGTGATCCTGCCGCCATCCGGAGGAAGCGGCTGGGGTGGAGGATCGTCCTCCTTCGGCGGAGACGGAGGCTTTTCGGGCGGGGGCGGCTCCTCCGGCGGCGGCGGCGCTTCAGGAGACTGGTGAATGCGGATCAGCGAGGAAGACGCAAGGCGCGTCGCCCAGGCCATCCGGGAAGCCGAACGGAAAACCGCGGCCGAAATCGTCTGCGTGCTGGCGCGGCGCTCCTCGGATTACGCCTATGTCCCGGCGCTCTGGGCGGCTTTCGTCGCGCTCGCGGCGCCCTGGCCCCTCATCGCCTTCAGCCACCTGCCGGTAAGGCTCATCTTCGCGACGCAAATCGCGGTCTTCATAATCTCGGCGGCGCTGTTCTCCCTGCCCGCGCTGCGCATTGCGCTCACCCCGCGCCGCATCATGCGGGCGCGCGCCCATCGCGCCGCCGTGGAGCAGTTTTTCACCCGCGGCGTCAGCGGCGTCGACAACCGCAGCGGCGTGCTGATCTTCGTTTCTCTCGCCGAGCGTTATGCGCGCATCGTCCCGGACATCGGCGTCGCCGAAAAAATCGGCCAGGAGGAATGGCGCGGCGCGCTCGATCTGCTGCTTGCGGAAACCCGCGAAGGCCGCATCGCGGACGGCTTCGTCGCCGCGATAGAGGAATCGGCCCGGCTGCTCTCCCGCCATATTCCTCCCGGCGGAAAGGATGAATTGCCGAACCGGCTTTATCTGATGTGAGCTGATAAAGCAGCTCACATTATTCCATCCAGCCGCTTCGCGGCGATGTCCCCATCGAGGGGCTTTGCGCGGACTTAGAAAGCGCTTTTCGACGACAGCGATCTGGTTCAGCTATCGTCTTCCTGTCGGGCAATTTCGCCTGACGAAGTAGTGTCCAAAGATGAGCATAACGCTCAAAATCGAACTCCAGCGGCGGAGATGGAAATTGATCCTTTCCATCTCCTGCTAACCCGGAGGGGGTGGGAAAGGCGAAATCCTTCTCCATTTCCCGAAGGGAAAATTACGCCAGCATCTCGAATTTTCCAATGACGCCCGAGGAAGCCCTTCACGCAAGCCGGCGTCCGCCTCGCAGTGAAAACACTTATTTCCCCTCCCGCGCGACCTCGCGCCAGCCGATGTCGCGGCGACAAAAACCTCCCGGCCAGTCGATCGCGTCGACCGCGCGATAGGCCCTGGCCTGCGCCTCGGCCACTGTTCCCGCCAGCGCCGTGACGTTGAGAACGCGCCCGCCCGCGGCCTGCAATTTTCCCGCAACGACCCGGGTGCCGGCATGGGTGACGACGACATCCTCCATCGCCTCGGCGCGCTCCAGGCCGCGAATCTCCGTGCCGGTGATCGGGGTCGAGGGATAGTTTTTGGCCGCGAGCACGACGGTCAAGGCGCGGCGCGGGGAGAAACGCGGCGCGCGCCCGGCGAGAGAACCGGTCGCCGCCGCAATCATGAGCTCGAGCAGATCGTCTTCGAGCCTCGGCAGGATGACCTGCGCCTCGGGATCGCCGAAACGGTTGTTGTATTCGATCAGCTTGGGCCCTTCGGCGGTGAGCATCAGACCGGCGTAGAGCACGCCCCTGTAGGGCGCGCCGAGCTCACGCATGGCGCGCAAGGTCGGCAGAATGATTTTTTCCTGAACCAGGGCCTCGATTTGCGGCGTCACGATCGAGGCCGGGGAATAGGCGCCCATGCCGCCGGTGTTGGGCCCGACGTCGCCGTCGCCCACCCGCTTGTGATCCTGCGCGCTGGAGAAGGCGACCGCGTTCTCCCCGTCGCACAGGGCGAAGAACGACGCTTCCTCGCCTTGCAGGAACTCTTCGACCACGACCTCGGCGCCCGAGCGGCCGAAGGCGCCCGCGAACATCGCCGCCACGGCCTTTTCGGCCTCTTCCAGGCTCTGCGCCACGACGACGCCCTTGCCGGCCGCAAGCCCATCCGCCTTGACCACGATCGGCGCGCCCTGCGCGCGCACATAGTTCAGCGCGTCCGCGGCGTTGTCGAAGCGCCCGTAAGCGGCGGTGGGAATCCCATAGGCGCGGCAGATGTCCTTGGTGAAGCCCTTGGAGCCCTCGAGGCGGGCGGCGGATTTCGTCGGCCCGAAGGCGAGAATGTTTTCGGCGGCGAGATCGTCGACCAGCCCGGCGATCAGGGGCTGCTCGGGTCCGACAACGACGAGGCCGACGCCGTTGCGGCGGCAGTAATCCGCGACGGCGCGGTGATTGGCGACCTCTATTTCAACAAGCTCGCCCAGCGGGGCCATGCCCGGATTGCCGGGAGAGACGAAAAGCCGCTTCAGCCGCGGGCTCTTGACCAGGGCGTTGGCGATGGCGTGCTCCCGCCCGCCCGATCCGATAAGCAGAACGTTCATCAGCTCCCCTCAGAGCAAGTTTTTTAAAGAAGGATGCGCGCCCTCGTCGTCGGCGCCTCTGGCGATTGCATATATTTGGCGCCGCAGGAACACAACGGGCGGCGCCGGTCGCGTCGCCGCTAGAAATGTCGCAAAGCTCAGGCAGAGGCGCGAAGAGAGTTTCGGTCGAGGCGAGTCTTAAATGTCTTTTGGAAAATCCTTCGCGGTCCTTCTCGCGCTGCTTCTCGCCTGCGACGGCGCCGGCGCGGCGGCGAAAGCCCCCCGTCGTCCTGCCCCGAAGGCCGCGCGCGCCCTGCCCTTTCGGATCGACGCCGGCCGCATTCTGCTGGAGGCGACGTTCAAAACTCCGGACGGAAAAGACCGCAAGGCGCTGGTCTGGTTCAACATGGGCATGAAGGCCCCCATCCTGACCAAAGCCCTATACCGCGAGCTGGGCTTGGCCGAGGGCGCGCCACTGCGGCTTATCGTCGGCGACAAGATTCTCGAAGCGGGGCCCGGCGAGGCCACTGAGGGCTACGCCGGCTTCGGCGGGACCGATTTTTCCAATAATTTCGGCCCCCACCCGGTCGAAGCGATGCTGCCTGCCCGGCTGTTTCTCGATTACCGGCTCACCCTCGATTACAACAAGAGCGTCTTGTCCTTGTCGTCGCCCGACGGCCCTCCGCCGAAGGGCCCTTCCGCGCCGATCGCCGTCAACCCCGAGACCGGGCTCGCCAGCGTCGAGGCGATGATCGACGGGCACGCCTACGCCTTCGTCATAGATGCGGGCTCCGGCTACAGCTGGATGCGGGGGGCGGTTCTCTCCTCCTGGCTCGAAGCTCACCCCCAATGGCGCCGCGCCGAAGGCGCGATGGGCCCGGCGAATTACAACATGCTGGATTTCGATTTCGAAAAGCGCGGAACCCTCGCCCGCCTGCCTGTGATCATGATCGGCGACATCGAACTGAAGGACGTCGGCGTGCTGGGCACAGCGCCGACCCCCCTGGGCGCCTTCGTCGACGGCGTGTTCGGCGATATTTTTTGGGACAATTGGCAAAAATCCGCTGCCGCGCCCGTGGTCGGCTGGCTGGGGCAGAACGCTTTCTCCCGCTATGAGCTCACCATCGACTACCCCAACAAAATCTCTTATTGGCGGGCCACAGGGCCTGGCGACGCCGAAGATCTCGACAGCCCCGGCGTCACGCTGGTGCGGCGCGAGGGGCGCTACTTTATCGGCGGGCTGGTCAAAACCGAAGACGCCGCTGCGCCCCAAGGCGTCGCCCTCGGCGACGAGCTTGTGGCCGTGGACGATCTCTCCTTGAGGGACGCCTCCAAAGGCGCTGTGCTTGCGGCCCTGCATGGAAAACCCGGCGAAAAGCGCCGGCTCACTTTGTTTCGGGATGGCGCAGCCCGAACGGTCGAAGCGCCGGTGCTCGATCTGCAATGATTGAATAAACCAGCGCACGAAGATCCACATTGCGAGCGAAGCGAAGCAAATAGCCTTTAATGGAAATGACATAGCCCGCAACGACTCCGTCGCCGGGGGGATATGCGCCAGTTTGATTATTTCTTCTTGCTCAGCGTTTCAATCAGAAGCCTCGCGGCGGGGCCCGACGAAGCCGGATTCTGCCCCGTGATCAGCCGGCCGTCGGCGACCGAATGCACCCCCCAGTTCCTGACCTTGGAAAAAACGGCGCCGAGGCCCATCAATTCGTCCTCGACCAAGAAAGGCACAATCCTGGTCAGGCCGACTTCTTCTTCCTCGCCATTGGTGAAGCCGGTCACGGTCTTGCCCGCAACAAGCGGCTTGCCGTCGGGGGTCTTGACATGGCGCAACGCGCCGGAAGCGTGGCAGACCAACGCAACGGTCTTGCCGGCGGCCAGAAAGGATTCCAGCAGCTTGATCGAATACTCGTCTTCCGCGAGATCCCACATCGGCCCATGACCGCCGGGATAGAAGACAGTATCGTAGTCTTCCTGCCTGACGCTTTCGAGCCGCGCGGTGACGGCGAGCTCGGCGTTGGCGTCGGCGTCCTTCTCGAACCGACGGGTGATATCGGTCTGAAAGCCCGGCTCGCTGCTCTTGGGATCAAGCGGCGGACAGCCGCCCTTTGGCGATGCGAGGGTGATCTCGGCGCCGGCGTCCTTGAAGACATAGTAAGGAGCCGCAAGCTCCTCCAGCCAGAAGCCGGTCTTGCGTCCCGTGTCGCCGAGCCGGTCGTGAGACGTAAGCACCATCAGGACCTTCATGACGCGCTCCCTTCCCCAGTGGCGCATTCGGCAAAAGTTGAGAGACTTTTGCGAGAAGAATGCGCCCAATCTTTTGATCTTGCGCGATTTCTTGTCGCTCGAACGATCATAGGGCGTCCTTTTGGACGCCCGTCTTACATGACGGGCTATAGGGCGTCCTTTTGGACGCCCGTCCTACATGACGGGCTATGTCGAGCGGAAAGCGCGCTAAAAGCCCGCGAGGATATGTGGCTGCGCTCTGCGCCCCGGCAAGGATTTGGGACGGTTGCGGAAGGGGAGAATTTTGCGGGCGCGGCGCGCGCCGCAAGCTTCAGCGCTATCCCAAAGCCGCATAGGCGCTGAACGCCGCGACGGCCAGAAGAGTGACGATCAACAGATAGAACTCCGTGCGCTCGATTCCATCGCGCGCGATATCCTCCTGAGCCGCAAGAAGCCGTTCGGTGCGCAAAAAGCGCAACACCGAGAGGCCGACCAGCGCCACCCCGGCGAGGACCAGCGCGAGCCCGCCGAGCCGCCCGAAGACGCCGGAAAGCCGGTGATGCAACGCGCCGGGCTCGGTCCCGAAGGTCGTCGCGACGGTCGCTAGAAAAAGGCTGAATTTCTCAATGACGAAACCCAGCGCAATGACGGCGACGCCGGTCCTGACCCAGGCCAGAAAGGTGCGCTCATTGGCTGCGCGGTCGGTGTAATTCTTGATCATCCGGGCCTCCGTCGTCGGGGCCAGAGCCAAGCCCCCGGTTTCAAAGCAGACCGCCTGAGCTATAGTCTATGGCGCGATCTATTAAGCAGTTCCTCGCCCGCCGGCGCGGCGGGAACGGGCTGACGACGGGGACGAAACAGCATGTTGCACAGACGCAAATTTCTCCTGGGCCTGATGGCCTGTCCCCTCTGCGCCAGGGGCGCCGTCGCGGAAGGGCCCCATTGGGAATATGAAACGCCGGGCGCATGGGGCGAACTCGATCCCGCGTACAAGGTCTGCGCCGTCGGCCAGGAACAGTCCCCGATCGACCTCAAGGACGCGATTTCCGCCGATTTCGGCCGCATCGCCATCGACTGGAAGCCGCAGGCCTTCCCCATTCTCAACAATGGCCACACCATTCAGGCCGACGCCGGGCCGGGCGCCGGTTCTCTGCGGATCGGCAAGGAAAAATACGAACTCAAGCAGTTCCATTTTCATACGCCCGCGGAGCACGCCGTGAACGGGAAGCTCGCCGCGATGGAGGTCCATTTCGTCCACGCCCGCGCGGATGGAAAACTCGCCGTGGTCGGGGCCTTTCTGAACGGCGGAGGCAAGAACTCGGCCTTTTCGCGCATCATGAAAGCCGCCCCCACGACGCAGGGCGAGGCCCGGCTCGACAAGCCCTTGAACCCGCGCACGCTGGCGCCGGCGCAAGGGCCGATCTTCCGCTATGAGGGCTCGCTGACCACGCCGCCCTGCTCCGAAATCGTCGACTGGAACATATTCGCCGCTCCGGTCCGGGTCGCGCAGGCGGACATCGACGCCTTCCGTAAAATATTCCCCCACAACGCCCGGCCGCTGCAGGGCCTGAACCGGCGGTTCGTGCTGCGGGGAAAATAAAGTTTCCGGCGCCGTGAGTTCCCGCTGTGGAAACAACTTCCCACGGCGCCCGGAAATGCACTAAACACGGCGCCAGCGAGTTTCCTTTTTGCGGGATCGATCCGATGGCGCGTCAATTCGTCTACCATATGCAAGGCCTGACCAAGACCTGGCCCGGCGGCAAGAAGGTGCTGGAGAACGTCAATCTCTCCTTCTACCCCGACGCCAAGATCGGCGTGCTCGGCGTCAACGGCGCGGGTAAATCCACCCTGCTGCGCATCATGGCCGGCATCGACAAGGAATTCACCGGCGAAGGCTTCGTCGCCGAAGGGGCTCGGGTCGGCTATCTGCCGCAGGAGCCGCAGCTCGATCCGACGCTGGACGTGCGCGGCAATGTCATGCTGGGCGTGAAAGCCAAGAAGGACATTCTCGACCGCTATAACGATCTCGCCATGAATTACTCGGACGAGACCGCGGACGAAATGACCCGGCTGCAGGACGAGATCGAATCTCAAAACCTGTGGGACCTCGACAGCCAGGTCGACCAGGCCATGGATGCGCTGGGCTGCCCGCCCGACGACGCCGACGTGAGCAAGCTCTCGGGCGGAGAGCGCCGCCGCGTCGCTCTGTGCCGCCTGCTTCTGGAGCAGCCCGAGCTGCTGCTGCTCGACGAGCCCACGAACCATCTCGACGCCGAGACCGTCAACTGGTTAGAGGGCCATCTGCGCAACTATCCGGGCGCCATTCTGATCGTCACCCACGATCGCTACTTCCTCGACAATGTAACGGGCTGGATTCTGGAGCTCGATCGCGGCCGCGGCATTCCCTATGAGGGCAATTACACCAGCTGGCTGAAACAGAAGCAAAAACGCCTTTCGCAGGAGAGCAGCGAGGAAAAAGCCCGCCAGCGCGCGCTCGACGCCGAAAGCGAATGGATCGCCGCCTCGCCGAAGGCGCGTCAGGCCAAATCCAAGGCCCGCATCCAGCGTTACGAGGAATTGGTGGCCAAGAGCGCCGAAAAGGCGCCGACCACCGCCCAGATCATCATTCCGGTGGCGGAGCGCCTCGGCGACAATGTCATCGAGTTCGACCACATCGCCAAAGGCTATGGCGACAAGCTGCTGATCGACGATCTCTCCTTCAAGCTGCCGCCTGGCGGCATTGTCGGCGTGATCGGACCCAACGGCGCCGGCAAGACCACGCTGTTCCGCATGATCACCGGACAGGACAAGCCCGATAGCGGCAGCATCACCATCGGCGACAGCGTGCAGCTCGGCTATGTCGACCAGTCGCGCGACGCGCTCGACGACAAAAAAACCGTGTGGGAGGAAATCTCCGGCGGCAATGAAGTGATCTATCTCGGCAAGCGCGAGATCAACTCCCGCGCCTATTGCTCGAACTTCAACTTCAAGGGAGCCGACCAGCAAAAGAAGGTGGGGAGCCTTTCGGGCGGCGAGCGCAACCGCGTGCATCTCGCCAAGATCCTCAAGAGCGGCGCCAATGTTCTGCTGCTCGACGAGCCGACCAACGATCTCGACGTCGACACCTTGCGCGCGCTGGAGGAAGCGCTGACCGATTTCGCCGGCTGCGCCGTGGTGATCTCGCATGATCGCTTCTTCCTCGACCGCGTCGCCACCCATATGCTCGCCTATGAAGGCGACTCCCATGTGGAATGGTTTGAAGGAAACTTCGCCGATTACGAGGAAGACAAGAAGCGCCGCCTCGGGGTCGATTCGGTCATCCCGCACCGGCTGAAATACAAGAAGTTCGCGCGGTAAGCGTGCGCCCCTCGTCCCGAGGAGCCCGCAACGCGGGCGTCTCGAAGGACGGGGAAACAGCGATCGCGCGTGACTTACGGCCGCGCCAGCTTAGCGCCGCGTGAATGCAGCCCCATCCCTCCCCCTCGCGGGGAGGGCGGAGCGCGTAAGCGCGACGGGTGGGGGGCGAGAACCCAAGGCACGGCTTCGCTGAACCGCTTTGCAGATGATGGCGCCGCCTGTCTATTGTGCTCCGATTACACCTGCTTCGGACAGGAGCGCATAGATGCCAAAAGGCCTGCTGATCGTAGGGCCATTTTCCACCGATCCTGAACCTGATCTAGAATATTCGGGATTCGACGGAGAGTTTTGGCCAGGTGTTCCGCAAACCGACCCTCTACTTGAGCTGGGCTTGGCCCCTTTTGATGCAATCAAGAGCATAAAGAAGCTCGCGGAAAAATGCCTTGGCGGCAGGCTGATCGCAATATCCGAGAATCAATGCTTTTCCGAAGAGAACTTCAACTTCTGCGGGTTCGACGTCGGCGTGCTAGAAAGCACCTACGAACATTTCTCTTTTATTCTCAACGACATATTGAATCATGACGGCCTGCTCAGATCCGAAGCGCCATCTTTAAACGAGCGCCGGCTCTTCCAGACGGAGGCCGATGCCATGCAATTTGTGAATGCGCGATTGCGGTCCCCGGCATGCACTCGGCGCTTGGAGCCCACAGAGGGGCAAAAGGTTCGGGTTTTCCCGATATGGCTCTGGCGGCATGGCTGATCATCTTCGTCTGGTCTGAGGGGAGTTTTGCCGATTCTCCTTTGTGGTCGCTGCGGCTCGCGGCGCCGCCGGCTCTTTCCCCTCGCCGTCCTGCTCGGAGCGCGCAAGCGCGACGGGTGGGGGTTCGAGGGCCAAAAGCGCGGCAGCCCTCCCCGCGAGGGGGAAGGATTCGCGCCCTAAAGATTGGAGGAGTGCGAGGCTGCGTTTCGAGAATCGAAGGCCCTCACTCCCCCTTGATGATCTCCCTCAAATCCCATTTCTCGCCCGAGGCGTCGCCGGCGATGTCGTCGAGCTTCCACGCCGCGGCTTCTTTTTTGAACAGGTAACGGACCGTCGTCCGAGTCTTGGCGGCCTGTTCCTGCTTGAAGCTCGCCGCGACGGTCGCGTCCTTCGCCTCTTCTTTCTCGGTTTCGATCTTCAGGTCGATGACGCTCGGATCCTGCGAATTGGTGATGGGATCGAAATCGAGAATGGGCTCGTTGAGCTTTTTGGAGCGCCGCTCCATCGCCTCCATGGCCTTGCGCAGCGACGGGGTGAACTCGGCGCGAACGCCGCGCTGCTGAAGCGGCGAGGCGGCCGAGTAATCGCCCTTCGGCCCCGCCGCCAGCCGGTAGATCTCCACCACCATCTCGCGCGGCGATTTTTCCGCCAGCGCAGGAGAAACGCACAGCAGCGCCATAAGCGCGCAAACAAAGGCGCCGATGATCGGTTTGTTCATGAGAAGCCTCGCTTCGCTTGGAATTCGTAAGGCTACGATCGAGCCATTTCCGGGTCAAACGCCGCCCGCTTGCGCTTGCTGCGCTGCGGCGCCATGTCCTTGCCATCGCAACTGAACTGGACCAACCGATGTTCGAAGCCGCGCTCGCCGCCCTGCATCAGATTCTGACCCCGCCGTTCCGCTCGGTGCTCTATAAAAGCCTAGGCCTCACGCTGCTGCTGCTTGCGCTCGCCTGGGCCGGGCTCGACAAGCTCGCCCTCTCCCTGGTGGCGGTCGATCACCCGCTGCTGCACAGCATCCTGACCTTCGCCACGGGCGCGGGACTGGTGATCTTTCTCGCCTTCCTGATCGGGCCGGTTTCGATCCTGGTCACGGGATTTTTCATCGACGATCTCGCCGCCCATGTGGAGCAGGAAATCTATCCCATGGGGCGGATCGGCAGGCCTGTGCCCGCAAGCGCCGCGATCGGCATGACGCTGCGATTCGCGCTGGTGTCGGCGGCGGTCAATTTCGTCGCGCTGCTGCTGCTTCTCGTGCCGGGAATCAACGCCGTGGCGTTTTTTCTGGCCAACGCCTATCTGTTCGGCCGGGAATATTTCGCCTTCGCCGCGACGCGCTTCCGCAGCGCCGCCGAGGCCGACGACATGCGCCAGCACTATATGCCGCGGATCTTTCTGGCCGGTCTGCTGATCGCGGGCTTTGTGGCGACGCCGGGGCTCAATCTCCTGACCCCGATGTTCGCTACCGCCTTCATGGTGCGCATCCACAAGAAGCTCTCGCCGGAGCTTTCGGAGCCTTGAGCGCAATCCGAGCGCTTCAGGCGGATAATCGGCATTGCGCCGTCATCGCGGAGCGCAGCGACGTGGCGATCTAGGGTGCTGACGCGACTCTGGATCGCTGCGCCTGCGGCTCGCGATGACACCGGCGGCGCCCGAAATTACGAGCGCTGGTCCTGATACTGGCCGGTCTTGCGATAGCGATAGAGATAGGTCGGGGCGATGGCCTCGATGGTCTCGGGCGTGATGCCGAGGCCTTCCAGCGTGCGGCCCTCGGCCTTCGCCTCGTTGGAGACGATATTGTCATACTTGAGCAGCTCGACCTGATCCCCGGTCATGCGCAAAAGCTTGGGATACAGGCCCAGCGACAGGCCGGTGAGGAGGCTGCTGATCGCTGCGACAAGCTTGCCGGTCGAAAATGAGAGCTTCGCGACCCTGCGGTCGCGCTCGGTGACGGCGAGCACATATTCCACCAGCGATTCGAAGCTCTTCACCTCCGGCCCGCCGAGTTCGTAGATCGCGCCCTTTTTGGTCTGGCCCGAGAGAGCCAGAGCGACCGTGCGCGCGACGTCGCCGACATAGACCGGCTGGAACCGGGTCGCGGCGCCGACCACCGGCACGGCGGGGAAGAACCGCGCCATGGTCCCGAAGCGGTTGAAGAAATCGTCTTCCGGTCCGAAAATGACCGACGGGCGCAGAATCACCGCCTCGGGCACGGTCTGGAGCACGGCGGCCTCGCCCTCGGCCTTGGCGCGGGCATAGGCCGAAGCGGAATGCGGGTCCGCCCCGATGGCGGAGATGTGAACCAGATTGCTTATGCCGGCGTTCTTGCAGGCCTCGGCGACGGCGCGGGCGCCCCGGGCCTGAACGGCGGAAAAGCTCTGCTTGCCGCCTTCGGCCAGGATGCCGACCAGATTGACCGCGGCCTCGGCCCCGCGCAGCGCGGCGGCGAGCGATTCGGGATTGCGAACATTGGCCTGGACCATGGCGATCTGGCCCGGCCCGCCGAGCGGCTGCAGGTGAAACGCGAGGTCGGGACGACGGCAGGCGACGCGCACGCGCCAGCCCTGCAGCGCCAGAGCGCGCACGACATGACGGCCGACAAATCCCGAGCCGCCGAAAACCGTCACCAATCGCCCAGTCCCCACGCGCTCCGTGTTCATCGTCCGCCTCTTCGCTTTGACCAGTGTTCCCTCGGCGCATCGAACGTCGCCGGCATGACTTGCGGCGCTGGCGCGCTCGCCGCCGCAGGAATCGCGCGGGCCGCAGGACATCGCGCCGAGCTCTTTCGCCCGGGGCTTTGCGGCCGCAAACGCCTCCTCGACCTTTGCGGTATGCGCTTAGCGCGTTTTGCCCCGGAAGGGAATGCGTCAATAAAAGCGATTTCGCGATTGACAGGGGGAGTCCCGCCCCTTAGAAAGCGCCTCAAGGCCCAGGTGGCGGAATTGGTAGACGCGCTGGTTTCAGGTACCAGTGGTGAAAGCCGTGGAGGTTCGAGTCCTCTCTTGGGCACCATCTAACTCAATAGCGCGAGTCGGCGCGGGAACAGGCGGATCACTCCGCTGAACAGGCGTCGACGGGATCTGCAGAACCGGCAGATTTCCCCGCAAGCTCTCCCTATCCCCGACATTGCGGCCTTCGGCGCAACAAGGCGAAGGGCGCCTACCGCGCTTCCGGTTTGGGGGGCGCTCGCGGGCGGGGAGCAGGCGTTTCCCATCAAGCCTCTTGACGATCGTGAAGCTCCGCAGGCGAAGCCTTCCCCAAAAACAAGCGGCTTATTTCCCGAAACTTCTCCATCTCCCCTGCGTCGGGCTCGCCATCCCCGGAAACCACCCGATAGATCGCCGATAAAATCTCGGCGCGACGGCCGGAGTCCTCGGGCAGGATTTCAGCGATGGCGGCGACGGCTTTCGTCTCGTCCGCGCGCAGCAGCTCGGCCTGCCTGCGAATGATTTCCCTGATCTTCGATAAGGGAGGACGCGCGGCTTCGGGGACTGCGTTGCGCAGCGCCTCCAGGGCGTTGAACTGGCGTTCGTCGGCGCCGCCGCTCGCCAGAACATAAAGCAGGGCGCGCATTCCGGCTTCGATGAAGCCGCCGCGGGTCATATCGGCCAGCGCCTGCGCGTGGGCGGCTTCCAGATCTATGTCGCCGCGCGACGCTCGCGCCGCTCTCGGTTGAGAGGAACCGACTCCGACGACGGCCTGCAGCAACGGAGAACCATAGACGTCGAGGAATATCGCCTCCGTGACGGCCTCGCGCGCCTTGGCGAATATCTCCAGATTCACGACGATCGAGGTCGACGCCATCTTTTCCAGCGCCAGAAAAGGATTGACGGCTTCAACGGGATGACGGTCGCCCCGGATCGTCTCGGCCGCCTTCGCCACCGGCGCCATGAGCGGGTTGCTATCGGAAAAGACGCGAAACATCACCCGATTGGGATGCAATTGCCGCAGAAATTCGGCCATGGCCGGATCGACCAGCGCTTTCACCCAGGGCTGAAGAAATGCGCGATAAAGTTCGCGGTTGATTTCCGAGACCCGCGCCGCGGTTTCAAAACGTCGCTCGTCGGCAGCGTCATTGCCGCCGAGGGCGCGGATGTCGTCGAGCGTCCGCGGTTCGAGCTTCGCGATATAGTCTCCGGAGATCAGTTGGGGATTCGCCTCGGCTCCATCGGCCCTCGTCAGGATGATCTCGTAAAGCCCGCTCGGCATGACGTCGACGAGATCGATGTTGAAGACGAATTCGGCGTGCTCCTTGGTCGCTACCCTGGCCGAGACGAATATTCCGAGATGCCCGATGTTTTGGTGCAGCGAGTAGATGATCGTCTGGCCATTCGCGACGATGGCGTCCACGTCTTCATATAGGTCGAGAATCCAGTCGAGCGCCTGCTGTGGCGGCGTGATGTCGTCGCCGAAGGAGCAAAAGACGATGATCGGCGATTTGACCTTGCGCAGATCGATGCGTTCGCCGTCGTGCGTTGCGATCTTTGCGGCCGCGAGGCGATTGCCGATGAATAATTCATCGACGATGAACCGCATTTCTCCGGCGTCGAGCAGAATGGGATTGCCCCACCATTTTTCGAAGTCCAGAAAGCGCTTCGCCTCCGTGTCGACATTGGCGTAGACGTTGTAGGGCTTTTTCCAGAGAGTGTTGGCGGGGTTGTTGGACTCGAAATTCGAAATCAGCCAGGCGCCGTCGAAAATCCCGTTTCCGATATCCCCCATCAACCAGGTGAGCCAGCCGCCGCCGAGCAGCCCGCCGAGATAGCGCATCGGATATATGCCCCGCACGCCGGCCCAGTAGGACAGCGGCGTTCCGGCGACGAGGATGGGCCCTGCGAGTTCGGGCTCCATCGCCGCCATCATCAGTATCTGCCATCCAGCCTGGCAATTGCCGATCAGCGCCGGCTTGCCGTCCGCCTCCCTGTGGCGGTCGGCGACGAAACGCACGAAATAGGCCTCGGCGCGGCAGACGTCCTCGATCGTCTGTCCGGCGACGGGCTGCGGCAGAAAACCCACAAAGTAACAGGGGTGGCCGGCGCCGAGGGCGACGCCGATTTCGCTGTCGTGTTTCATCCCTCCGATCCCCGGGCCATGCCCCGCCCTGGGATCGAACACGATGAAGGGACGCTTGCCGGGATCGGTCTCTACCTCTGGAGGCGGAATGATGCGGAGAAGGCCGTAATTGACCGGTCTCGGCAGCATTCGACCGTCGACCAGAACCACGAAATCGAAGCTCAGCACATGCGGCGCCGCCTTGGCGCTCTGCTCGCGATAATCCTCGCCGCGCCTGCGCAGGACATCGAGATAGAGGAGAGAGCGCTCGCAGGCGTCTCTGTAATAGCTCCAATAATAGTCGCCGACAGCGCTCCACCAGTACATCGCGGCCTCCCTGTCGCCTCGCCGCCGAGCGCCGATGATCGAAGCTGCGATGGGCGAAGCGCCGAACGGCGGCCTCACAGCGGCGACTGCGCCGGAAGCGAGAGCAAGTCTAGTATCCGGGTTGCGGCATTTTCGTGAAGGTTCTTTTCCGCAATGTCGACGGGCGCTCGGGAAAAAACGCGTAAACCGGCGACATCGACTGCGGGCCGGAAGATGGAAATTCGGGTCGCTCGCCGGTCGCACATCGGGCCAGCGGAGCGGAGCGCGGCAGGGTAAGGGAGCGGAGCGCGGCTCCCAAAAAAAAGGCCCGTCCGGAGTGCGGACGGGCAAGTCTAGCGACACCACGCGAAGAGAAATGCGTGAGTAGATACGAAGGCAAGCTGGTCGGTAGATGGAGCAAGCTCGTAAGCTTGCTCCCATGTCTTGGGTCTCGCGACGCTTAGAGCGAAGCGCCGGCCTGGAAGCGCGGGATCACCGGGCCGCCGATTTCGACCTTTTCGCGCTTGCCCGACGGCGAGAACAGGAACAGCAGACCGCCGAACTGGCTGTCGGTGTCGTAGGCGAGGTCGGACAGACGCTCGATGTCGAAGCGGGCATCCTGAACGACCACGACCACATCACGGGTTTCGCCGGGGGCGATCGGGGTGGGATCGTTCACCGACAGACCACGGTCAGCCATCAGATATTCCGGGAACTCAGGACGGGTGGTGAACACTTCCGGGTTCAGGAAGCGCAGGCCGGCGGTGGTGAATTCGCCGATCTTCAGCGGCTCGTTGCCACGGTTGGTGATCTTGAGGTTGATGCTCAGCTCACGTCCCGGGACCTTGTAGCTGCCGCCGCCGAAGCGAGCGGAAACAACGGAAGCCGGCTCGTCGATCGGACCGATGCCTTTCAGCAGACCGGCCTGCATCGGCAGGGTGCGCGGGAATTCCGAGTTCGCCTTGGCGTAGAAGAACAGCAGGGCGAGCATCGAAACCGCCAGCCAGATGCCGCCGAAGCGCTTGTCAGCCGGGGTGATGATCTCATTGCCCTTGCCGGCGGCGACCTGCCAACCGCGAGCGATGATGCCCTTCTGCATGAACCAATAGATGATCCAGGCAGCCGCGGCGGCCATCCAAATGAAGTGGTAGGTCATCGTCCAGGTGATGCCGTAGGTTTCGATGTCCACGGTCGAACCGTCGAGGAGCGTCACCGGGTTGGTGAAGTCCTTCATGTCGCCCTTGATCTCGACCCACTGGCCAGGACCGACGATCGGGCCGCCGTCCTTGACGTTGATCTGAACATGGACGTGGAAGCGGCCCTGGCGACGCGCCTTCAGCAGGATCCTGTACTCGTAGTCCTTGCCGACTTCGAGCGAGAAGGTGCGCGGGGTGGGGACGCCGCCGACCCAGGAGGCCTTGCGGACGAGAACCGGACCCGGCTCGCCGACGTTGAGGAAGGCTTCCTCCGGCTTCGCGACGGCCTGCGGCCAGCCCGAGAAGACGTGAACCTTGCCGGTGAGCTCCATCTCTTCATTGACGTTGAGGGTCGTCTTCGACCACTTGACGTCATACCAGTTCAGCGTGCGCATGCGGAGGAACGCCTGCTGCGAGCGCTCGCCGTGGGCGCTGGCGGGCGTGACCGGCAGGGTCGTCGCCGCAATCGCCGCCGCCAAACCCAGGGTAATGGCGCGCACGGAACGCGCCCCCATGAATTTGGCGAAGATTTCGCCGATAGATAGTGCCATTTTAATTGTCTCCCTTAGAGCTTTGCTGTTTTCGCCGCCGGAGCCCGCAATCGGCTCCGGCTTTGTTTGTTTTGGTCTGAAGCAGAGCGCCTTAGATCTCGTCGTTGGCGAGATAGTCGGTCCGGGCGAACCATTTGCCGATCTTCCACCACAGGAAGTAGACCAGCATGGACACGAAGCCGGAGAAGAAGGCCGCGACAGGCACGACGTCCTTGCCGAAGGTGCGCAGCGTGCCGCGCTCGATCATGCGGATGTATTCGGGCGTGCCGGTGCGGACATATTCGAAGCCGATCAGATCGGCGAGCGTCAGCAGAACGCCGTTGACCTCGGCGGCCTGATGATACTGGGCGAGAACCGGCCAGTTGTTCGGATAGAACAGCAGACCCCAGCCCATCGAACCGACCAGCGCGGTCACCAGCCAGCTGCCCGAAAGCAGGAGCACGATGTCGAGCCAGAAGGCCATCGGGATCAGAGCGGACGGGAACACCAGGCTGATCGGGAAGAAGGTCCAGCCCCAGAAGTTGTCGTAGCGGTTGATCCATTCACCGACCAGCAGCGCCAGAACGACGACAGTGGCGCCGAAGGGCAGCCGGAACTTGGTCCAGAAGAAGGACTGCGCGGCGGCGGCGAAGCACATGGCGACGATAGGCGCCACGGTCGGCCACATACGGCGGTCCTTGAAGTCGATCCAGAAATCCCAGTCGCCCGCCAGCAGCATGTAATGAATGTGGTAGGAGCCCAGCAGGACCAGGAACAGGATGAAGAGGAGGATCCAGTCGGTCAGAATGACGCAACCGAGAAATTCCTCTTTTGATTTCCAGGCTTTGCCTGCCGGCGCGCCTGCCTCGGTAGATAGTGACATCTTTTAGCTCTCCCTTATTTGCCTCCCGAGCTGAGCCCGGATGTTTGATTTTCAGGACGCAGACCTCCCGTGCTCTCGCGTGGAATCGCGAAAACCCAAAAAACCTGCGTCGCGTATCGTTGGATTGGCCGGGAAGCAGCCGCCGCTCGTTCGTGAGGGCTGGAGCCGAAGCCGCAGCTGCTTCCCCTATCGGTTCGGAGGAACGCCCTGGGAGAAGCACTCCCCGGAACCGATGTTCTCTTCGACTGGAGCGCACTGTCGCAAAAGTCGTTATGCCTTCGCGATGTGAATGCGCTCCACCCTTGTGATCTGGCGCGATTTCCTGTCGATCTGACGATTATGTCCGATCGGAGGACACGCGAAACGATCAGAGCGCGAGAACGTCCTTCTCGTATTCCTTGGAGAGCTCGATCACGCGGCCGAGCACCTGGAGCACCACGCCGAAGACGGCGAGAGCGAACCAGCCGAAGAACACGAAGCCCCAGTGCAGCGGAGCGGTGAACAGTTCTTCCATGAACCAGAAGGTATGGCCCCACTCGTTCAGGCCGACGTTCGGGAAAATCATGAACGGACCGGCGAAGAACAGCAGGAACGCAACCGAGATGTTCTTGGCGAACATCGGGATGCGGGTGCGCGCATACATGAAGGCGCCCCAGCCGGCGATGATGTAGATCGGATAGCTGAGGTAGAACTCGAGGATGTGGCTCGGCGTGAAGTCCGTGTCACGAATGACGGTCTGATGCCAGGTGCCGTCCTGCTCGGTGAAATAGCTCGCGCCCCAATACACCGTGAAGGCGTAAACCAGGAGCCAGCCCACGAGGGTGATCAGGCGGCGCATTTCTTCGCGCGGCGTGACGGCCTCGATGTTGCGATCGCGGGTCTTCCAGAGATAGCCGCCGATGGCGCAGAACGAGATGAACTCGAGCGGCAGCTCGGTCCACATGATGTTGAGCCAGTAGGTCTGAAATTCCGGCGCGAAGGAGTCGAGACCCGCTTTCCAGCCGAAATACTGCTCATAGATGCGAATGCCGACGTAGAACATGCCAAGGCAGAACATGGCGATGTAGGCGGGTTTGAAGTTGACGATCGAGTCAACCTCGGCCCGCTGCCCGGCGGCCGCTTTTTCGGTGGCCAAACTCATTTGATTTCCTCCTCTAGTGCTCCCGGCGTTTGTCGGACGCCTCCGTTTCGTTCTCGTTTCGAGGGCCCCGGTTGAGCCAGCGCTTCCCCGGACTCCGCTTCAGGCGAAAACGACGCAACCCACGATCATTTGCCCGCCGACGCCATTACATGACGCCCGCACGCCCAGATCGAAGTACAGCCTGATCGGCGTAGGTTGTGGCCGGAAGCTATCAAGCGATTTTCGTTTAATCCAACAAATAATACAGTTGCTAGCGCGACAATGTGTAGCAATGCATGTATTATATGTCTCACGTGCAGAATATTATTATACATTGATGCGCGTAATTAGGAGACACCCCGACGGCATCTGGGATTTATAGCGTCTAATTATTAGGCGCCATTGCATCTTATTATTACATACATTGCTTCGCGACACTTCGCCGCATGTGTTTAGACTATTGTTTGCAATCTCATTCTGGAATGGATGTCGCGATCGCCGGCGCGCATCGCAAGAACATGCGCTCTGAGTCGCGAGATCACATTGGGAGGAAAAACAATGGCGTTGCATAAGGTGAACGAGCTCGGATGGGTCGCCGCTTGGGTCGGCTTCATCATCTTCCTTTTCGCGATCTTCATCCCCACCGTGAACCGGTCGCTGAACCTCTGACGGCCTGCGGGCTTTCCCGCATCAAAAGGCCTACTTCTTCTCAAATCCGCCCGGGGCCGAATTCGGCTCCGGGTTTTTTTTGCGGGAAATCGCACCCCGTCGCCCTTCCCGTCGGCGCACAAAAAAGCCCCCGCCTCAGCGCCGGGCTCAGTTTATTTGCAAACCTCTGAGAACGGCCTCGTCTTTCGAGATGCGAGCCAAGTCCACCTGCCGAGATGAGGCCTGATGCGGTTTCCGGCCGATCTGCTCGGGAGCAGCCACATCGAGAAAACGGTCCCCTCGCCCTGAGCCCGCTAACGCGCGTACCGCTCGGCGTAGCCCGTCATTGACGGGCGCCCAACAGGACGCCCCAGGATCGTTCGAGCGATCGGAAATCGCGCCGGAAAGTTGTCAACTTTGGTGGAATGCGCTCTGGCGGGCGTCTCGAAGGGCGGCTGGCCGCCTCGTCGCCTGGAACATCCTTCGAGGCTTTTCGCGTTCTGCAAAAGCGCCTCTCGATGAGGCGTCGGGCGGGGCTCAAGACACAGAGATCAACCAGAATTCCAATGAGCAGCCGACAAAAGAAAAAAAGCCCCTCATGCCGGAGAGCCGCAAAGCAGGCGTCTCGAAGCACGAGGGGCGTTGTCGCGACTTTGTCAGCAGATAAGCCCGGCGCAGCGCCGGGCTTCCTCATTCGCGCCGGCGCCGGCGCGTCGATCAATATTTGGCGACGACAGGCTCCGCGGAAGCGCCGTTGAAGTGGTAATTCACCCCGAGACGGAACACATGCCCGTCGAACGTGCCCGTATGCATGACGCCCGAGAGTCCGGATTTGTTGGCGTAATAAAGAGCGCCGACATTGGCCGTATTGGCCGTGCCGAGGTCGTAATAAAGATATTCGCCCTTGACGCTCACTCTCGGAAGCACCAGCCATTCGACGCCGGCGCCCGCCGTCCAGCCGAGACGCATGTCGTCATAGCCGAGCCAGCTGCCCCCCTGGTAGAGCACCGGCCTGAGGCTGGGGCTGAAATAGGTCGCGCGGAGGTCGGTTTCGCCCCAGGCGAGACCGCCCGTCGCATAGGCGAGGATCGCAGGCGTCACGAGATAGCCCGCCCGGCCGCGCGCCGTGCCGAGATAAGGCACGTTGCGGCCCGCCTGGGTATAGGTCAAGGGATTCCCGGACCAGGCCGCCCAATTGGCGGCGCCGGAAGTAATTCCCGACAGATCCGCCTCGATGCCGGCGAGATATTTGTCGCAGAACACCCGATCGTAACCGAACTGCACGCCGCCGATGAAGCCGCGGCTGTTCAGCGACACATTGGACGGCAGTCCTCCGGATCCGTAGAGCGCGGCATAGCCGCCGGAACCGCCGTAAATGAAGTCGGAATTGTTGTCCGCGGACGTCGTAAAGCCTGCGCTCACGCCGACATGGGCGCCGGTCCAGGGCGAGCGCGGCGGCGCGTCCGGGGCGGTTTTCGGCCCCTTGAAGATGCCGGCGACCTCGGTCCTGTGCTCTTCCTCCTCCTCGCCGACTCTCCAGCGCAGCGCCATGCCGGCCATCCAGTTCTTGGCGAGCTGCGGCCCGTTCAGGTTCTGATAGACCGGAACGCCGCCCTCGAAGCCGACCGAGAGGCCGGGAAGGCCGAACAGCTTGCCGTCGATGTCGATGCCGCCGTAAACCTCGATGCGCTTGCCGCCATACCAGAGCGGATTGGCGCTCGGCAGCTTTCCGAACAGCCACCAGTCGGCGCCGGATATCTGGCTCTGAATATTGAAATTGGTACGGAAGGTCGTCGTTACGCCGGGTATCCAGGTGTAGCCGAACCAGCCGTTGAATTCCTGGTAATTGCCCCACCTGTAGCCTTCGGGATTCATACCGAGGCCCAGACGCGCGCGATAGGAAAGGCCCCAGGACCAGGCGTCCAGATGGCCGCCATAGAGAATGCCGGGCAAGACGTCGAAAGTGCCGGTTCCCGGCTGCATGCCGTAGAAGGCCTCGTTTATGGCGTAGGTCCCGGTGGTCTGCATCACCGCCCCGCCGATATTGTGATTGCTGCCGGTGGGGAAGGCCATGCCGAGATTGACTTTGACGCGATGGATCGGATCCTCGTAGGCGCGCCAGACCAGCGACGCCGAGACGTCTGCGATCGTGTCCGTGCCCGGATTGCTGGTCCCGCGCTGGATGATGTTGCCCGCTCCGAAGCCCGGACCGGTGCCGAAGACATTGAGGTATGAAAGCCTTTGGATCGTGCCCGCGGTGAGGACCACCGACCAGTCCTTCATCAGGCCATAGGCGAGAGTGACGGTTTGCATCTTGCCGAACTGTTCCTGCGGAACAACGGTCAGAAGCGTCGAGGGATTCCAGTACCAGCGGTTGAACGTGACCACCTGCTGGGGCGTGACATTGTTGGTCCCGACCTGCACATGGGCGTTGTCGAAGAAGGTCGGAATGACGGAGATCACCAGCTTGCCGGGAGCGGGCAGATTGTCTCCGAACACAGCCAACGGCACGGGCGGCGCCTTTTGCGGGGCCGCCTCGGGGGCCGGGGCTGGAGCGGGGGAAGTCACCGACGGATCGGCCGCCAAGGCCGTTCCGGCGGCTCCGCCCGCCAGCGCTATATATAAAGTCCGCCATGCTACGCGGCGATACCGTCCGGCCCGTGTTTTATTCATTCTCGCCCCCAGTTCCCAAAAGACCGCTTTCTGGACGCACGTCTGCTAAGGCTGGCGATATTCCCTCGCGGGAAATACCGTTCGGCCTGTCGGCTGGCTTCTCCGGGTGATTCGGCGGAAGGCGAAGCAGAAAATGCGGTTCGTTATGTAACTCAATTACTAATACAGAACCGCCGCCTCGCAAGCGTAAATGATTTCAATATGACGGAATTCTTTCACCCGTTGCATAACTGCAACGCTTGCGCAAAAATCGCGCAGAACGATCAAAAACTTGTCTGAACTTCTATGGATCGGGCAACCGCGTGAGTCGTGAAAGTCGATAGAAAAAGTATAAACATAGGGCATAAGCTTTTTAGCCGGGGCAATTGCAAAGGAATCCCGGCGGATTTATTCAAGGGAAATCGGTTCAGGGGTTTGATCTGGCGGCGCCCTTGATCGGCCGATACCGTCCGATCGGAAAGCGCCAGATAATCAGCCGACCAATCCAGCCGCGAGATAATAAAGGCCGAGCAAACCTATCCCCGCGGCGTAAGCGGTCATGTTCCGCTGCAGCCCCATGGCGTCCAGAATGCGCTGAAGCCTCTCCTGCGACGCGAAGAGAAGCAGCAGTCCGCTGAGATAAAGCGCCCAGCCGAACAGCGTCACCGCCACGGGAAGCGCGCCGCCGCTCCATATGTCGTGCCCGATGACGATCGCGAGGCCGAAGCCCGTGCGCAGGACCCCGCTGAACATCACGATCATAGGGTCGGCGACCGCGCGCTGCGCGATCTCCGCCATTTCCTTCGCGCGCGCGACCATCGCCGCCGCCAGGGTCGCCAGCAGGGCGCCGATCAGCTTGGCGAGGAAAAGCGTGAGCGCAGTCACGAGCCCCCCTTACACCGCAGCGGAGTGGCGTGCGGCGCCCTTCGCCAGATAGGCGTCGAAGGCGGCCGCGGCCAGCCGCACGAAGGGCCTGCCGGCGGGCTTCATGGCCACGCGCCGGCCGTCCAGCTGCAACAGCCCCTGCCGCTCCAGCTCGGCGAGTTCGGACGCCGCCGCGTCGAAGGCGTCGGGGTCGAAACCGTGCCTGAGCGCGAGGTCGCCGTAGTCGATCGTGAAGTCGCACATCAGGCGTTCGATGACCTCTCCGCGCGCGATGTCCTCCTGCGTGAAAGCCAATCCGCGGGCAGTCGCGAAGCGCCCCGCCTCGATCGCCCTGCGCCAACCGGCGTTGTCGGCGGCGTTGCCGATGAAACCCTGGGGCAGCCGGCCTATCGAGGAGACGCCGAAAGGCAGCAGCGCATCGGCGGCGTCGGTCGTATAGCCCTGGAAATTGCGCCGCATCCTGCCCTCTCGCGCGGCCTGCGCGAGAGGATCGCCCGGAAGAGCGAAGTGGTCGAGGCCGATCGCCTCGAAGCCCTGGGCTTCCAGCGCGGCCCTCGCCGTCTCGGCCTGGGCGAGACGCTCGGCGGCTCCGGCGAGCGCCGCCTCGTCTATCAGCTTCTGGTGGGTCTTGAACCAGGGCACATGGGCGTAGCCGAACACCGCAAGGCGCGCGGGGCCCAATCCGGCGGCGAGACTCGCGGTGTGCGCGACGTCCTCCTGCGTCTGGCGCGGCAATCCGTACATCAGATCGAAATTCAGGCTGGTTATGCCGCCCTCCCGCAAGAGAGCGACCGCCTGCGCCACCGTCTCATAGGGCTGCACCCGCCCGGCGGCCTCCTGGACATGGCTGTTGAAATCCTGAACGCCGAGGCTGGCGCGATTGACGCCCACCCGCGCCAGCGCCTCGACGAACCGAGCGTCCAACAGGCGGGGATCGAGTTCTATCGCGTGTTCGGTATGGGGGCCGATCTCGAAATGACGACCGACGCATTCGGCGATTTCGGCAAAGCGAGCCGGACCGAGCATGCCCGGCGTGCCTCCGCCCCAATGGATGCTGACGACCCGCCTCGCCCTGGTCGCGCCGGCGACGAGCTCGATCTCGCGCAGCAGGGTCTCCTTATAGACGGTCAGCGGCGCGTCCTGGCGCAGGGCCTTGGTGTGACACCCGCAGTAGGCGCAGATCTCGGCGCAGAACGGAACGTGGAAATACAGCGAGAGCGTAGCGTTCTCAGGCAGTTCGCCGAGCCAGCAACGGGTCTGCTCGTCGCCGATCTGCGGCGAAAAATGCGGCGCGGTGGGGTAGCTCGTGTAGCGCGGCGCGGCGCGCTCCGCGAGCGCGAGGGAAGCAGAATTCATCAAAGGGCTCGCCGGGTTGTACTTGCGCACATTACCTCGAAGCCTCGCCGATTTGAAGCCTCCGGGGCAAATTCGGGCGGATCGTCGCGCATGGGACCCTCTTTCATTTCATATTGTTCCAATGTTAATTCTTGGGGCGAATTCAGTCCGCGCCATTCGATACCGGGAGAAAGACTTTGACCTTGAGGGTCTTCACGCCTGCCCTTGCACGAAAGCTCTGTTTCCTGGCGGCTGTCGCGGCCCTCGCGCCGACGAACGCGAGCGCGATGGAATCGCGCGCAAACGGCGCAGCCGGGCGCTACTCCATCCTCCGCGCCGAGGACAAAGACACCGGCTGCATGCTCACGCTGGACACGCAGCCCCGCGCCGGCGGCTTCAAGGCGCAGCTCGCGCCCGCCTGCCGGGACAATGGGATGGTGATTTTCGATCCCGTCTCGTGGAGCCTCGAGCGGGGGCGACTGGCCCTGACCGCGCGCAAAGGCCACAAGACCCATTTCGAGCGCCAGGACGACGGAATCTGGCGCCGCGACGTCAAGGAAGGCAAGGCGCTGAGCCTCAAGCCGCTGTGAAAAAAAAACGGCCTTCCGGAGGGAGATCCGGAAGGCCGCCCGTCGCCGTGAGGGCGGGGAGCGGAAGGCGACGGGGCTTGCGAGCAATCTCGGGGCAAGCCGAAGGAGCGCTCGCAAACTCGAAACCGATCGATCGGCCGGGCGCTTGAAGCCTTTGTTCGTCCCGGCGATAATGAGAAGCCTACAGTCTGCTGTCTGAACAGAGCCTGTCTGCGCCGTTCATCTTGCAGTCAGGCAGGATTGGTTTAGCTCGTCCGAAAAACGTTTGCGCGAGCCCGATGGAAACTCGTCGATTGATCGAGCGACAACAGATCCGCCTGCTGATCGCGGAAGACCAGCCCTTGATCCGAAAGGCGGTCGTCGCCCTGCTCGAGCTCGAACCGGATATTTCGGTCGTCGCCCAGGCGGCCGACGGCGTGGAGGCGATTCAGGCGGCCCGGGCTTTTCGTCCCGATGTCGTCCTCATGGACGTCAAGATGCCGCGCCTCGACGGCATCTCGGCCACCCGCGCGATTCTGCAGGACAATCCCGACGCCCAGGTCATCATGCTCACGACTTTCGAGACCGACGACCTCGTCTTCGAGGCCATTCTGGCGGGCGCCAAGGCCTATCTGCTGAAGGACGCCGAGGAAAAAGAGATCCTGGAGGCTATCCGCGCCGCGGCGCGCGGCGAGCCGCGGCTTTCGCCGCGCATCGCCGAAAAGATCATCGGCGAGTTCCGCCGGGTCAAATTTCCCGAGAGAGCCGAAGCCCAGCTCGAACGCGAGCCGCTCACCGAAAGGGAAAGGGAAGTGCTGGCGGGGGTGGCTGCGGGCAAAGGCAACCGCGAGATCGCAAAAGAGCTTCGTCTTGCGGAAGGCACGGTGAAGAATCACGTGAGCGCGATTCTCGCCAAGCTGCATTTGCGCAGCCGCACCGAGCTCGCGATCAAGGCGCTGTCGGGGAAATAGGAAGTTCCGTTCTACTCGGCCCGCCTCCAGCCTCCGGCGACCGCAAGACGGCGCGTCCCGCTTATGGCGCGCACACACTGTGCTGCGTCCCGCCAAACACTTCTTTCACCTGGTTCACGCACTCCAATGTGTAGACCGTGCCGTTGTTGGTGGGGCCGTAATATGAGGTGACCCCGAATGCCGCCAGACCGAAGCCGAAGCCGGGCGCCCCGAACATCACGCCGCCCATCGGGTAGCCGCCATCGGCCCCTCCGGTGAAACTGTAAAGGTTGGCGTAAACCCATTGCGCCGAAGGAGAGACCGCCGGCCTGATCTGAAAGACCGCGCCGAATCCATTCTTGCCGCCGCCGTAAGTCGTTCCGTAAATCGCTCCGCCCATGAGGGTCAGGGGAGCGTAGGGATAAATGCCGTCGTCGCCGTTCGCGTAACTGAAACTGTGCAGCACGCTCTCGGTCCACTGCATCGAAGGCGAAACTGGAGGATTCAACCGGAACACGACGCCGGCGTTCTCGGCTCCGCCTCTGAGCGTCGCGCCAAAGAGCGCGCCGTTCGTATCCATTACGACCCCGGCGTTCGGCTTCGCCCCGTCGCTTCCGCCGAAACTATAAAGCACGGTCTCGCACCAAAAATTCGGGGCGTTGGGCGCGCATGCCGCGCCGGAAGGCCTGAGCTGGAACACGACGCCGTTTCCGCTCCCGCCGGCCTGAGTCGAGCCATAGAGCGCGCCGCCCGTATCCATGATCAGTTGAGACAGGGGGTTGGCCCCGTCTGCGCCTCCGGTGAAGTTGTAGATCGCCGTCGCGGTCCATTGCCCTGAAGGCGTAGCGGGAGGCGTCAGCTTAAAGACGGCGCCGCCGCCGGAAGCGCCCCCGCCCCTCGCCGTTCCGTAAAGAGCGCCGCTGCTGTCGAAGATAACGCCCGCGGCGGCATTGGCGCCCACGGTCCCGTCAAATTGGTAGAGCGAGGTCAGGGTCCATTGGCCCGAGGCGGTGACGGGCGGCTTCAGCTTGAAAACCGTGCCCATGCCATTGGCGCCCCCGGTGTTGGTCGTGCCGTAGAGCGCGCCCTGCGAGTCGAAGGTCAGTGACGAAATCGGGGATCCGCCATCCAGGCCGTCGCCGAAACTGTACAGCAGGGTCTCGGTCCACCTGGATCGCCCCAAACCGGGAGGCGATATTTTGAACACGGCCCCGAAGCCTTGGACGCCGCCCTGGAGCGCCGTGCCATAGAGCTCGCCCGAGCTGCTCATCGTCAACGTTACATTTTGCGGCTCGCTTGCATCGAGCCCGCCTGAAAAGGCGTAAAGCGTCGCTTCGGTAAGCGGTGGCGACGCCCAGATTTGGGCCACAGCCGGGGACTTGTTCCAGCGCCTATGGAAACAAGCGACAAACAGCAGCAAAATCGAAAACCAGATCGAATCATGGATTGGGCCCCAAAAACGTAAGTATCGCGTTATTAGGGAAGCAAAAGGCGCAAGCGTCAACGCCGCGCCGACGCCCTCCTCCTTGGTCCGTCGGCTTCCCGACCGCCAAGTCCGACCTCGACGTTTCTTGTCGCAGAGCTTCAGCAAGAGAGCTGATATGCTACGACGCCCGCCGCCAGATGGCCGCGCCCAGTCTTTGAAACAGCTCCGCCACGCCTTCGCCGGTCTTGGCGCTGGAGTAGAGCACATCCCCTGCAAAGCCGGCGGCGGGCCCGAGATCGCCCGGCGGGGGCGCAATATCGACCTTGTTGACGATGACGATCGCGGGGCGGCCGGGAAACCGCTCTTCGAACCTCTGCGCCAGCGAAGCCGCCTTTACGATCGTGCTCGGACGGGAAGCGTCCGCGACCACGATCGCGCCCGAAGCTCCCGCCACATAAACTGTGTCGAAGATCCTGTCGCCGAAATCGCCGTCGGTGTCCCACAGCACCAGCCGCAGCGTTTCCCCGCCGCAGTCCGGCCCGAGGCCGATGTCGTGGGTGAGAACGTCGACGCCGATCGTGGTTTTGTAGTCGCTTTCGAATTTATTGAACACGCAACGACGCGCCAGGGAGGTTTTCCCGACCCCGATATCGCCCAGAAGCATGACTTTCGCCGATATCATCGGATGTCGAATTCGCCTTCGAACGGCCGCTCGAATACGACGCGCCGGCTTCGGTTGGGGTTGAGGCTCCAATCGGCGAGAGGCTCGAGCGTGGAGCGCGAAAGAACCGCGAGTCGCGACCGCGGCACCCCCCGTTCGACCAGCATGGCGGCGACCTTTTCCGCGCGCTGGCGGGAGACGGTCGCGTTTCTGGCCTGCGAGCCGGTGACCGGATCGGCGTAACCCACGATGCGAAGGTTGACGCCCGCCTTCTTGATCAGATCGGCGAGCTCGTCGAGACGGGGATTGACGGCGGCGGGATCGGCGAGATTGTCCTGTCGGTTGAAGAACACGGCGAAATGCTCGATCAGGCGATTGAGCTGCGTCCCCGGAGCCTCGGCCTGCTGTTCCATGCGCCGTAGCGTGGCCTGCGACTGTTCCAGCTCCTGCCTCAAAGAACCTAGAGCCGCGGCCGTCGCCAGCGCCGCCACGTCGCGCTCGACCCGATAGGGTTCGGCCGCCGGCGCGATTTTGCTGATGATTCGCTGAGGGCCGTCTTCGTCGGCGGCGAGCCCGCGCAGCATCACCCGCTGTTTTTCATGGTCCACTTCGAGCCGCAGGGGATATTGGGCCAGAGAAGGCTCCGCGGCATGGGCGGCGGCGTAGGCGGTTTCGATGCGATGGTCGCGCAAGGCCCGCAATGCGGGCTTGTAGACCGCAAAGGCGGCCAGGATCGCCACGCCGGCGGCGACGATCTTCAGCGGAGTTTTGCTCGAAGGCTTGGCCGACTGGGTTTTCAGCGCCTCGCCGAGACCGTCGGCGAGCGTCTGGCCATCGATCGCTTCGCCGTTTTTTTCCTGAAGCTCGACGATCGCCAAAAAAACCGCATCGAGCTGGCGCTCGAACGCTTTCGACAACTCGCCCGAAAACTCGGCCGCCACGATAAGCCGCGCCGAAGCGCGCAGAAAGACATGGTTGGCGCCGAGATCGAGCATTCGCAGCTCGCCGCCCCTGTCTGCGTAGACCGTGGCCGCGAACTCCGTGATGGCGGCGATGAGGCCGCTCGTCAGCTCGTTCTGTTCGCCGGATTCGGCGGCGGCCGTCGGCCATGCCGTCAACACGCGCCCGCTGCCGCGCTCCAGCAGCAGGGCGCGCCTGAGACGAGCCACCTTCTCGGCCTCCGCCAGCGCCACCTCGGCCATCGAGCGCCCCGTCATCAGCGCGCGCAAACGCAGCCGCCAGACATTGGTCGACACCATGTCGTCGATGCGGCGGTTCAGCGATTCGATGAGCTCGGCGAAGGCGTTGGCCACCGCGGCGGTGACGAGGCGCCCCGTGATCGGGTAAAGCGCCTCGACCATCATGTCTTTGGAGTTCCTGATCTCGCTGCGGATCGCCGCCACGATCAAGGGAGCGATGACGCCCGCGAGCTCCTTGTGACGCGAGACTTCCGCCCTGCGCAGGGCGTCGACCAGAATCTCCGCCGTGGCCGCCTCGAGTCGCGACCTGTCGCCCACATAGCCGTCGACCCGGCGCAGCTCCTGCTCGATTTCGCCCAGGCGGCGGAAGTCGTCCCCGATAATGAGGGATTTCAACCGGTCGAAGCTTTCGCTTTCTGCTTCGTCGCCGGCCATTTCAGCCGCCCTTGCGCTGAGCGCTCAGATTTTGAACCGTGGCTCCGAGCTGCGCGATGGCGGAGCCGACCGCGTGTATCGAAGCCGCGCGATTGTCCTCGGTGTCGCGGGCGAGCTGAATCAACTGATTTTCGAGCGCCGACAGGCGCGCCAGCAGATCGGCCCGCATCGCCTCCAGTTTTTCGTCCAGCGCCTGAAGGTTCTGTTCGGTCGACCGCTTCGACTCGCCGAACAACAGCTCCCGAACCTGCTCCATCGGATCGTGAGCAGGCGCAACATTTCCCGTTGCGCCCGAGGCTTCTGCTCCGGTTCCGTTTCCGAACTCAGACATTTTTCAACTCCTGAAAACCAGTTGCAAACTACGCGAGAACGCAAACGATAAAGGCCGGGCCTGCGCTCCAACTCGTCGATCTGGCGCGATTTTTTCGCTCGAACAATCTCGAGCCCTACGCGCGGGAGCCCATCGTCCGCAAAAGTCGAGAGTCTCTTGCGATGAAAATGCGCTCCAATTTATTGAATCGGCGCGATTTCTCGGCGCTCGAACGATTCCGTCCGAGCGAGGAGCGCGCTGATCGGGCGCTTTGAATCACGCTCAAAGGCGCCGCTGCGGCGACAGCCAACCGATTGATGCAACGGGCTTTCTCTACCAAAGGCGCCCCAAGGTGGAAACACGAATCTTTGGTTAACGTGCGGAGCCGATGCGCATATCGGCGCCCGGGCTGACCGTAAGTCGATGTAGTAATTAAATTTTTACTATAATCGAAAGCTTTTGCCCGGGGATGGTCCTCGATGTTGTGCGGCGCCAGAACGCAGCCCTGGCGAAAGTCATTTCATATTCGTGACTAAAAGCACTTTCGCCCCGGAAAGCGATGGCGCAGTTTCGGCTTAGCGACCATCTCCGCGGACCTGCCGGTCTTGGGGGGAAGGGAGCGGGAAACAGCAAAATGATAGAGCGTAAATCAATGTTCCTGAGCGAATACACCTCCCTTCACGCGGCTGGCTCCGCTGCGGGATACGACGAGCCTGAGAAGATTCAGGGCACGCTCACCCGCCATGACATCGCCGAGACCATATCAGAGCGATGCCCGGGCCTGTCGAAACGCGAGGCCAAAAAACTCGTCGACTCGGTAATCGAGGAGATGACCGTCGCCCTATGCCGGGGCGAAACCGTCAAGCTGCATGATTTCGGCTCATTTGTCGTGCGCAGCAAAGGCGAACGCGAGGGGCGCAACCCGCGCACCGGCGCCAAAGTGCCGATCGAACCCAGGATCGTCGTGGTCTTCAAGCCTTCGCCCAATATGAAGGGGACCGTGAACGGAGACGAAGGCGGCGAGAGGCAGCGTCCGGGCCGAAAGAAAGGCGCGGCGAAAAATCCGGGCGACGGCGACGGCGGCGCTTTCCGCAACAACTGACGGGCTCGAGTTCGATCCGGCGCCGCCCGGCCCCCCCGGGCGGACGCCCCACGGAAAATGAGGTTCTCAGTTCAAGGCGCCGCGCACGAGCTTGCCGTTGGCGTTGCGCGGCAGGGCCTCCAGCACGGCCGCCGCCCGCGGGCGCTTGTAGCTCGCGAGATGCTGCGCGCAGTGCCCGAGGATCTCGGCCTCCGTCAGCTCATATCCTTCGCGCGCCACCACATAGGCCTTGATGATGGTCGTTCCGGCGTCGCGGCCGGGTCTCTCCGCGACCGCCGCCTCGATAATGCAGGGGTGCTCGAGCAGGCAGCGCTCGACTTCGGCCGGCGAGACGCGATAGCCGCCGGCGTTCATCACCTCATCGGCGCGCCCATGCAGCCAGACATAGCCGTCGGCGTCGATTTCCACGAGGTCGCCGGAGATGAACCATTCCCCGCGAATCGCCTCCTGCTCCTCGGCCGGGCGCTTCCAATAGCCGATCATCAGTCCCGGTTCGTCCCGATGCACCGCCATCAGGCCGACCTCCCCCGCCGGCAAAGGCGTATCCCCGCCCTCGCGAGGAAGCGCCGCGATGCGGCGCCCCGGCTGCGGCCGGCCCGGCGAACCGGGCCGCACCGGAGTGGTGGGGCCGCTGGAGACGAAGGTGGAGATTTCGCTCATCCCATAGGCTTCGAAAATCTCCTTGCCGGTGTGGCTGCGCCATTGCGACAGCAGATCGGGCGTGAGGGCGGCTCCCGCCGAAAGCCCGTGCCTGAGGCTCGCAATGTCCTGCGCCGCGTCCGCCGCATATTTGAGGATCTGGCGATAAACGCCGGGAACCGCCGCGAAGATGGTCGCGCCGCAAGCCTTGATCAGGCGAGGCCAGACCGCCGGGTCCGGGCGGCCGTTGTAGAGCACCGCCTGGGCGCCGCAGGCCAGCGGGTCGACGACCCCGACGCCGAGCGTATAGGTCCAGTTGATCGCGCCGGCGTGGAGCATTACATCGCCAGGCCCGAGCCCCATCCAGTGCGGATACATGACCCGCCGCGCCCACGCCGCGCGATGGGCGTGCATGACGCCCTTCGGCCGGCTGGTGGTGCCGGAGGTGTAGACCATATAGGCGGGATCGTCCGCGCCGGTGTCGGCGTAATCGGCGAGAGGCGCGGTCTTCTGCAAACTCTCCAGATCCGGGGGCGAGAGGACCTGCAGGCTCTCGGATTCATAGGCCTCATGAGCGAAGGCCGCTCCGAGGACCAGCGCCGAGGCTTCGCAGTCGCCGCGCAGAAAATCGGCCTCCTCGAAGGTGAGCTGCGACGAGGCCAGCAGCGCCACATAGCCGGCGGCTATCGCGGCGAAATAGGCCAGCGCCGCGTCGGCCTCGTTGCCCATGCGAATCATGATCCGCGCCTTGGGCGGGAGGCCCAGCGACACGAAGCCGGCCGCGAGCCGGCGCACCTTTTCGTCGAGTTCGCCGTAGGTCCAGCGCAGGACGCTGTCGTCGCCTATGATGGCGAGCGCGGCCTTGTCGGGGCTGTTGCGCGCGTTTTCCGCGAGGCAATAGCGGGCGAGATTGAAACGGTGTGGGACCGGTTCGCGCATTTTAGTCGTGTTCCGTTTGATCTTTCGCGCCGCGAGGCCGGCCCGACGGCCTCGCGGCGAGGCGCTTCTTAGCGGAACGCAAAAGCCTCGAACCATGATCGAGAGCGTTTTCCGACCGGAGGGAATCATCCGGTCGATGAGAAATAGCTCCAAATCCAGAATTGGAGCGCGTTCTTATCGCAAAAGCCTGTCAACTCTTGCGAAATGCGCTTGCGACGCCCGGCGGACCGCACCTTCGATGCACCCGCTGCGCGGGCGCCTCACAGGGCCAGGGGATCGGCTTACTCGACCTGGCCGCCCCCAAAACCGCTCCGCCGGAAACCGTATTGCGGGCGTTCGGGGAAAGCAACGGCCGCACGACGTCCCGCAGCCTAATCGAACAGGCTGGAGACGCTTTCTTCCTTGGCTGTGCGGGCGATCGCCTCGCCGATCAGATGACCGATCGGGATGACCCTGATGTTGTGCGCCGCCTCGACCTCCGGCGTCGGCTTGATGGTGTCGGTGATGACCAGCTCGAGCAGCTTCGATTTCGAGATTCGCTCGGCCGCTTTGCCGGACAGCACGCCATGGGTGATGTAGGCGGAGGCCGAATGCGCCCCGGCCGCCAGCAGCGCCTCGGCGGCGTTGCACAGCGTTCCGCCCGAATCGACGATGTCGTCGATCAGGATGCAATTATGGTCCCGGACGTCGCCGATGATGTTCATGACTTCGGATTCGCCGGCTCTCTCGCGCCGTTTGTCGACGATGGCCAGAGGCGCGTCGATCCGCTTGGCGAGAGCCCGCGCGCGCACGACGCCTCCGGTGTCCGGCGAAACCACCATCACGTTCTTGAGCTTGGAATGGGCCTTGATGTCCGCGACCATCACCGGCGCAGCGAAGAGATTGTCCGTCGGTATGTCGAAGAAGCCCTGCAGCTGGCCTGCGTGAAGGTCGACCGTGAGGACGCGGTCGGCCCCAGCCCTCGTGATGAGGTTGGAGACGAGCTTGGCCGAGATCGGCGTGCGCGGCCCTTGCTTGCGGTCCTGCCGGGCGTAGCCGAAATAGGGAATCACCGCCGTTATGCGTCGCGCGGAAGCGCGGCGCAAAGCGTCGATCATGATGAGCAGCTCCATCAGGTGGTCGTTGGCGGGGAAGGAGGTGGACTGGATGACGAAAACATCCTGTCCCCGCACATTCTCCAGCACCTCGACCCAGATTTCCTCATCCGCGAAGCGGCGGACCACCGCCCGGCAGAGCGGGACATGCAAATGCGCCGCGATCGCCTCCGCGAGCGCTTTGTTGGAATTGCCTGCGATTAGCTTCATCGCCGCCATTAATCGTTCTCGACCCTTGAACCTGGATAACTCGACCTGCGGCCTCATAGCAGCCGGGCGCCGCGCGAACAATACGACGAAACGATGACCCGGCGATTTCGGTCGAGTTGGCCAGACGATGGTAAATCTTGTAGCAATTGCGCCAAAATCGCAAAATGCGCTAGATAGTGGATCGAAGCGGCGCGGAAGAGCCCGGCATGGGCCGTCCGCCGCTGTCCACCCACGGTTGTTCGCGAATGACGCTCCTTTCACCCGACCACGCGCCTCTGGTCGCCGGCAAGCGCCCGGCCGATACGCGCGTCGTCGTGGCGATGTCCGGCGGCGTCGACTCCAGCGTCGTCGCCGCGCTGCTCAAAAGCCAGGGTTATGACGTCATCGGCGTTACCCTCCAGCTATACGATCACGGCGAGGCCACGCACCGCAAAGGGGCCTGCTGCGCCGGCCAGGACATACAAGACGCGCGCCAAGCCGCGGCTCGCCTCGGCATTCCTCACTACGTGCTGGACTACGAGGCGCAGTTCCGGGAGAAGGTGATCGACGGATTTGCGGCGAGCTACGCCAGCGGCGAGACTCCGGTCCCCTGCGTCGCCTGCAACCAGTTCATCAAATTCACCGATCTTTTCGACACCGCGCGCGATCTAGGCGCCGACGTGCTGGCGACGGGGCATTACATCTCTTCCCGCGACGACGGCGAAGGCGGGCGAGCGCTGTTCCGGGCGCGCGACGCGGCGCGGGACCAGAGCTATTTCCTTTTTGCAACCACTGCAGAACAATTGAAAATGCTGCGCTTTCCCTTGGGGGACTACCCCAAGACCGAGGTTCGCGAACTCGCGCGCCAGTTCGGCCTCGAGGTCGCCGACAAGCCGGACAGCCAGGACATCTGCTTCGTGCCGTCCGGCCATTACACCGACGTCGTGGAAAAGCTGGCTCCGGGCGCTGTCGTCCCGGGCGAGATCGTCCATATCGACGGCCGGGTGCTGGGACGCCATGCCGGGGTCATCAATTTCACCGTCGGCCAGCGCCGCGGGCTCGGCCTCGGCGCCGCTCAGGCCGGCAGCGCCGGCGAGCCCCTTTTCGTGGTGCGAATCGACGCCCCCCGCGCCCAGGTCGTCGTCGGCCCGCGGGACGCCCTGGAGACGCGGGCGGTGGGCCTGCGCGACGTCAACTGGATCGGGCCGGGGCGCTTCGAGGACCTGCCGCCCAAAGGCCTCGACATTTACGCGAGGGTCCGCTCGACCCGGCCGCCGGTGCAAGCGCGGCTGGTCGCACGCGGGGCGAACCAGGCCGCCGTCGTCTTCGCCGAAGGGGAATTCGGGGTTTCGCCGGGTCAGGCATGCGTCTTCTACGACGGTCCGGCCGACGAGGCCCGCGTGCTAGGGGGCGGCTTCATCACGGCGGTCGAGCAGCCCTTCGCGCCCCTGCCCGTCCCGCCCGGCGACGTCCGGCGCAGCGAGGCGGAGCGCGCCGTCGGCTGACCGGGCTTCGCCCTCGACGACCGGTTTCCACTGGCCGAAATCTTCGACCCCCGGGTTCACGACATTGGGGTCGACCTCGTGCTTCTCGCCGCCGAGATTGCTATACGCCGGGGTGGAGAGGCATTGTTTGAGGGTCCATCGCCCCTCGCCGGCGTAGCTCGCGGATTCGGAATGGCGGCTGGATTGCGAGAGCCAGCAGTAATCGGCAAGACCCGATTCGTCCTTGATCGCCCGGCAGGCGTATCCGCTGCCGTAAACGCCCACCTTGTAACCCGCCGGCTTCAGGTAATCGCCAATCGTCCTGAAATATCGAGCGATGTGAGCCATGCCATGGTCGGCTTCGCCCCGCTCGCGGAATTTTTCGTCGGCGCCGTCGACCCCAAAATAGATCGCCGTTCCAGCCGGTTGCGCAAGCGAGCGCGCGAGTTCGAGAGCGCGCCTCGCGTCATAGGCCGCGCGGCGCTCGTCCAGCCAGGTCTCCACGCATTCGTTGAAGTGCTGGAACACGACCAGAATTTCGAGTCCCTGAGAGAAAATCAGATCGCGCTCGGCGGGACTCAGCGTCTTGACGCAGCGCTCCGGAGGAATGCGGCGTCTTTCCTCCGCGGAGAGAGCGCCGCCGCAGCGCTTGGGCGTGTAGATCTTCTGGCAGATCGACTCGGCCTGCTCCCATTTGCCGTCGTCGAGATCGACCGGAGCCTCGCCGGGCCGATGGGCCCAATCGTAATAGCGAATGACTGTCCTTACGCCCTTTTCCCGCGCCTTCCGCAAAAACCTGCCGGCCCCCGGATCGGACGGATCGAAGGCGTAGGCGGTGTCGATCGCGCTCGCCCGCTCATGAGGCGAAGGCTTGTTGGGGCAGCCGGCCCATTGCCCGAAGGCGCCGGTTGCGCAGCCGAGCGACAGCATCGCCGCCAATGCGGCGCAGCCAGTTTTTTTCATCATTTACCCGTAAAGGAGAAGAATTGAGCCGGGCGGGATCTATCCCGCCGCGGCGCCGTAAATGAGACCAAAGCAGAGTCGCATCGCCGGCCTTCGGTTTCGCCGAATCTTCTTGTTTCTTTTTGCGCCGCAACCATAATCGCCGCCCGTTGCAGCTCGTCGCGGCGATATCCGCGATCATGGAAGAGGACGGCGCCTTGGCGGAGCAATCGACGACGCATATTTACCTCACCCGAAAATCCGTCGAAGCCCTCCTGGCCGCCAATGAAGGCGAGCGGCACGGCCTCAAGCGGGCGCTTGGCTGGGCCTCGCTGATGGCGCTCGGCATCGGCGGCATCATCGGCGCGGGCATTTTCGTGCTGACGGGCACCGCCGCGGCTCATTACGCCGGTCCGGGCGTGATGATTTCCTTCATGTTGTCGGGCCTCGCCTGCGCCTTCGTCGCCCTATGCTACGCCGAGCTCGCCTCGCTGATCCCCGTGTCGGGCAGCACCTATACCTACACTTACGCCACGCTGGGCGAGATTTTCGCCTGGATCATCGGCTGGGACCTGGTGCTTGAATATGGCGCGGGCGCCGCGACGATCGCCGTGGGCTGGGCCGGCTATTTAGCCGATACTCTCGCGGGTTTCGGCATTCATCCTCCGGCCGCGCTGATGACCGCCTATTTCGCCGAGCCTTCGGGCCATGGCCAAACCACGCCGGGACTGTTCAACGTCCCCGCTGCGACGATCATTCTGCTGCTCACCGGCATCCTCGCCTTCGGGACCAGGGAATCCTCGCGCTTCAACAATGTCATCGTGGCGATCAAGGTTTGCGTCGTCCTCGCCGTCATCGTGTTCGGCGTCGCCCATGTGAACCCCGCCAACTGGATTCCGCTGGTTCCGGAGAACACCGGCGAATTCGGCCATTTCGGCTGGAGCGGCGTCGTCACCGGCGCCTCGGTGGTGTTCTTCGCCTACATCGGCTTCGACGCGGTCTCGACCGCGGCGCAGGAGGCCCATACGCCCCAGCGCGACGTGCCGATCGGCATTCTCGGCTCTCTGATCATCTGCACCATTCTTTATATTGCAGTCGCGGCCGTCGCGACCGGAATCGTGCCCTTCAAGGAGCTCGGGGTTCCCGATCCCATCGCCGTCGCCATGGACCGGACCGGCGTGGCCTGGCTCTCCTGGATGGTGAAATTCGGCGCCCTCGCCGGCCTCACCACCGCCATGCTGGTGCTTCTCTTCGGCCAGACCCGCGTATTCTACGCCATGGCCCAGGACGGGCTGCTGCCGCCGCTTTTCGCAAGGCTCCACGACAGCTGGCGCACCCCGGCGATCAGTCAGGTTCTGGTCGGCGTGCTCACAGCGCTCATCGCCGGCCTGCTGCCGATCGAAGTGCTGGGCAAGCTGGTCAATATCGGGACTCTCGCGGCTTTCGCCCTGGTCTGCGGCGCGGTCCTGCATCTGCGCCGCACCAGCCCCGAACTGCCCCGGCCTTTCCGGGCCCCCGGCATACCGTGGCTGCCGATCCTCGGCATTCTGTCCTGCCTGGGCCTGATGGCCTTCCTGCCGCTGCTGACCTGGATCAGCCTCATCGGTTGGACCGGCATCGGCCTCGTGGTCTATTTCCTTTACGGCGCCCGCCACGCGCGGCGGTGAGGAGCGGTAACGAGGGGCGTCGCGGCGGCGGAGACGCTCCGTCCGCCCGCGCGGGCCTCATGCGCGGCGCTACCCAAAAGGCGCGCATGAGGGTATGAGCTATGCGCCGCCAGCCAATTTACGGAATGCCGTGTCGCAGTTCTCTGATCTCCTGTTCGAAACCCGCGTAGCCGCGGAAAGCTTCGCCGATTACATCTCGGGCGGAAGATTGCGGCTCGGCGTCACGGGCCTCTCGCGCTCCGGCAAGACCGTGTTCATCACGGCGCTGGTGCATCAGCTCACGCGCGCGCTGGCGGCCGGAACCGGCCGGCAGACCAATCTGCCGGTGTTTCGCGTGCTCTCCGAGGGGCGGCTGGAAAGCGCCTATCTCGATCCGCAGCCCGACTACAACGTCCCGCGCTTCGCCTATGAGGAACATCTCGGCGCGCTCACCGGACTGGATCGGCATTGGCCCCACTCGACGAGGCGCATTTCGGAACTGCGCGTCACCCTGGAATACAAGCGCAAGGGGGCCTCTATGTTCGCGCGCTCCGGCCCCGGGCGCCTCGACATCGACATCGTGGATTATCCCGGCGAGTGGCTGCTCGATCTGCCGCTGCTCGGCAAATCCTACGCCGAGTGGTCCCGCGAGACGCTCGAGGCTTCGAGCGCCGCCGCCCGCGCCTCGATCGCCGCCGACTGGCGCGGCGCCAATGCGCTGGTCGACCCGCTGGCCCGCATCGACGAGCCGACCGCCCAGCGCCTCGCCTCGCTCTTCACCCAATATCTGCGTCACGCCAAGACCGACCGCTACGCACTCTCCACGCTTCCCCCCGGGCGCTTCCTGATGCCGGGAGACCTCGAAGGCTCTCCCATGCTCACTTTCGCGCCTCTTGCGGTGGAAGAAGGGGCCGAACTGCCCCGCCGCAGCCTCGCCGCGGAAATGGAGCGGCGCTACGAGGCCTATAAGGCCCAGATCGTAAAGCCCTTCTTCCGCGATCACTTCGCCCGTCTCGACCGCCAGATCGTGCTGGTCGACACTCTGGCCGCGCTGAATTCGGGGCCTGCGGCGGTGCGCGACCTCGAAACCGCGCTGACCGAAGTGCTCACCGCCTTCCGCACCGGAAGATCGAGCCTGTTCTCCGCCATTTTCCGGCCCAAGATCGACAAGATCCTGTTCGCCGCGACCAAAGCCGACCATCTCCACCACACCAGCCACGACCGGCTGGAGGGAATTCTGCGCCTCCTGACTTCGCGCGCGATCAAGCGGGCCGAAGGCGTCGGCGCCAAAATCGACGTCATCGCCCTCGCCGCCGTGCGCGCGACGCGCGAAGCCATGGTGCGGCATGAGGACGAAATGCTCAGCGCCATCGTCGGCACGCCCATAGCGGGCGAGCGGATCGGCCTCGACGCCTTCGACGGCGTGGCCGAGGGCGCCATTTTTCCGGGCGAACTGCCGGCCGATCCCCGCCTCGTCTTCCGCGGCGACGCGCTGGCGGTCGCCGAAGAGGAGGCGGACTTCCGCTTCCTCAAATTCCGCCCGCCCGTCGCCCAATTGGCCAAGGACAGCGAGGCGCTGCCCCTGCCCCATATCAGGCTCGACCGCGCCATGGAGTTTTTGCTGGGGGACAGGCTCGATTAGCTGATACTGAAGATGAATCAGGCCGCGCCGTCATCGCGAGGAGCGTAAGCTCCGCGGCGATCCAGGAGGGCTGGCGCGGCTCTGGATCGCTTCCCGCTTCGCTGCCGCTCGCGGTCGCTATGACGCGCACCAATCATGCGGAATCCCTGTGATTCATCGCCGCGGCCCCGTGTGTAACCTCATTCCCGCGACCCATCCGCTCAGCGAGCCCATGCCCAAAGACATCCGACCTTTTGAAGAAATCCGCCTGCTGTTCGCCAATCTGCCGGCGCCTTGCGCAAAAAGCCTCGCGGCCGTGCGTGCGCGGGACGCGCAATTGACCAAGCCGCCGGGCGCTCTGGGGCGGCTCGAGGAAATCGTCGAATGGCTGGCGGCATGGCAGGGCAAGGCCGAGCCGACCATAGACGGGCCGCTGGTCGCCGTCTTTGCGGCCAACCACGGCGTCGTCGCCAAGGGCGTGTCGGCCTTTCCGCCCAGCGTCACCCAGCAGATGCTGGATAATTTCACCGCCGGCGGCGCCGCGATCAACCAGATCTGCAAGAGCTTCGGCGTCGGGCTGAAGGTTTTCGAGCTCGCGCTGGAACATCCCACCGGGGATTTCAGCGAAGGCCCCGCGATGGAGGAGAACGCCGCGGCCGCGACGCTGGCCTATGGCATGGAGGCGATCGACGGCGGGATCGATCTTCTCGCCCCCGGCGAGATGGGCATCGGCAACACCACTTCCGCCGCGGCCATATACGCCGCGCTTTACGGCGGCCCGGCCTCCAAATGGACCGGGCGCGGAACCGGCGTCGACGATGAAGGCCTCGCCCGCAAGAACGCCGTCATCGATTCGGCGCTCGCCCTGCACGGCCCGCATCTTTCCGACCCGCTGGAAATCCTGCGCCGCCTCGGCGGGCGCGAAATCGCCGGCATGATGGGCGCGATTCTCGCCGCAAGGCTCAACCGCATTCCGGTCGTGCTCGACGGATTCGTGGCCTGCTCGGCCGCCGCGCTGCTGCACGCGATGGACGAAAACGCCATCGCTCATTGCATCGCCGGCCATGTCTCGCCGGAAGGCGGCCATCGCGAGGTTTTGCGGCGCCTCGGCAAGAAGCCCTTGCTCGATCTCGACATGAGGCTCGGCGAGGGTTCCGGCGCTGCGATGGCGATCGGCGTCGTCAAGGGCGCCCTCGCCTGCCACCGCGGCATGGCGACCTTCGAGAGCGCAGGGGTCAGCGGGAAGAGTTGAGCGTCGGGGCTCAGAGAGTCCGAAACGCCATGATGTGGGGCCTCCGGCCCAGGGCGATCGGGCGAAGGGCCCAATCCCTTCCCTTGACGGCTGAGGGAGTCACACCTCTCCTGGAGGCCGTCCTGGCCGGGCTTGTCCCGGCCATCCACGCCGGGACATTGGGGTTTCTCGCGGAATTGCGCGTCGCTCCTCAGATGAAGCGATCGTCTGGTTCCTCATCAGGCGTTGATTACGCAAAAACCCGGGAACCCCGCGGATTGAAGGCCCACTCCGAAGATTTCGCTGCTGCTCGGCGTGGATGACCGGGACAAGCCCGGTCATGACCATACTGGCGAATTTTCGAGATGTGTGAATTCGATAGCCGCAACGGGGAGGGTTGAGGCTGCATTATTATCGCAGGCCAATTTCAACCTTTTGGCCTGCGGGACTCATGCAATGCTGTGCCGGCTTGGGGGCTTTTCCGCTCACCTAATTCCGCCGCGCCAGCGACCGCAAAAATCCCGCGGTTTCGTCGGTCAGCTCCACATCCACCCCTGGAGCCGATTTCAGCAGCAGATTGGCGATGAAAGGCGGATCGTTGCGGGTTTCGGCCAGCGCCTCGCGCAGGATCGGCACATTGTCCTCGATGTGATGAAGAAAGGCGACGCCCTTTTCCGCGGTCTCGTTCCAGCGCTCGCGATGCCATTTCGCCAGAGGAAACATGATCTCGCTGGAAAAATTCGAGTCTCGCGCCTTCTCGAAGAAGCGCAGCCCCGTCATCCAGTTTTCCTTGGCGCGCATGGGCGGGGGCAGCGGATCGCCGGCCAGCATCTTCCTGCCCGCCTGACCCACCGCGTCTTCGAGCGTCGCCGGCTCGTCGCTGGTGGAGCGAAACGGCCACAGCGCCACCGAGCCCGGAAAGTCCTCGCCCAGGCTTTCCTTCAGGCCGGTCTCGATTTTTTCGACCGCCGGCTTGTCGCCGCTGAGCGCGGCGGTCATGCAGAAGGCGAATACGGCGTCCCTGGCGTATTTGGTCGCCACGCCGCCCTTGAGTTCCTGCGGCGACAGTTTCGGCGGCGCCCCGTCGTCGGAGACCGCAGCCTCGCCCGCCTTCAGCGCGGTCACATAATGGGTGATTTCGAGCCAGCCCAGGAAACTGGAGACGAAAGCCTCCGGATCGACGTAAACGATCGCGAGATTGATCGGCTGTTTGCGCTTTTTGTATTCGGCGACGACACGTTCGTCCATCGACTGCTTCCTTCCGCCAGAGTGTGCGCTCCGGCTGTGCGGAGGCGAACCTGACAGGGCGGAAGCAATCGGCGCGCCAAACTGCAAGACGAAGGCTCCCGGCTCAGCAGCAGCGAATGGTTTCGCGCTCGGTGATGATGTAGTCGAGTTTCTGGTCGTGCGGCTCGATGGGGATGGCGTCCGCCTCCTGCACCGCATAGGCGAGGCCGACCGCCGTTACGCTGCGCCTTTTGCGCAGGGACGCGAAAGTGGCGTCGTAGATGCCGCCGCCATAGCCCATCCTGAAGCCTTTGCGGTCGAAAGCGGCCAAAGGCGCGAAGACGATCGCGGGATCGACGCCAGGCTTGTCCGCCGAGGGCTCCGAAAGGCCGAAAGGCCCTTTGGCCAGATCGTCTCCGGGCGAAAAACTGCGGAACACGAGGGGCTCGCGCACGGCGCTCATGACCGGCAGCGCCACCGCGACGCCGCGGTCGCAGAGCGCATCGATCAGAAGCCGCGTGTTGATCTCGCTACGGATCGGCCAATAGACCGAAACGACGGGTTTTTCGCCCTTCGAAAGCGCCTCCACCAGCGCGAGCCCGGCGGCGCGAATCGCGGCGGCCGCCTCATGGGCCTCGTGAGGCGTGACGAGATCGCGTTTTTCGAGAGCGTGCCGGCGCAGATTCGTTTTTATATCGGTCATTTAAGCAAACATGCGCCAGATGAGAGAAAGGTGCGGGCCACCTGGGCCGTGGGACATCGATCCCGGGAACCTACAACGTAGGTGGGCGCCGTGTGTCCAAGCCCACGGGCGAGGTCAGGAACAGCTCCCTTGGAGATCGATAAGGCCCCGGGGAATAAAGTCCAACACGCACCCCGCAGCGCCGCATGATCAATGTAGCGTCGCCCCCGGCAAAACGCCAGAGGCTGAAAGCCGATCGGCTGCCGCTATTCCTTGCCGACGAATCTCGGATCGGTTGCGAAAATGGCCGCCAGCCCCTGCGAGGTCTTCATGACCCCCCGGCCCTGCGGCGTGATCTCCCAGCGCTCGCCCTTGTGGGCGAGGTTGCCGGAGCGCTCCTGCTCGCTGAGGCGGCGGGAAATCTGGCTCCACCCGTCGACATAGCGCGAAACGAAGAGGTCGCGCGCCTCCCGCTCGGTCAGGCCCTGCTCGGCGGCCGCGAAGCGCGACAGCATGAAGATCGAGATCGAGCGGTCCACCGTCACCGGGCCGAGCACGAAAAAGGCGCACAGCAGCGACGAGGAGACCAGCGCCGCGCTGACCTCCTCCATCTGCGACAGCGCCCCGAAGGCGCGGATTCTCTTCAAGCGATTGAGGCAGAAGACCAGGGGCAGGAAGCCCGCCGCCAGGGCGTAAATGCCGTCGTAGAACAGAATATGGCTGAAGGAGACGAGGCCGGAGCGCATAAGCGCAACGAACAGCGCCGCCCCGATTACGAGCGCCGCCGCATAGAACAGCGCGAGCGCGAACAGCCGGGCGCCGAAGGAGCGCCAGCCGCCGCCGTTCATGGCGGCGCTGAGAGGAGTCGCGGCGCCGGCGCTCATGGCCGCACCGCTTTGGTCAGGTAAACCCGCGCGCGCGGCGAGGAGAAAGCCGGCTCGCGTTTTTGCGTCCAGGCTTCGGACGCGCCGAATGTGGGGTCGGCTGCGTTCACCACAATGGCCTTGACGCCGTAGCGCGCGGCGAGCGCGTCGACCTCCTCGGGGCCGAGCGCCTTATTGTCGAAGATGGGCAGCAGCTCGGCGACGCGCGTTTTCACGGCCTGCTCCTGGACGCCGAAAAGCTGGCCGACATGAATGTCGGCGACGGCGGCGCGGCGTCTTGAATAGAGCCCGAACTCATAGGCGCGAATATGATCCGGCCGCGCCTGAACCACGGCGTCTTCCGGCGTGTTGGCGTTGACCCAATCCCAGGCGCTTTTTTCGTCGAGCGCCACGGCGCGTTCCTCGGCCGGCCACAGCCGCCAGGCCCCGACGCGCATCTGCAGCGCGCCATAGGCGACGCTGGCGTAACCGAGCCACAGCAGGCCGGCCATGAGGGGAGAGCGCAGATCTAGCGCGCCCGCGCGCACGGCGGAAACGGTCCAGAGCAGCGTCGCGGCCTGCGCGAACAGCACGACCCGCCAGCCGAGATCGTTGTCCAGAATGACCGATTGCAAGAAGGACCCGAGCAAAAAGGACGCCGCGGCGCCGCAGACCAGCAGCAGGGCGGCGTCTCCCTGCAGTCCCTTGCGGCCGGCCTTTTTCCAGAACAGATAGGCGCCGACGATGAAGATGCCGAAATTGGCGCAATAAATCGCCATCATCGCCCAAAGCCGCACCACGACGTCGAGGGCGGGCGCGCCGGTCGAAATATCCACCATGTCGGCGTTGCGGATGCCGAAGGCGATCGCCGTCTTGTGATCCGGCGAAACGCGCCCGACGATCGTGAGCAGCCAGGGTGTGGCGAGAATCGCCGATATCCCGCCCGCCGCGACCAGCCGCAGGGCATCGAGGTAGCGGCGCGACAGCGCCAGCGCGCACAGCCAGAAAAACGCCGTCAGCGCCGCGGCCATGGCGACATAGACCGACATTCCCGCCATGGAGGCGAAAGCAAGGCCGGCGAAAAACACCCGGCGCCGGTCGGCGGGCGCCGAGCCCGCGAGCGCCAGCAGGCCGATGAAAGCCACGCCCAGGGCGCAGACGTGATGCGGCACCCAGAGCGCGCTGTCGAACCAGGAGGTGACGCGCTGGGACCAGGATTCGGGGATATACGGCCATTGGCCCGTGAACACGCCTTTCGCCAGCACGAACAATATGTCGGGCCCCGAGGTCAGCAGCAGTGCGGCGATCAGCAGTCCGGGGCGCGGCGCCTCGCTCGAAGCGCCCGCGGCTTCGTCGAGACGCGCACGCGACCACAGCAGATTCATCAGCGCGAGCAGCGCAAAGCCCGCAACCGCGGCGGCGGCGTAGGCGGCGTGGCGCGGCTCGGCGCCGAAAAACCAGCCCGAGAGCGCGGCGACGGCGGCCGTGAGCGTGTAGAAGAAGTAATAATAGGCGGCGCGGCCTTCCTCCGAATAATAGGTGGGGTTGACCGGCGGCGCGCCGGTTTGCGCAATCGCCCAGGTCGTCTCGCTGTGCTTGACGTAATCCAGCGCCGTGATGCTGTGCGCGACACCGCTGGCCCCGTCCGGGCAGTCGACGACGAACGAGAGGGCGACGACGACCCAGGCGGCGCCGCCCGCCAGCCAAAGCGCCCGGCGCGTTTTCGGCAACGGACAGCCGCTGCGCGCCAGCTGAGGAAGACCCGCTGCGATAGCCAGCGCCGCGAGAATTGGAATGGCTTTCGGAGAGACGCGGCCGGCGAAGTCGAACAGGATGGGCAGAACCGCCAGGGCGCAGAGCAGCGCAATCCCATGGCGCTCCGGGACGCTGGCGTCGTCATAGCCGGGAAAGCGGAAAAACCGCGCGAACAGCCCGCCCGCCGAAAGCAGCAGAAGCATAAAGACGCCCGCAGCGGCTAGCGACGAGGCGAACTCGCCGAAGAAAAGGCTCATGGCGATACCTGAGGGTTGGGGACAGGAGGCAGTCCGTCGACGAAACGCATTGTCGCAAGTTGATATGCTTTTGCGATTAAAAATGCGCTTTAGGCTTCTCGACCCCGCGCGATTTCCGGCCGCCTGAACGGAAAGCGCGCGACCGTTCCGTTTCAGCCCTGAAGGAATAGCAAAGGCTCTTAATTCGCAGCCCCCATGAAGCATATGGATTACGTCGACGGTCTCGTCCCCGATCCGGTAGAAGATCAGGTAATGCGCGTGGTGGGTGGACAACAACCGGACTGCTTTGTCCGGGCTCCCGATCAATGCTAGCCTGAGCCTTTGTTGGCTGATAGGGGGCTTTTTCATGGCGTTTTTTGCATTTTCCCTAAGGAAAGCCGCTCGCGCCGTTGGGAAGTCTTTCTCCCTGATCTGCGGGATCGGACCTGCGGTCTCCACGCCCGCCGCCGCGACGGAAACCGAGACCGTCCTATGGGATTTCGACGGCTATTATCTTAGCAATCCAAAGAGCGGCCTGGTCTTCGGCCCCGGCGGCGTTCTCTATGGCGCGACCTTCGACGGCGGCGCCGGCACGGTGTTCCAGCTCACGCCGCCGGCTCAGGGTCAAACCCATTGGACCGAGACACGCTATACGCCTTTCGTGGCTCGTTCTGGGGAGAGCCCGAACAACCCAACGGCGATTTGATCCTGGGCAGCGACGGCGCCCTTTACGGCATGTCGGTGGTCGGAGGCAAAGGCAACGGCACAGTCTTCCGCGTCGCACCGCCCCCTCCCGGCCAGACCCGATGGACCGAGACGACGCTTTACAGCTTCACCTACGGAGCCGATGGAGCCTACCCGGGCGCTGGCCCGATCTTCGGCGCCGACGGCGCCCTCTACGGCACAACCGCGGTTACAGGAGTAGCCCCGTATCTCAATGGCACGGTGTTCAGGCTGGCGCCGCCGACGGCCGGAGAGACCAAATGGACTTTGACGACGCTTTACACCTTCACCGGCGGGGCGGACGGAGGCCAGCCGGCCTCCGGTCTGATCCTCGGCACCGACGGCGCCCTCTACGGCACAACCTGGTACGGCGGGACGGGGACCCATTGCCAAAGGGGCTGCGGAACCGTTTTCAAGCTGACGCCGCCGTCTCCCGGTCAAAGCCAATGGACGGAAACGGTAATTCACTGCTTTCAAGGCGGACGCGACGGCGTTTACCCTAACCAAAGCCTCATTTTTGGCAGGGACGGCGCGCTTTATGGAGTCACCCAACCCGAGATGGTCGCCGGCGGTTTCGCCAGCGGCGGGACGGTCTTCAAGCTGACGCCGCCCCCTCCCGGCGAGCGCCAGTGGACCGAAACCGTACTGTACAACTTCAACAGCTGGAAGGATGGCCTCACCCCTTCAAGCCCTTTGATCTTAGATACGAGCGGGTCCCTTTACGGCCTGACAGTTGAAGGAGGCGCGACATCGTCTCAATCCTGCGGGGCGGTAGGGTGCGGGACCGTGTTCAAGCTTGCTCCGCCAACCTATCCGCATCCCCCGCAGCTTCAGTGGGACAAGACGATCCTGTACAGTTTCCATGGCGGCGACGGCGAAATGCCCAACGCCAGATTGGTTTTTGACACCAGCGGCGCGCTGTATGGCGTAACCTTGTTCGGCGGAACCGGGGGCAATGGGGTCGCGTTCAAATTACAGAATAAATAACCTTCGGCGTTTTCAGGCGGGACGGACTGCCCCGGGCGCGAGGCAGAGAATGGGGCGGCGCGCGACCCTCAGGAGTCTGCCTGCGCACCGACCTTTTCATAGTCGGATTTGGCGACGTCCTTGATCGCGAAAGAAACGATGAGGCTGAAGATCGCCGCCGACATGCACCACAGCGAATACCACGCCGCCCTGTTCTGTATCAGCGCATAAATGAAGGCGCCCAGCACCGTCGCGCCGAACAGTTTCAACGCGCGATTGTCGGCGCCGATCAGCGGGACCACGGTCAGGCCCAGATAGAGGATATCCACGATCAGCGGCGGCCGCTCGAACTGGGGGTCGTAAGCCAGCGAATGCTTCACGACGCTGACGTCGATTCCATCGGCGTCCGCCAGCCTGACCGCAAGATAGAGGGCGAGAAGGACGCCGCAGCCGGTCATCGCCGCCCAGATCTTCCGGCGCCGCGGGTCGGCCTCGGCCATCGTCGCTGCGAAAGGCGTCAAGACCGGCCAGACCAGAAAAGCGATGATCGTATAAAAATAGCGATAGAACTCCTCGCCCGCGAAAGGCCGCTCCAAAGACCACCAGACGACGCCCTCGACGAACTGATGCGCCGAGAAAACCAGCGGGAAGACCGCAAAACCCAGCATTCGTGGATCGTTCAGGCGGGCCTTGCGCACGGTCGCCGCGCCGATGACCGAAAGGGCGATTCCTGCATTTACGCTTGCTGCGAGAGAATAGCACATTGATCGACTTCGCCTTTCTGAATATTCGCGCTCGGCCGAACAGAAAGGGAGCGCAAAAAACGCAAGCTCGTCGGATATTCTCGGAAATTAGCCTCATTTTTGAGCATTTCAACCATATGAGGGTCCTCTGCGGCGTCCGCGCAGGCGGAATGGTTTCGCCGGTCGGGCGCCCGACATTGCTCTTGCTCGACAGGCGGACAACCCCTACATCCGCAGTTCGGACCGGCCCCTCGCGAGGCGCGAATGGAAAATAATCGACCCCAAATATCCTCCGGCTGGCACGCCACCACCATCGTCATGGTGAAGAAGGCGGGAAAGACGGTCATCGCCGGCGACGGGCAGGTCAGCCTCGGCCAGACGATCATGAAGGGCAACGCCAAGAAAGTGCGGCGCCTCGGCAAGGGCGACGTCATCGCGGGATTCGCGGGCGCCACGGCGGACGCCTTCACTCTTTTCGAGCGGCTGGAAAGCAAGCTCGAACAATATCCCGGCCAGCTCACGAGGGCCTGCGTCGAACTCGCCAAGGATTGGCGCATGGATCGCTATCTGCGGCGCCTCGAAGCCATGATGCTGGTGGCCGACAAGGAAGTCGGCCTGGTGCTCACCGGCTCGGGAGACGTGCTGGAGCCGGAGCCCCATGAAGGCGGGTCGGTCGCGGCGATCGGCTCGGGCGGCAATTATGCGCTCGCGGCCGCCAAAGCCATGATCGACAGCAGCCATGACGCCGAGGCCATCGCCCGCCGCGCCATGAACATCGCCGCCGACATCTGCGTTTACACCAATCACAATGTGGTCGTGGAGACGATCTAGCGCTGGTCCGCTCTTGTCGGGCCGCCCGCGCGTTTTTGAAGGATGAAGACAATGGCCGATTTCTCGCCGCGCGAGATCGTCTCGGAACTCGATCGCTTTATCGTCGGCCAAAAGGAAGCCAAGCGCGCCGTCGCCATCGCCCTGCGCAACCGCTGGCGCCGACTGCGGCTCGAAGGGCAGATGCGCGAGGAAGTCCTGCCCAAGAACATCCTCATGATCGGGCCCACCGGCTGCGGCAAGACCGAAATCGCGCGCAGGCTGGCGCGACTCGCAGACGCTCCCTTCCTCAAGGTGGAAGCCACCAAATTCACCGAGGTCGGCTATGTCGGGCGCGACGTCGAGCAGATCGTCCGCGACCTCGTGGAAGTGGCGATAAGCCTCGTCAAGGAGCGTCGCCGCAAGGGCGTCGAGGCGCGCGCGCAGCTCGCGGCCGAGGAGCGCGTGCTCGACGCGCTGGTCGGTCCCGCCGCCTCGCCGCAAACGCGAGAAAGCTTCCGCAAGAGATTCCGCGCCGGCGAGCTCGACGACAAGGAAATCGAGATCGAGATCGCCTCCGCCGGCCCCAGCGGCCCGGTGTTCGAAATGCCGAACATGCCCGGCAGCGTGACCGCCTTCTCGATCGGCGACATATTCGGCAAGGCCTTCCAGGGAAGGCCGAAGTCGCGCCGCCTGCATGTCAAGGACGCGATCGGTCCGCTGGTCTCGGAAGAGAGCGAAAAGCTCATCGACCAGGAAGAGAGCGTGCGCGAAGCGATCCAGGACGTCGAGAACAACGGCATCGTCTTCATCGACGAAATGGACAAGATCTGCGCGCGCGAGGGACGCGGCGGCGCCGACGTCTCGCGCGAGGGGGTGCAGCGCGACCTTCTGCCCCTGATCGAAGGCACCACGGTCACCACCAAACACGGCTCGGTCAAGACCGACCATGTGCTCTTCATCGCCTCGGGCGCGTTCCATGTGGCGAAGCCGTCCGATCTGCTGCCGGAGCTGCAGGGACGCCTGCCGATCCGCGTCGAGCTCGCCTCGCTCAACGAAGACGACTTCCGCAGGATTTTGACCGAAACCGAAGCCTGCCTCACCAAGCAATATGTCGCGCTTCTCGGCACCGAGGGCGTGGAGCTGGAATTTGCCCCGAGCGCGGTGGAGGCCATCGCCAAGGTGGCGGTCGAGGTCAATACGTCGGTCGAAAACATCGGCGCCCGCCGGCTGCAGACGGTGATGGAGCGGGTTTTGGACGATGTGAGCTTCACCGCCTCCGATCGCAACGGCGAGAAAATCGTCATCGACGGCCCCTATGTCGAGAAACACATCGGCGACCTCGCCAAGAACCGCGATTTGAGCCGGTTTATATTGTAACGCTGGCCGCGGCGGGGCTCGTCGCCCGCACTTGCGCCCGGCGCGAAGCATTGCGATAAGGATCGCCAACTGACCCCCTTGGAGAATTTCTGGACCGGAAATTCTGCACGGTTCCTGTTTGATCGTGTTTTCGCGTGAAAACACTCTATCCGGCGATCCCATGGCTGAGCACGACGAGAAGACCCAACTCCCCGCTCCTTCTTTCCCCGAGCGCGTCTTTTCCGGCGTGCAGTCCACCGGCAATCTGCATCTCGGCAACTATCTCGGCGCCATCGTCAAATTCGTCGAGCTGCAGAAGAGCCACGAATGCCTTTACTGCGTCGTCGACCTGCACGCCATCACCGTGCCGCAGGACCCCATCGCGCTGCGCAACAACACAAGGGAGATCGCGGCGGCCTTCATCGCCTGCGGCATCGACCCCAGGAAGAACATCGTCTTCAACCAGAGCCAGGTGCCCGAACACGCCGAGCTCGCCTGGGTGCTCAATTGCGTGGCGAGAATCGGCTGGCTGAACCGCATGACGCAGTTCAAGGACAAGGCCGGCAAGGATCGCGAAAACGCCTCGATGGGCCTGCTCGATTATCCGGTGCTGATGGCCGCCGACATTCTGCTCTATCGCGCCACCCATGTGCCGGTCGGCGAGGATCAGAAGCAGCACCTCGAACTCGCGCGCGACATTGCGCAGAAGTTCAACAACGACTTCTCCGAGTCGATCCTTCGCAACGGTTATGAAAGCGGCGTTTTCTTTCCGCTGCCGGAGCCTCTCATCTCCGGTCCCGCGACGCGCGTGATGAGCCTGCGCGACGGCTCCAAGAAAATGTCGAAATCCGACGCCTCGGAATATTCGCGCATCAATCTTTCGGACGACGCCGACCAGATCGCGCAAAAGATCCGCAAGGCCAAGACCGATCCCGAGCCCCTGCCGAGCGAGGAAAAAGGACTGGAAGGGCGCCCCGAGGCCAATAATCTCGTCGGCATTTTTGCCGCGCTCTCCAGTCGCGCCAAGACCGATGTGCTGAGCGAATTCGGCGGCGCCAATTTCTCCAGCTTCAAAAATGCGCTGGTCGATCTTTCGGTGGCGAAGCTGTCGCCGATCACGGCGCAGATGCGCCGCATCCGCGAGGACGAAGGCTATATCGATCAGGTGCTGCGCGACGGCTCCGAACGCGCCCGCGCCATCGCCCGCGAGAATATGAACGCGGTGAAAGATATTGTGGGGTTTTTGCGCTGACGAAGTGTGGCCCCCTCTGATCGGTTCGCGTCATCGCGAGCCGAAGGCGAAGCGATCCAGAGCAGCGCCCAGCCCCCCTGGATCGCCGCGGAGCTTACGCTCCTCGCGATGACGGCGTGAAACCAATCAGGCGCCCGCCGCCGCGGTGAGCGCCTCAGGTTTCGGCCCGCCGCTCGCCCAATCGAGCAGCTCGACCGTATGAACCACGGGAATGCCGGTTCCCGAGCCGATCTGGACCATACAGCCGAGATTGCCGGCCGCGATGACCTGCGGCGCGAGAGACTCGATATTGGCGAGTTTGCGATCGCGTAACTGCGTCGCAATCTCGGGCTGGAGCAGATTATAGCTTCCCGCCGAGCCGCAGCAGATATGGCCCTCGGGAACGCTCAGGGTCTCGAACCCCGCCGCCTTCAGCAAGCTGAGCGGCTCCTGAGTGATTTTCTGTCCGTGCTGGAGCGAGCACGCCGAATGATAGGCGATGCGCAGCGGCGCGGCGTTTCCCGTGGACCTGAAATCCAGCGCCGCCACGATTTCGCTGACGTCGCGCGCCATGGCCGATATGCGCGCGGCTTTTTCGGCAAGCTGCGCATCGCCCCGGAACATGAAGCCGTAATCCTTCACGCTGGTTCCGCAGCCCGAGGTGTTGATGACGATATGATCGAGCCCGCCGGCTTCGATCTCGCGCGTCCAGGCCTCGATATTCTTGCGCGCGAATGCGTGGGACTGGCTGGCCTTGCCGAGGTGATGGGCGAGCGCGCCGCAACAGCCGGCCCCTTGCGCGACGACGACCTCCGCCCCCAGCCGCGTCAGCAGACGCACCGTCGCCTCATTGATGCGCGTGTCGAGCACGGTCTGGGCGCAGCCGTTCAGCAAAGCGACGCGCATCTTCCGCGCCCCTTGCGCGGGAAAAACCTGCGGCCGGTCGACCGTCGAGGGCTCTGGCAAGGTCCGCGGCGCCATGGCGACGAGCCCGCGCAGACGACCCGGCAGTAACCCAGAGAGGCCGCGGGCAAGACCCGCCCCGCGCAGACTGAGCCGAAACAGCGCCGGGCGCGCCAGCACCAAGGCGAGAAGGCCGCGCATCAGACGATCCCCGAGGGGTCGTGCAAAGCTCTTTTCGACATGGGCGCGGGCATGATCGACGAGATGCATGTAATGCACGCTCGAAGGACAAGTCGTCATGCAGGAGAGGCAGGAGAGGCAGCGGTCGAGATGACGCGCGATGCGCGCGTCGGCGGGCCGCTCGTTCTCCAGCATGTCCTTGATGAGATAGATCCGCCCCCGCGGCGAATCGAGCTCGTCGCCGGTCAAAAGAAATGTCGGGCAGGTCGCGGTGCAAAAGCCGCAATGCACGCAGGCGCGCAATATCTTTTCGCTTTGCGCCACATCGGGATCGGCAAGGGCGGCGAGGGAAAAATGGGTCTCCATGCCTTAAAACTCCGCCCGCAAGCGCCCACGCTCCAGAATATGCGCCGGATCGAAGCTTTCCTTCACGCGCCTCGAGAGCGCGGCCAAGGCCGGCGGCTGGGGATGGAACACATCGACCGCCGCGCGCGTTGTCGCGCTGGCGCGAATGAGCGTCGCATGTCCGCCAAGCCGGTCGACGGCCGCGCGCAAAGGCTTTGCGTGAGCGTCCTCTGCATCCGCCATGCACAGCCACACCAGGCCGCCCGCCCAATCATAGAAATAACCCAGCAGCGGCAGGGCGCTTTCTTTCAGCGCGCTGACGAGAGCGAAGCCGTCGCTTGGCGCAACCGAAACGCGCCAGATATGGCCATCGAGGCTTGCGACCGGCTCTGCGTCGCGCAGCGCCCGCCACAGCGACGCCGAACTTTCGCCGCCGAGAATTTCTACCCCGCCGCCGAAAGGCTTCAACAGGCCGCGCAAATCTTCGAGCCTTTGCGCCACGGAAATCTCAGGCCCCTCGAGACGGATTGCCGCGGCGTTCTCGCCGAGGTCAAGGGGCGCGGCGCCCTTGGGAAGCAGCGCCAGAGCGCTCGCCTCCAGCGGCGCGCCAGAGACCTTGCGCAGCGCAAGGAGACCCGCCTGCTCCTCGGTTCCGAGCAGCACAAGCGTCTGTGAGGTCTCAGGGGCCGGCAGCGTTTTCAGAGTGATCTGCGTCAACGCGGCAAGGGTGCCGAAAGAGCCTGCGACGAGCTTTGAAAGGTCGTAGCCGGTGACGTTCTTCATCACCCGGCCGCCGGATTTCACAATCTCGCCCCGCCCGGTGACGCAGCGAAAGCCGAGCACATGATCGCGGGCGGCGCCGGCCTTGATGCGCCTCGGCCCCGAGGCGTTGACCGCGACTAGGCCTCCCACCGTGCCCTGCCCTGCTCCGGCTCCGAGCAACGGCCCGCAATCCATCGGCTCGAAGGCAAGATGCTGATTGTGGGAGGCGAGCAGAGCCTCGATCCCGGCTATGGGCGTCGCCGCGCCGGCGATCAGCACCAGCTCTTCCGGCTCATAGAGAACCACGCCGCTCAACGCCCGCAACGAAAGCTCTTCGCCGATCGACGGCCGGCCGATACCGGCTTTCGAGCCGGAGCCGGTTATCCGCAAGGGCCGGGCTTCCGCCGCCGCGGCGGCGACGACCTGCGAGAGTTCTTGCTCGTCGGCGGGCGCGAATGCCATCAGAACCTCGGCAGATCGGGAAAGGGCAGCGCGCCCCCGACGACATGCATTGCGCCCAGCTCCGCGCAGCGATGCAGCTCGGGAAACACTTTGCCGGGGTTGAGCCGCCCGGAAGGGTCGAAAGCGCATTTGACCCGCATCTGCTGGGCGAGGTCGATCTCGTTGAACATCTCGCCCATGAGGTCGCGCTTTTCCACCCCGACGCCATGCTCGCCGGTCAGCACGCCGCCGACGGCGACGCAGAGCCGCAATATGTCAGCGCCGAGATTTTCCGCGCGCTCGATGTCGCCCTCGATCGAGGCGTCATAAAGGATGAGCGGATGGAGATTGCCGTCGCCGGCGTGAAACACATTGGCGACGCGAAGCCCGTGTTTTTTGGCCAGCTCGTCCATGCCGGTCAGCACCTCGGGCAAGCGCTTGCGCGGAATGGTCCCGTCCATGCAGAGATAATCCGGGCCGATGCAGCTCACCGCCGGAAAGGCGTTCTTGCGTCCCGCCCAGAATTGCAGGCGCTCGGCCTCGCTGTTCGAAACTTTTGTCGTTGTCGCCCCTTCCGCGCGCGCGATTTTCTCGACCACGCCGACCAGATGATCGACCTCCGCCGGCGTTCCATCGAGCTCGACGATGACGATAGCCGCCGCGTCCTGCGGATAGCCGCAGGGCTGAAAGCGCTCCACCGCCCTTATTGTGGCCTTGTCCATCATTTCCATGCCGCCGGGAATGATCCCTTGCGCGATGATGGCGCCGACGCAGCGCGCGCCGGCCTCGACGCTGGCAAATCCCAGCAGAAGCCCCCGCGCAACGGGAGGCTTTTGCAGAATGCGCACCGTCACTTCGGTCACGACGCCGAGCAGGCCTTCCGAGCCGGTCATGAGGCCGAGAAGATCGTACATCTCGCTGTCGAGATGCTTGCCGCCGAGGCGCAGGATTTCGCCGCCCATCAGCACGACTTCGAGGCCGAGGATGTTATTAGTGGTCAACCCATATTTGAGGCAATGGACGCCGCCTGCGTTCTCGGCGACATTGCCGCCGATCGAACAGGCGATCTGCGAAGATGGATCGGGCGCGTAATAGAAGCCGGCATGCTCCACCGCTTTGGAAATGGCGAGGTTCTGAACTCCCGGCTGCACCCGCGCGCAGCGGTTCTCGTAATCGATTTCGAGAATGCGATTGAACTTCGACATTCCCAGAAGAATACCGTCTTCGAGAGGCATGGAGCCGCCCGAGAGCGAAGTGCCGCCGCCTCGCGGCACCACCTTGACGTTCATCTCCTGCGCCAGCGCCAATATCGACTGAACCTGCGGCACGGTCTCCGGCAGGACCACCACCAGCGGCAGCGCGCGATACATGGTGAAGGCGTCGCATTCATAGGCGCGGCGCGCAGTCTCGTCGGCGATAACGTTCTGCGCCGGGAGGATCTGCGCGAGACGCGTCAGCAGTTCGGAGCGGCGGGAGAGAATCTCCGGCTCCGGCGCCGGCATCAACAGAGGCATTGGCGAGGCCTTCTAAAGGGGCGCGTTTTCCTGATGGCGACCGGTGAAGGGCCATACCATTCGATATAGGGCGGCCCTACCTCCCCCTGCGTGGGGAGGTCGACCGCCGGAGGCGGTCGGGCGGGGGAAAAAGCGTTAAATGAGCGTGTCACCCCACCCCGCCGCTTCACGGCGACCCTCCCCCTCCAGGGGAGGGTGAGCGCCCTTCACGCCGCCACCGTGGCGAACTCCCCGCCCGCCGGGGAGAGGAGATCAGCTTCTCACACCCGCTTCGGCACGAGGATCACGCGGAAGTCGTTCACATTGGTCCGCGTCGGCCCAGTGACGACGAGATCGCCCAGTTTTTCAAAAGCGGTGAAGGCGTCGTTATTGGCGAACAGCGCCTTGAGATCGACGCCGGCCTTTTGCGCCCGGGCGTAGCTGTCGGCCGTCATGATGGCGCCGGCGTTGGTCTCGACCCCGTCGATGCCGTCGGTGTCGCAGGCGATGGCCGAAATTCCGCCGAAACCTTCCAGCGCCAGAGTGAGGCCGAGCAGGAATTCGGCGTCGCGGCCGCCCTTGCCGTCGCCGCGCACCGTCACAGTGGTCTCGCCGCCGGAAATGATCGCGACCGGCGGCTCGAAGGGCTGGCCATGCAGCGCGATCTGGCGCGCAATGCCGGCGTGAACCAGCGCGACGTCGCGCGATTCCCCTTCGAGATCGCCGAGGATACAAGGCGTAAAGCCGCCCCTTTTGGCCACCGCCGCCGCAGCGTCGAGCGACCCTTGAGGCGTGGCGATGAGGATGTTCTGGACCCGCTCGAAGATGGGATCGCCCGGCTTGGGGGTTTCGCAGGCGGGGCTGTTCAGATGCGCGAGGACGGCCGCGGGCGCCTCGATCTTATATTTGGCGAGGACCGCGAGCGCATCGTGCCGGGTGGTGGCGTCGGGAACCGTCGGGCCCGAGGCGATCACCGAAAGATCGTCGTTGGGCACATCCGAGATCATCAGCGCCACGACGCGCGCCGGCGCGGCGGCGCGGGCGAGACGGCCGCCCTTGATCGCCGAGAGATGTTTGCGCACGCAATTCATCTCGGAAATATTGGCGCCGCTTCTGAGGAGCGCCTTGTTGACGGCCTGTTTTTCTTCCAGCGTCACGCCCTCGGCCGGCAGCGCCATCAGCGCCGAACCGCCGCCGGAGATTAGCGCCAGAACCAGATCGTCGCTGGTCAGCCCCTGCACCCGCTGGAACACCCGCGCGGCGGCTTCGCGCCCGGCGGCGTCCGGCACCGGATGGGAGGCCTCGATGACCTCGATATGTCTGGTCGGCGCGCCGTGATCATAGCGGGTGACGACCAGCCCTTCGACCGGGCCGGGATAATGCGCTTCGACGGCGGCGGCCATGGCGGCGGCGGCCTTGCCCGCGCCTACGACGATGGTGCGGCCCTTGGGCGGCTCGATCCCGGCCAGAAAAGGCGGCACGCAGACCGAGGGATGGGCCGCGCCCACGGCGGCGTCGAACATTTCGCGGAGAAGCTGGCGGTGGTCGATGGTCATGGAGATAAGAAACCCTTCATGGACGCGAGCGCGTCTGCCTCTGTGTTATCCATTGTCCGACGGGAGGTAAAAAGTTTTTTTGCACTATCGGCGGCAGCCCGGGACGCCAAGGGCCGACGCCGGCGGGAACGAAGCCTGCCGCCAGATATTCATTTCTCTTCGTTTATTCGAAAGATGTGCATTTTATGCGCGGTCCGGCGCAAACGCCAGCCGAGATAAAAGCCCAGGAAAAACGCTACAATCACCACTATTTCGAAAACGATCGTCATTGCGTGTCCTCAATGCTGGTTGCGGAGAAAGACGACATAGCCGCGGAAGTAGGGATGCGCTGCGAGCGCGTCGGCCGAGCGCCATTGCGCCCCTTCGGCGAGGCCGAGGCGAAACGGCGTATGCAGACGCTTGAGCCGCGCGACATAGGCGTCGATATCGGGCACGGTCTCGCGGCCGCGATAGGTCTGAAAGACCAGCTCGTCGACGCTGCCGGCGAGCGCGTCGATATCCTCCGGCCGCGCCTGCGAGGCCCAGTCCATCAGGCCGGTGACGCTGAGCGCGCAATCGGGCGGCAGGGCCGACCGCAACTCCCGCAGGAAGGCCGTGTATTGCTGCAGCCCGCGGGTCGAGGCGTCGAAATCCACCTGCACTCCCGCCACATCGCCGGGCTGGGCGCGCCAGAGCGCGAAGCGGCGGCGCACGCCGGCGACGACTTCCGGCCTCCAGGCGAGGCTGCGGACGCGGTAGACCAGCCAGAGGCGCGGACGATGCGGGCCGGGCTCGGTCGCCCCCTGCGCCCGCAGCCGCACGGCGCCGGAAGCGTCCTCGGCGATCTCGCCCTGCAACAGATAGAGCGTCTTGGCCGCCTCTAATCCGGGGCGGGATCTGACGCCCGCCCAGAGCCAATAGGCGTCGTAATCCGCGGCGCGCACCTCGCTTTCGGCGCCCGCGGAGGCGGCCGGGCCGAGCAGAGCGAGCACGACGAGGATCAGCCGCTTCATGTCACCAGTAATATTTCAGGCTCTTCGCCCAGGGCGTCGCGCCGTAGCGGGCCTTGAGCTGGTCATGCCAGGCCTTGCGCTGCCGAAGATCCACATCCTTGCCGCCGCAGCCGTTGGCGCCGACCGGAGCGTAGCAGTTGACCGCCCGGAAGAGCGCATAGGCCTTTTTGCGATCGGGCGTCTTCGGGTCGGCGATGAGCTTCTTGTAGATTTCGCCGCGGGAGAATTTCTCGCCGGGGAAGATCGATTTGGAGCCGCCCAGCTCGTTCGGCGCCGGCCTGTCATATTCGAAGTCGTCGAGATCGGAGCTGCGCGTGAAGTCGCCGAGGCACAGCAGCCCGTGGGGCGAGCGCGGATCGGCGGCAAGCTCGGCGACGACCGACTTCAATGTCGGACAAGGGTAGGATTCCGCCGAGCCGTCCCATTTGAACAGCGTCGACTTCGGCGTCATCTCCTGCGGATCGGCGCCGGCGTCGTCCTTCTCGACGGCTTCCGGCGAATAGTCCTTCAGAAAGCCGGCGTATTGGCCGCGCGTCGCCTCCTTGTAGAGCAGCACGAAGCGCGCGAGCCGCCGCTCCGCTGGAATCGACGACGGGTCCTCGACGGCCATGCGCAGCAGGATCGGCCCCGCGACATGGCGCAGGATAATGGCGCGCACGCTCGGCGTGGAGAGGCGCGTCTCGGGCAGGAAGATTTTGTTGGCGGTCCCGGCCCGTTCCCAGGCCATGGCCAGACCGACCTCGACCGCCTCCTTCCGCCAGGGCTGCGCGGCGAGCGGCAGCAGGCGCGAAAACTGCTCGGCGGCCTCGGAAAAGCGCGCCGAGGCCAGCAGCGCCTGACCCCGCAGCATCTCGGCGCTGAAAGCCACCCATGACAGCGGCGGGAAGGCGGCGGGCGCCTCGCCGAGCAGCCGCAGCGTCGTCGCGGAGTCGCCGTCGATATAATAGGCGCGGGCGGCTTTGAGAAAAGCGAGCAGCCGCTCGTTGCCGGAGAAGCGCGGCGCCTCTGCGTCGAGATCGGCCGCGGGGAATTGCGGCGCCTTGTCGCCGGCCTCCCGCCGCATGCGCATCAGATCGGCGACGGCGAGAAGGTTGGGGTCGACGCCTTCGGCGGCTGCAGCCTTGCCGTCGCCGAGATATTTGAGGTCGATCTCCTGCGCCAGTGCGGGGATGTCGGGATCTGTAGCCGAGCCGGCGGCGCGCTTGATGCGCGCGCCATAATCGGCGGCGAGCCGCGCCTTGTCGCCGGCGAGCCAGTAGATGCGCCGCTGCAGGCCGCGCGCCGAGGCGGCGTAGCGTCCCGCCGGATAATCGGCGAGATAGGATTTGAACGCGGCTTCTGCGGCGTCGAGCGAGGCCCGGTCGGTCACCTTGGGCTCGGGAACGCCGTCGAAATCGGCGAAGGCGCCCTTCTGCGCCTTGTTGAGCAGCGTACGCGCCACCATGTAGCGGGCGCTCTCGCGCAGCCAGGCGTTTTGGGCTTTCGCCAGCCCCTCGAAACCGGCCCGCGCCTCGTCGAAGGCGCCGTCGTAGAATTGCTGCGCCGCGACCAGATAGGCCGCGAAATCCCGGGCGGCGGCGGAAGGTTTCGGCGCGCCCGCGAGCGGGTCCTCGCTCGTCGCCGGACTCGTCTTGTCGTCGCAGGTCGCGGTCACGCGCGCGCGCGCCGCCGTCAGCGCGTCGCGCTCGGCTTCGGACAGCGACTTGTCCGCTTGCACGGCCTCGACGAAGGCCTTCCTGCCCGCCTCCAGCGAAAGGCAGCGGCTGCCTTCGCCGTCCGCCAATGCGGGCGAGGCAGCGCTGGCGTCCGGAGGCGCGACGCCCGGCGCCGGGATGCGGCCGCAGGCGCTGCTGAGATCGGCGATGGTGAACATCGAGGCTGCGTCGACGTCCTTCGAGGCCTCGGGCGTCGCGCCGGCCGGCAGCGTCAGCGAACGCGCGTCGAGCGTCAGCAGTTGGAGATTGATGCGGCTGTCGTTGCCGGGGCTGAGAAAAGGCAACCCGGCGCCGCCGGCATAGGATTTATGGTCGAGCGACCAATGCTGGGCGGGCGGTCCGCCGGCGCCCCCGCAGGCATGCGCCGCGCCGGGCAGGAACAGGAGGCAGGAAATCGCGCCGAGGAGAATCTGCCGCATGGTGACCTCAGATGCGGGATGCGTAGGCAGAAAGGAAAAAATTCAATGAAAGCGTCGGCCGCTCGGGGGAGCGGCCGACGGGATTCTCGTAACGCCTCAGGCGGAGGCCATCGCGTCGGCCTTTTCGATCAGGGCCTCGGCCATGCGGATCGAGGCGATGTCGATGAGGCGGCCGTCGAGCGAAACCGCGCCCTTGCCTTCCTTCGCGGCCTGAGCCATCGCCTCGAGGATGCGGCGGGCCTTGGTCACTTCGGCTTCCGACGGGGTGAACACCTCGTTGGCCAGCTCGATCTGCGAGGGATGAATCGCCCACTTGCCCTCATAGCCGAGCACCGCGGCGCGCTTGGCGGCGGCCTTATAGCCTTCCGGATCGTTGAAGTCGCCGAACGGGCCGTCGATCGGGCGCAGGCCATAGGCGCGGCAGGCCACCATCATGCGGGTCTGGGCGGCGTGCCACTGGTCCATCCAGTAGTAGTCGCGGTTGCCGTCCTTGTCCTTGTCGGTCAGAACGCCGTAGTCCGGGTTCACGCCGCCGATGACGGTGGTGCGGGCGCGGGTCGAGGCGGCATAGTCGGCGACGCCGAAGGACATGGCCTCAAGGCGCTTGGAGGACTGGGCGATGGCTTCGACATTGGCCATGCCGAGAGCGGTCTCGATCAGGATTTCGATGCCGATCTTCTTGGTGCGCTTCTTGTACTGCTCGATCTGCGTGATCATCATGTCGATCGCGTAGACGTCCGCCGGCACGCCGACCTTGGGAATCAGCACCACGTCGAGACGCGGGCAGTTCTCAAGCACGTCCACGACGTCGCGGTAGCAATACTGCGTGTCGAGGCCGTTGATGCGCAGCGTCATCACCTTCTTGCCCCAGTCGATGTCGTTGAGGCCCTGGATGATGTTCTTGCGCGCCTGCTCCTTGTCGTCCGGAGCGACGGCGTCTTCGAGGTCGAGGAAGATCTGGTCGGCCTTGGACTGCGCGGCCTTTTCGAACATGCCCGGCGCCGAACCCGGCACGGCCAGCTCGGAGCGGTGCAGACGCGGGGTCGCCTGTTCGATCAGTGTAAAGCTCATTTCAATTCCCTTCCTTGGGTGTTTGGCACATTCCCAGAAAACCTAAAGGCTTCCTCCCCGGAACATGCGTTGAAAACTAAAAACTAGCCGGTGGCGCCGAGACCGGCTGCGATGCAGCTGATCGAGAGCAGCAGTGGAACCTTGATCGCTTCTCTCGCGGCCTCGTCTTCCGTATTGCGGAAGCGTCGCAACAGCTCGACCTGCTCGCGATTGACTTCGTTGATGGTCGGCAGACGGTCGGCGAGCCTTGCGCGAAGGGCGGGAAAACGATCCCCGATCTGCTCGGCGCCGGTGACGCGCAGAACCACAGACCGGGTCAGCTCATACTCCGCCTCGATGGTCGAGAAGATTCTCGCCCGCAATTCTTCGTCGGCGACCAGCGAGGCATAGGCCCGGGCGATCGAAATATCGACCATCATCAAGGCCTTTTCGACCTCGTCGAGAACCAGCTTGAACAGCCGCGACTGGTCGTACATGCGCCGCAGCAGCTCCAAACCCTTGTCGCCGCGCGCATCCAGAAAGACCTTGAGGCCAGAGCCGACGCCGTACCAGCTGGTGATCGCATGGCGGTTCTGAGCCCAGGCGAAGACCCAGGGAATGGCGCGCAGGTCCGCGAGGCTGCGGGCGCCGAAGCGCCGCGCCGGGCGCGACCCTATGTTGAGCATGGAGATTTCCTCCAGCGGGCTCGCGGCCTGGAAATAGGCGACGAGACCAGGATCGCCGATGAATTTGGTGTAGGCGTCCAACGCGGCGACCGACATTTCCTCGAAGGCTTCCTCGAACTCGGCCCGCGGGATCAGCGCGTCCTCGCGCTCCGACTTCAGCGCATGCATGAAGACGGAAGAAGCGAGAAGCTCCATCTGATAGGCGGCGGTGCCCCGATTGGCGTATTTGAACGAGACCACCTCGCCCTGTTCGGTGACGCGGAAACGCCCCCTGATCGAACCCGCCGGTTGCGCCGCAATCGCCTGGCCGGTGGGCGCCCCGCCGCGGCTCACCGAGCCGCCGCGCCCGTGGAAGAAGGCGATGGCGACGCCTTCTTCAATTCCCACGGCGGTCAGACGCGCCTGAGCCTTGTAGAGCTCCCAGTTCGACGGCAGGAAACCTCCGTCCTTGTTGCTGTCCGAATAGCCGATCATCACCTCCTGCAAATCGCCCTGCGATTTGGCGCTGGAGCGCACGAGCGGAATTTGGAGAAGCTCGCGCATGATTGCTGGAGCGTCCTGCAGATCGGAGATGGTCTCGAACAGCGGAACGATGGGCAGGGTGCAGTAGACGCCCTTCGAACCCTGGCGCACCAACCCGGCTTCCTTCGCCAGCACATAGGCGCCGAGCACGTCGGCCGCGCTGTGCGTCATCGAAAGGACGAAGCTGCCGAAAGCTTCGCGGTCGAGCCGGCTCTGCAGCTCGGCCACGAGTTCGAACGTCTCGATGGTCTCGCGCGTGTCGCTCGAGAATTTCTCGCGTTCGTCGGCGCTGAGCGGCGGCGTCTGGAGCTGGGCGTCGAGCCAGGCGCGCCATTCCGGCGTCTCCACTCCCGGCGGCTCGCCCTCCTGGGTGGCGCGCCACAAATCGCACAGCGCTGCTGTAGTGCGGGTGGTGTTCTCACGCAGATCGAGGCGCACGGTGGAAAAGCGGAATATCTCGACCGCGCGCCGCAGCGGCCGCACCAGATCGCTGGCGAGAGTCGCCGACCTGCCTTCGATCAGGCATTCTTCGATGAACCGAAGCTCCGCGATGAGTTCGTCGGCGTTGCTGTAGCGCAGATCGGCCGGCGCTTCGCCCCTCGTGGCCCGGAGCGTCTGATCGAGCTTGTAGAGGATGAGATTGCAGAACTGCCGATAGGGCTCCATCTGGTTGCGGCTGCGGATGGAGCTCGCATCCTTCAGCGCATTCAGGCGGCGCTCCAGATCGTCGCGGAGCTTCTGCGGAATATGGGCGGCGCGGGGGCTGAGCGACAGCATCCGTCCCAGTTCGACGATGCGCTGGCGATAATAGCCGAGGCTCGCGAGCGCGTTGTCGCTCATCGTCTTGCGCGTCACCGCATTGGTGACGAAAGGATTGCCGTCCCGGTCGCCGCCGATCCATGAGCCGAACTGGAAGAAGGGCGAGACCTCGAATGTCTCGTTGGGATAATGCTTTTCCAGCGCCCGCTCGAAAGCCGCGAGGAGATCGGGCGCGAGATCGAAGATCGTTTCCGAGAAGAAATGCTGGCCCCAGGCGACCTCGTGCTCGACGGTGGGCTTTTCGAGATGAAGGTCTCCGGTGAGGAACAGCAGCTCGATCTGGTCGCGCACCTGGGCCGCGAGCGCATTGCGCTCCCGGTCGGTCCAGCGGGTCGATTCGAGATCGCGCATCAGCAGATAGATGCGGCGGTTCTTCTCGAGGATCGATACGCGCTTGGCCTCGGTGGGATGCGCCGTGATCACCGGGCGTATCCGCAGGGCGTGCAGCTGGGCGCGAATTTCGTCGGCGGAGACGCCCGCCTTGGCCGCGGCCGACAGAACCTGGTCGAAGGTGCCGAGCAGCTGGTCGTGGCCGCGCTCGCGCTCTATGAAGCGCCGGCGGCGCATGGCATAGGCCTGCTCGGCGATGGAGACGAGCTGGAACAAGATCCCCTGCGCCTGCAGGGCGCGACCCATCTCGTAATCGGTCAGGTTCGAGCCCGCCGCAAAACCGCGCAGCACCGGATCGATCTGGGGCATGTGGCGCTTCACCACCGACACCAGCTGATCGATGAGATAGGCCGAAGCCTCCTTGGCCGAGCGCGTCGCGAAGGCGGACGGCGCGACGACGGGCGGGATTTCCTGAGAAGCTTCAGTCATGAAAACTCTCGAACTCTTCGGCGTTGCGCCATTGAATAGGACCGGTCCGGCTTCCCTCGCTCCCCATCCGGGGATGATCTGCTTTCCGAGGCTTCAGCAAGCGGCGCCGGCGACTGTATCCCTGGATCGACAGGGTTGAATGACACGAGCCTCGCATCCTCGAGGTTTTCCGCCAAGCCCGGGCGCGCCTTCCTCCTTCTCCGAAGAAAAGGAGGAAGGCCCCTTCCCGCCCCTGACGCGCTTTGCGCTCATGCGAGCATAGCGCGGCGCGCCCGATTACGTGAGCCGAACGCGCTTCAGGCCCGCTTCAGCACCTTCGCCACCGTCTCGCCGAACTCCGAAGGACTCGGCGCGACCGCAAGACCGTAGGAACGCATGATTTCCGTCTTCTCGGCGGCGCTGTCGCCGGTCGAGGAGATGATCGCGCCGGCGTGCCCCATGCGGCGTCCCTTCGGCGCCGTGAGGCCGGCGACGAAGCCGATCACCGGCTTGGAGAAGTTTTCCTTGATCCAGGCGGAAGCCTCGGCTTCCTGCGGGCCGCCGATCTCGCCGATGATCAGCACGGCCTCGGTCTCAGGGTCCTTGTCGAAGAGAACCAGATGATCGAGGAAGGACGAGCCGTTGATGGGGTCGCCGCCGATGCCGACCGAGGTGGAGACGCCGATGCCCAGTTCCTTGAGCTGGGCCGCCGCCTCGTAGCCGAGCGTTCCCGAGCGGGTGATCAGGCCCACATTGCCCTGCTTGTAGATGTGGCCGGGCATGATGCCGAGCATGGCCTTGCCGGGGCTGATGATGCCCGCGCAATTGGGGCCGACCATCATGGGCCGGCGATCCTTGGGATAGCGCATGAAATAGCGCTTCACGCGCATCATGTCCTGGGCCGGAATGCCGTCCGTTATCGCGCAGATCAGGCGGATGCCGCCGTCCGCCGCCTCCATGATCGCGTCCGCGGCGAAAGGCGGAGCGACGAAAACGATGCTGGCCTGGGCGCCGGTCTCCTTCACGGCGTCCTTGACCGTATTGAACACCGGAACGCCATGGACGCTCTTGCCGCCCTTGCCGGGCGTCACGCCGGCGACGATCTTGCTGCCGTAGTCGAGCATTTCCTTGGTATGGAAGCTGCCCTTGTCGCCGGTGATGCCCTGCACCAGAATCGGCGTCTTCTCGTCGATAAGAATGCTCATTGTTTCCTCCCGGCGGCGCGCGAGTCTTTCAGCTCGCCGCCATCATAACCGTTGCGCCCGGACCGAGACGGTCCGGGGGATCGCTCAGCCCGCGTTCTTGATGGCGGCCACGGCCTTGTCGGCCGCTTCCTTCAGCGTTGCGGCGGTGATGATCGGAATGCCGCTTTCCGCGATGATCTTGTTGCCGGCCTCGACATTGGTGCCGGCCAGACGCACGATCAGGGGGACGGAGATATTGGTTTCGCGCACGGCGTCGACGACGCCCTGGGCTACCCAGTCGCAGCGGTTGATGCCTGCGAAGATGTTGACGAGAACGGCCTTGACGTTCTGGTCCGAAAGCACGAGCCGGAAAGCCGTCGCCACGCGCTCGGGAGAGGCGCCGCCGCCGACGTCGAGGAAGTTGGCCGGGCTGCCGCCGGCGTGCTTGATCATGTCCATCGTCGCCATGGCGAGGCCGGCGCCGTTGACGATGCAGCCGATCTCGCCGTCGAGCCCGATGTAGTTCAGGCTGTGCTCGGCCGCCTGCGCCTCGCGCGGATCGGACTGGGACGGATCGTTCATGTCGACGATGTTGCGGCGGCGGAACAGCGCATTGTCGTCGAAGGACATTTTGGCGTCGAGCGCCAGCACCTTGTCGTCCTTGGTCACGACCAGCGGATTGATCTCCAGCATGGTCGCGTCGCAGTCGCGGAAGGCGCGATAGGCCCCGAGAATGGTCTGCACCGCGCGCGAAACCTGCTTGAGGTTGAGTCCCAGCTGGAAGGCGAGTTCGCGCGCCTGGAACGGCTGAAGTCCGACCGCCGGCTCCACGATGACCTGAAGCAGCTCGTCGGGCGTGTTCTTGGCGATCTCCTCGATCTCCATGCCGCCATGCTTGGAGGCGATGACGCGAACGCGCTCCAGTTTGCGGTCGAGCACATAGCCGAGATAGATCTCGCGCTCGTAAGGGTCGGCGAGTTCGATGTAGACCCGCTGAACCGGCTTGCCCTCGGGGCCGGTCTGGGCGGTGACCAGGCGCTTGCCCAGCATCTCTCGAGCCGCCTGCTGGACTTCGTGATAGGTGCGACAGAAACGGACGCCGCCCGCCTTGCCACGCGCGCCGGCGTGGATCTGCGCCTTCACCACCCAGTTGGAGCCGCCGAGCTCGGTCGCGGCGTAGACGGCCTGATCGGGACTGAAGGCGATCGTGCCGGGCGGAATAGCTACGCCGTGGGCGGCAAGGAGTTCCTTGGCTTGATACTCATGGACGTCCATCTTGTCCTCCCCGAACAAGTATTTTTCTTGGCGCGCGTTTGGTATCGGCGTCGAACGCGCTTCAAACGTCATTCGGCCGGGCATGTCGTCCCGAAAAACGCCGAGCGCTTTTCGGGAACATGCTTTCAGCCCTCAGGAGCCGATCTTCCCCCGCACCACATCATAGACCTCTTCCGTCTTCGTGGCGGCGAGATCGAGCAGCGCATTGGTCTCGCCGAGGCGGATCTCGGCGAATTCGCGATCCTTGATCGACTTTGCGTTGATGAAGACGTTGAGAGCGGCGCTTCGCAGGCCGGCGTTGGCCGCCAGCACCGCGACGCCGGCGTCGCTGATCACATTGAGGTTGCCCTTTTCGGCGACGATCGCCGAAAGCTGGATGACCTCATAGCAGGCCTTGACCGCGCGCAGCGGCGCATCGGTGGCCTGCTTGAGCGCCGCCTGAATCGCGGCGGCCCGCGCCGCCTTGTCCTCGTCGGTGGCGCGCGGCAGGCCATAGGCGCCCATGACCGCGTTGAAAGCCACCACGTCTTCGTCGATTGCCGCCGTGAGCTCGGCGCGAACCGCCTCCGCCCTGGCGTTGGCTTCCTTCAGATCGGCCTCGAAAGCCTCGTAGTTCTTCTTGCCGATGGTGAGATTGGCCACCATCGAGACGAGAGCCGCGCCGACGGCGCCCATAATGGCGGCGGCGCCGCCGCCCCCCGGGGTCGGCGCTTCGCTGGCGAGCCCGTCGAGAAATTTCGCGATCGTTTCATTCTTGGTCATGACAAACCCATCCGGTCAGGCGAGCGCCTTGGCCTGCGCATAGATATTTTCGCAGTCGAACACCTGGTCGGCGCTCTCGAACATCTTGGCCACGCATTCGCGGTGAAGCTTGAGCTTGAGCCCGCCGAGGCCGAGAGCCCCGATGACGATCTTGCCGTGGCGTTCCTTCGCCTTGTCGATCGCTTCGACGCCGCCGACGCCGAGCGGGGGCTGGGCGTTGCAGTCGGCGATGAGTTCGACGGTGGGATCGTCGCGCCAGTCTTTCTCGTCCAGCAGCGGGACGCCGATCGCGCCGGCCGCGAACACGACCTGCGCGCCCTTGATCGCCTGGGCGCGGGCGTCCTGGTCGGCCGCCTCGATGGCGGTGGGCGTGAAGCCGAAGCGCTCCTGGATCGCGGCGGCGGAAGCCTTCGCGCGAGCGAGAGTGCGGGAGGTGATGGCGACTTCGGCGCCCTCGATGTGGAGCATGGCGGCGGCGCGCATGCCGACCGGGCCGGTGCCCGCGAGCACCACCGCCTTCTTGCCTGCGAGCGGCTTCGCTTTGGCGAGCAGGGCGACGCCCGCGGCCGCGGTGGTGTTGGAGCCGTTGCTGTCCAGCATGACCGAGACGCGGAAATTGGAGAAGAAGCGCTTCTTGACCAGCTTGAAGAGCTCTTCGCCCGCGGTCATGCTTCCGCCGCCGACGAAGATGGCGGTGAATTGCTTTTCCTTCGGCCCGCGGGTGTAAATCGTTCCGTCGACCAGAGCCCCGACATTGGCCGGATTGACGCCGCCATAGCCGATCACATGATCGGCGCCGCCGTCGTAGCCGACCACCGTATCGAAGACGCTCGGCGCGGGATCGGTGTCGAGGAGGAAAAGAAGCTTCTTGGTCATGAGCGTGTGGTTCCGAAATGGTTGCGGCTCGTGATTGGCGAGCGTAGCGACGCAATCCGGGGGGATTGCGGAAGACCCTGACTAAGAGGGCGCCGGGGGCGCCCCTGAGTTTGCGCCGCTCCGCCGGCGATCGCGGCGTCGCGGTAGTCGTTCGGCTCTCGTGGCCCGCATTTGCGCAAAGGACGGCCCTTCGCGTTTCGAATGCGCTCCCTCTCCGCGGCGTCGGCCCGCATGTTTTCATGCGGGCTGAGAACGCGTTACGCAGTCACCACATTGCGCGGCTCGCCGGCGGCGAAAGCCTCGATGTTGTCGACGAGCTGGTCGGCGAGCACCTGCATGGCCTCCTTGGAGGCCCAGGCGACATGCGGCGTCACGATCAGATTGGGAATGGTCGGATCGAGCAGCACATTGCCGTTCTTCGGCGGCTCCACCGTCAGCACGTCCATGCCCGCGCCGGCGATCACGCCGTTGCGCAGCGCGTCGACGAGGGCCTGCTCGTCGATGATGCCGCCGCGCGCCGTGTTGATGATGCTGGCGGTCTTCTTCATCGAAGCGAATTCCTTCGCGCCGATCATGTTCCGGGTCTGCGGCGTCAGGGGCAGATTGAGCGTCACGACGTCCGATTCGCGCAGAATTGTGGCGACGTCGACCTTGTTGGGGACGTCGGCGACGTCGTTGATCAGCACTTTCATGCCGAGCGCCACGGCGCGCCTCTCGATTTCCTTGCCGAGGGCGCCATAGCCGATGATGCCGAGCGTCGAGCCGGCGATATCGTAGATCGGATAGTCGAAGTAGCAGAACTGGTTGTTGTAGCCCCAGCGGCCGTGGAACACCGAATTATGGTAGTTCACGAGATTGCGGCGCAATGCGAAGAGCAGCGCGAAGACATGCTCGGGCAGCGTGTTGAACGCGTAGTTGCGGATGTTCGAGACCGTGATTCCGTGAGCCGTCGTGTAGGCTTTGTCGATCACGTCGGTGCCGGTCGCGGCGACGGCGATCAGCTTGAGGCCGGGAAGCTGCTTCAGCGCGTCTTCGCGCAGCGGCACCTTGTTGGTGATGCAGATGTCCGCGCCCTTCAGGCGCTCCACGACTTCGGACTGAGCAGTCTGGGCGTATTCGACATATTCATGCGGGAAATTGGGCTTGCGCAAATTGGCGTCGAGCGTCTCGCGATCGAGAAAAACGATTTTGTGCGACATTCCCTCATCCCCTCAATGGTAATCGGCGGCGCGTTCGTCGCGCTCGTTTGGGAGGCGTCCGGCGCGGTTGCGCCGGACGCTTTCGATTTTCTTAGGCCTTCAGCAGCGGATCGGCGCGATACACGGCCTGGGCGGCGGCGACGCCGGAGCCGGGCTGGATCTTGATGCCGTTGTCGAGCATGGCCATTTCCGCGCCGGCGATGGCGCCGAGCAGCATCAGCTCGTTGAGGTCGCCGAGATGGCCGATGCGGAACACCTTGCCCGCGACCTCGGAGAGGCCGGCGCCGAGCGCGAGGTTATAGCGCTTGTAGGCGGTCGAGATGACCTTGGCCGCGTCATAGCCTTCCGGCACGACGATGGCGGTCACGGTGTCCGAATTCCACTTGGCTTCCTTGGCGCAGGGCTTCAGGCCCCAGGCTCCGACCGCGGCGCGCACGCCCTCGGCGAGGTGATGGTGGCGCTTGTAGACCTGATCGAGGCCTTCTTCGAACAGGATCGCGAGAGCTTCCTTGAGGCCATGGAGCAGCGGGATCGACGGCGTATAGGGGAAATAGCCGGTCTCGTTGTTCTTGATCATGTCCTGGAATTCGAAATAGGCGCGACGCGAGCTGTTCTTCTTGCCCGCCTCGATCGCCTTGGGGCTCGCCGCCATCAGCGCGAGGCCGGCCGGCAGCATGAAGCCCTTCTGCGAACCCGAAACGATGACGTCGACGCCCCACTTGTCCATGTGGAAGGGCAGCGAAGCGACCGAGGACACGCCGTCGACGAACAGCAGGGCCGGATGCTTGGCGTTGTCGATGGCCTTGCGCACCGCGCCGATGTCCGAGGTCACGCCGGTGGCGGTCTCGTTATGGGTGGCGAGAACGGCCTTGATCTCGTGGTTCTTGTCGGCGCGGAGCGCCTCTTCGATCTTCTCCGGATCGTTGCCGGTGCCCCACGGGCATTCCTGCTTGATCACTTCGAGGCCGAGACGGCCGCAGAGGTCGATCCACAGATGAGAAAACTGGCCGAAACGCTGGGCGAGAACCTTGTCGCCGGGCGAGAGCGTGTTGGTGATCGCCGCTTCCCAGCCGCCGGTGCCGGACGCCGGGAAAATGAAGGCGTGGCCGGCGTCGGTCTCGAAGACCTTCTTGAGCTGCGGGAAGAGCGGCTTCACGAGATCGGGGAAGGTCGGCGAACGGTGATCCTCCGACGCGACCATCATCGCGCGCTGCACGCGATCCGGCAGGTTGGTCGGACCCGGCACGAAAAGAAAATTGCGGCCGGGAATTCTGGAATTCGACATATTCGGCTCCCTTCGAGCGCTTTGGTTGGTAACCATGCCGGATGCGCCATGGGCGGCGCCCAAGCGCATCGCGGCGATTGCAAAAAATCGGGCGGACCTGAATGTCCGCGCGGATCAGAACAGGCCGGCGATACGCCCGTCGGTCCCGACCTCGATGCTGTTGGCGGCTGGCGTTTTCGGCAGGCCGGGCATCGTCATGATGTCGCCGCAGACGACGACGACGAACTCGGCCCCGGCCGAAAGACGCAATTCGCGTATCGGAATGACGAAACCCGACGGAGCGCCCTTGGCGTTCGGATCGGTGGAGAAGCTGTACTGCGTCTTGGCGATGCAGACCGGCAGATTGCCGAAGCCTTCCTTCTCGAGTTCGGCGAAGCGCGCCTTGATGCTCGAGTCGAAGGAGATGTCGGAGGCGCCGTAAAGCTCCTTGGCGACCGTGCGCACCTTTTCGGCGAGCGGAAGCTCGTCGGCGTACAGCGGCTTGAACTGCGAAGGCTGCGCCTCGATGGTCTTGACCGCCGCCCGCGCCAGATCCGCGGCTCCGGCTCCGCCCGAGCCCCAGTTGTCGGCGACGACGCATTCCACGCCTTCCGCGCCGCAGAGTTTCTGGAGCAGCGCCATCTCCGCCTCGGTGTCGGACGAGAATTTGTTCACGGTCACCAGCAGGGGCACGCCGAACTTCTTGACGTTGCCGATATGGCGCTTGAGGTTGGAGAAACCCTTCTCCAGCGCTTCGAGATTCTCGGCCTTGAGGTCTTCTTTCGCCACGCCGCCATGCATCTTGAGCGCGCGAATGGTCGCGACGATCACAGTGAGGTCGGGCTTGAGCCCCGCCTTGCGGCACTTGATGTCGAAGAACTTCTCGGCGCCGAGATCCGCGCCGAAGCCGGCTTCGGTCACGACGTAATCGGCGAGCTTGAGCGCGGATTTCGTCGCGATCACGGAGTTGCATCCATGCGCGATATTGGCGAAAGGCCCGCCGTGGATGATGGCGGGGTTGTTCTCGAGCGTCTGCACGAGGTTGGGCGCGATGGCGTCCTTGAGCAGCGCGGCCATCGAACCCGCGGCCTTCAGCTCGGAGGCGCGGATGTTCTTTTTCTCGCGGGTCTGACCGACGACGATGTTGCCGAGCCGCTTCTGCAGGTCTGCGAAGTCGGACGCGAGGCAGAAGATCGCCATGACTTCCGACGCGACGGTGATGTCGAAGCCGTCCTCGCGCGAGAAGCCGTTGGAGACGCCGCCGAGGGAGGAGACGATCGAGCGCAGCGCGCGGTCGTTCATGTCGACGACGCGGCGCCAGCTGATGCGGCGGGTGTCAAGCGCGAGGGAATTGCCCCAATAGACATGATTGTCGATGAGGGCGGCGAGCAGATTGTTGGCCGCGCCGATGGCGTGGAAGTCGCCGGTGAAGTGGAGGTTGATGTCCTCCATCGGCACCACCTGGGCGTAGCCGCCGCCGGCCGCGCCGCCCTTGACGCCGAAGCACGGGCCGAGGCTCGGCTCGCGCAGGCAGCACAGCGCCTTCTTGCCGATGTGGTTCAGCCCGTCGGTGAGGCCGACCGTGGTGGTGGTCTTGCCCTCGCCGGCCGGCGTCGGGGTGATGGCGGTCACCAGAATGAGCTTGCCGTCCGGCTTGCCCTCCAGCGAAGCGATGTAGTCGAGCGAGATTTTGCCCTTGTAGTGGCCATAGGGCTGGACGTGCTCTTCCGCGATGCCCAGCTTGTCGCGCGCGACGTCGACAATCTTGCGCATCTTCGCCGCTTGCGAAATCTCGATGTCGGATTTGGGCGCAAGATGCTGATTATTGATTCCGCTTGCGCCTGGCGCGGCGGCCGACGATGGCGTCGTCATTCCACTTCCACTCCCTTCGAGCGCCCGAATGGCGGCCCCTGCAAAAATTTTCTGAACTGCGCTCAACGCGGTTGAGCTCAAGGGGCGACGTGGCGCAAAACGCGCCGGCTCCCCCCAATGACAGCCGGGCCGATACGACGGTGAGCGTCGTTCGGCCGATTTCTGACGACCCTAGAATCTTCTTTACCGATCATCAAGCACAGGGCCGCGTTCAGCAGCCAGCCCCGAAGCCGGAGGACCTACCCGCCGCACGGGCTGCGTCAAGCGCGCGGCGACATCGCCCCTATGCGGGCGGAGCAACTGTTCGTCAAGTGGAATTTCATTCAAACCGGGCGATTGCGGGCGCTTCGCCGCGCCGTCGAAAGACCCGCCCCATCCTGACGACATGAGTCGAACCCTTATGCGCGAGAAGATGGAATAGGCTCTCCGGCCTACCTTCTACCTATCCAAACGATCAGGTCATGACGCCATCCCCTCGAACGGCGCGGGCTGGCTGAATCGCCGGGAAAACCTCGCGCGGCCCTCTCGGCGCTTCCCCCCTTTGGCGGGTCGCCCGGGCGTCCCGACACGGCGAATCGTATAGGGGGAAAGCTCGTCCGCCCGTCTGCGCAGACAGGGTTGCGCGCGGCGCGAACCGGGGAGAGAGAAAAATTGTCGCAGCCGTTTCCCGCAGGTCTCGCAGGAGCTATTCGTCCTCGCCGAAACGATTGGCGACCAGCTGCGCGAGCGCATCCAGAACCTCGCCCGCCTGCGCGCCCTCGGCCGCGACGCTGATGACGGAGCCCTTCGCTGCGCCCAATGTCAGAATGCCCATGATCGAACTGCCCCCGACCGTCTCCCCGTCCTTGGTGACGGTGACGCTGGCGTCGTAGCGATCGCAGCACTGAACGAATTTGGCGGTCGCCCGGGCGTGCAACCCCTTGCGGTTGACGATCGTGAGGTCACGGGAGAGGCGCGCGCCGGCGACCGTTTGGTCCTGTTGGGAACTCATTATTTTTGCGATTCGATCTTTTGTTTTTTGTCCTCGGCGCAACGGGGAGAAAGAATTCTGCTCGCCACATGGACATATTTGCGCCCGGCGTCCTGCGCTTGCAGAACCGCCTGCTCGAGGGTTTGCCCCTCGCGAACCGAAGCGAGTTTTATCAGCATCGGCAAGTTCACGCCCGCCAGAACCTCGACATTGGCGCCGTTCATGACCGAGATCGCCAGATTCGACGGGGTTCCGCCGAACATGTCGGTCAAAAGCACGACCCCGTCGCCTGTGTCGGATTGCTTGACGGCCTCGATGATGTCGAGACGTCGACGCTCCATATCGTCCTCGGGCCCGATCGAAATCGAGGCGATCTGCTTTTGCGGACCGACCACGTGTTCGAGCGCGGCGCGAAACTCCGTGGCGAGGTGGCCGTGGGTCACCAGGACCATTCCTATCATTCGACGCTACCACTCATGACGACGTCTCACGAGGCGACTCGGGGAAAGGATCCCAGCCCGATGGCCGCCGGTCCATGTCCGGGCTCCCCGCATGCGAGGAGCGAGGAACGGACAAATACCATAGTGTCCCGCGAGGCGTTATACACGAGCGTCGCCATCCTGTCGCGGGCGCTTTTTTCAGCTTATCATTTTGTGCAATGCGGCGAAATTGGCAAGCCAAAATCCGCGCCTTTGGCTATTTTAGGCTTAAGTTCCGAATAAAATGAAGCATTTTTTCCAGTACGGCGGCGTCGCGGATCGCGGCGGCGCAGCGTGGAAGGCTCACGCCGCAAATTTGTGTCAGATCCGCTTCCGGCGACGGATATCGAGGATGGCTCTCGCCCGAGGGCGGCTCGAGGTCGACGACGCCGAGAATCGCCCCTGCGGGTTCGAAGGCGACTGAAACCAGACCGCGCCCGCGCATTTCGATCAGGCCGGCGACGGCGGGATGGGGACGTGCGATCAACCGCCCGCTGCGATTTTCGACCGCCACCCGGTCGTCTCCGATCAATCTGGCGAAAAAGCCTCGCGAGGCGGCCCACTCGACGAGGCGCAGGGTCAAGGCGCTTTTGCCTGAGCCCGGGACGCCGCGCAGGAGGAGGCCGGTCTCGCCGATGAGGAGCGCATTGGCGTGGATGAAGGTCGGCGGCCGCTCGATCATCGCTCCGCGGGCAGCCACACGACGAAACGGGCTCCGAGCACGGCGTCGCCCTGCGCCGCCTCCCCCGAGCCGGCGTCGCAATGCGGCGGCTCGTCCGTGCCCTCGGGGGCCGAAAGAGTGCGGTTGAGAGCGCGGACGCGTCCGCCATGGGCCTCGACGATCTGGCGGGAGATCGACAGGCCGAGACCCGAATTCTGGCCGAATCCCTGCTGGGGGCGATCGGTGTAGAAGCGCTCGAACACCCGCTCGAAGGCCCCCTGGGGAATTCCCGGACCGTCGTCGTCGACCAGAATCTCATATCCTTCCCGCAGCTGGCCCGAAATATCGATCCCGGTTTCGGGCCGCAGAGTCACCCGCACCACATCGCCGGGAGAAGAAAACGACCGCGCATTGGCGATGAGATTGTCGAACACCTGAGCCAGACGAGAATCATGCCCGAACACGCGCCAGCGCCGCCGCAGAGCCTCGCCGGCGACGGTCTGTTTCACGAGGGTCACGGTTACGCGGTCGTCGCGGGCGACGCCCTGCGCCATGTCGACGACGGTGTCGAGCACGGAAGAAATATCCACGCTTCCCATGTCCGCGCGCGCGAGTTCGGCGTCCAGGCGCGAGGCGTCAGAAATATCGGTGATGAGGCGATCCAGCCGGCCGACGTCGTGCTTGATGATTTCCAGCAGCCGCTCCCGCGCGCTGTCCGTCTTCGCGATCGGCAGCGTCTCCACCGCGCTACGCAGCGAGGTCAGCGGGTTTTTCAGCTCATGCGCGACATCGGCGGCGAAATGCTCGATCGCCTCGATCCGGCTGTACAGCGCCCTGGTCATGTCCCTCAGCGCGCCGGAGAGATGGCCGATCTCATCCTGGCGATCGGAAAAATCGGGAATTTCCTGGCGCGATCTCACGCCGCGGCGCACGCGCTCGGCGGCTTCGGCCAGCCTGCGCATCGGCTCGGCGATGGTCCCCGCGAACAGCAGCGAGAGCAGGAGCATCACGCCCGCCGACACCAGAAAAATGCGGATGATGGCCCAGCGCTCGGTCGCGATTATCGCGTCGATGTCTCCCCCTAATGTGGAGAGCAGAAGGGCGCCCCGCACGGAGCGGAAGCGCTGCACCGGCACCCCGACGGAGATTATGGTCTCTCCCTTGGCGTTGACGCGCACGATGGATTGCGCCGTACCGCCGAGCGCCGTCGCCACCTCGGGATAGGCCTTGCCGTTGGCCATCCCGATGTCTTCGTAGAGCGGCAGGTCGGGCCTGCGCGACCAGCGCCTCAAGGCGTTGGCCGCCTGCTCGAAAAGCGTGGCTTCGTCCCACCCGCCATGCCCGGCTCCGGCGGGCGGCAGATCGAAGCGGAGGATGTTCGAGCGTCCCGAAACCGAGCGAGAATCCAGCAGAAGCGAACCGTCCCGGTCGTAGATGCGGGCGCGCGTGCGCGTCGGCGACGCCAGCCGGCGCAGCAAAGGCCCGACCCTTTCGGGGTTGAGAGAAAATTCGAGCGGAGGCTGGCTTCCGTCGGCGGCGCTGAAGCTTTCGCCGGGCGCGAGCTTGAGCAGCTTTTCCGGGTCTATCGTGATGGCGTCGGTGTCTATGGTGGCCGAGGCCGCCACCGCCGCGGCGATGATCTCGCCCTGGGTCTGCAGGCTTTGGACGCGGGCGTCGATGAGGCCTTCGCGAAACTGGTTGAGATAGAGAAAACCGCCGAGAAGCGCGACGAGGCCGCCGAGGTTGAGCACGACGATGCGGCGCGTGAGCGAAGACGACAGCCGCGCCTGGGCCGTGCGCAACAGCCGCATCACGCGCACCGACGCGACGCGCCCTGCCCGGCTCTGCCGAACCGGCGAGACCGACTGCGCCCGTTGCTGCGCCTCGACGCTCATCGACCGCCCGCGCCCTCCCTGCACCGGTTCAACTCAGCCCTCCTTGAAACGATAGCCGACGCCGTAAAGCGTCTCGATCATCTCGAATTCGTCGTCCACGACCTTGAACTTCTTGCGCAGCCGCTTGATGTGGCTGTCGATGGTGCGGTCGTCGACATAGACCTGATCGTCATAGGCGGCGTCCATCAGGGCGTTGCGGCTTTTGACGACCCCCGGGCGCTGGGCGAGCGCCTGGAGAATCAGAAACTCGGTTACCGTGAGGGTCACGGGGTCTCCGCGCCAGGTGCAGGCGTGGCGTTCGGGGTCCATCGTCAGGGCTCCCCGCTCCAGGATCTTGGCTTCGGACTCTTTCTGCGCCGCGGCCTCTTTGGGGTTGGCGCGACGCAGGATCGCCTTCACGCGCTCGACCAGAAGCCGCTGTGAAAACGGCTTGTGGATGAAATCGTCCGCGCCCATCTTCAACCCGAACAATTCGTCGATTTCCTCGTCCTTGGAGGTGAGGAAGATCACCGGAAGATCGGATTTCTGCCGCAGGCGCCGCAAGAGCTCCATGCCGTCCATGCGCGGCATCTTGATGTCGAAAATCGCGAGATCCGGCGGATTGGCGCGCAGGCCGTCGAGCGCGGCGGCGCCGTCCGTATAGGTCTGGACGCGATAGCCTTCTCCTTCAAGGGCGATCGACACGGAGGTCAGAATGTTGCGATCGTCGTCGACGAGAGCGATGGTCGGCATTATCAACCTTTGCTGTTAACGGGCCCGGCTGTCCCCGACAGGCCAGGACCCTGGCGACATGAGGCCGGCGCCGAAGGCCTCATGTCATGCTGGACGCTGTTTCGACGCGGGGCTCCTGCAACCGGCCATGCGAGAAACGTCGCATTCGCCCGCGAACGGCCTGGGCGAACCCGCCGATTTGCTCCGGCATCGCGTCCAAATTGCGACCTTGGCGCCATTTTGGCCCGCGATCGTCGCGGCGCGCTTTCCGCTCGCCCTGACTCATGCGAGAACAGGAAAATGCGCCGGTTCGCCCGGTCGAAGGCGCGTTTCGACCCTGTGCGTCCCAGTCCGGCAAAACGCGCTCCAGGGCGGCTGCGCCGCCGCCTTGTCCGTCATATATACCGGCTTTCGTCACAAAAAGCACGCTTTCCCGCAAGAACCGCGCCCGGCGCTCCGACAAAGGATCGAAAAACATGTCGAATGCAGAAGATGCGCCCCGGCCCGGGCCGGGGCAAGACCCGTCTTTCGATCCCGCCGGCGAGGCGAAGCGCCTGCTGCGGGCCATCAGAACGGCGGCGCTGGGCACGTTGAACGAGGACGGCGCGCCTTTCGTGACCCTGACCGCGGTCGCCACCGACCACGACGGCAGTCCGATCCTGCTGATGTCGCGCCTTGCGGCGCATACCCGGAACCTCGAAAGAGATCCCCGCCTCTCGCTTCTCCTGCCTGAAATCGGAGGAGGCGATCCTCTCGCGCATCCGCGCCTCACCTTGATCGCAACGGCGGAGCGCAGCGCGGAGCCGTCGCTGAAGGCGCGCTATTTGAGGCGCAACCCCAAGGCCGCCCTCTATGCCGATTTCCCCGATTTTTCGTTCTGGCGGACCAGGGTCCTGAAGGTTCATCTCAACGGGGGGTTCGCACGCGCCGCCGATTTCGGGCCTCAGGCCTTGCTCACGCCGCTCGACGACGCGCAAGGCCTGATCGCGGCCGAAGAAGAGACGCTCGCCCGGCTCGACGCCGAATGCGCCGAAGCGCTCGCCCTGCTGGCGAAGAAAGCGGGCGGCGCGGGAAAAACGCGCTGGCGCGCCAGCGGACTCGATCCGGAAGGTCTGGACCTCTGCGCCGGCGACGCCTGCGCCCGCGTGGTTTTTCCCGAGCGCGTCACGACGCCCGAGAGCCTGCGCGCGACGCTCGCGGCGATGACGAAAAACGCCGCCGGGGAAGCCTAGCCAGGAGAGCGCACGCCCGGAGCGCATTTGGGCAAAAGCAGACATGCTCTTGCGATGAGAATGCGCTCCAACCCTCTGCGGGCCAGGCCCTCGCCGTAGCCGGAGGCCGCAGCGGGGGGACCGCACGTCGGCTCGCCTTCAGGCGAGGAACTTCGCGATTTCGTCCTTCAGCGTGAGCCTCTGCCTCTTCAGTCCTTCGAGCGTCTCGTCCGCGACCGGCTCGACCTCGCTCTCCATGCGGTGAATGGCGCGATTGAGCTCGTGATAGGCCTCGGCGATCTTGGCGAAATGCGCGTTTTCGATCTTCAACTGCTTGATCGCCTCGGCCTTTTGAGGAAATTCATCATGCAGCTCATGCGCGACGTGGCTCATTGCTTCGACGCCTTTTGCTTTTGTCTGTTGCGATACCGTCCGAGAGCCTTTCGCCCCCAGGCGAAGAAATCTAGCCAGTCTCAGCATAAGCGCAACGAGGAAGGACTTTGTGCGGCGATCGGTCGCGCAAAGGAAGCCGATCGAAGGCAAAGCTGCGCAGCTTATGGCGAATATGGCCCGCCGAGGCCCGCCCGGGCGCCGTTGCGATAAAAATTTGAAAGACTTTTTCGATGAGACGTTATCCATCCGGCGCGATCCCTGCTTGCCGGATGCGATGGCGGGAGAAGCAAGCGCGCTGACGTGCCGCACGGCCGGCCGATTGCGTCGCCCCAGGACATGCCGCAAGTTTTTTTGGTCGTCGAGCCGCTGGAGTTGTTCATGGTGGCGATCAGCGAAAAAAACAGATCCGCGGATCTTTACGTGCGACACGCATGCGCTTTGGCGGTGATCGCGCTGGCGCTCGTCTTCGCACTCGGATTCCTCGAGCGTCACGGCCGCGAGTCGCCTGCGGCGCCCGATTGGAACGAAACGCCCGCCGTTCAAGGAGGCGATCAAAGCGCGCCGGGAAATCAATAATCCCGCATGACGGCCTTTCATTTTGACCGTAGCGCAACCGCGGGGTAAGACTTGCAAGCTGGTCCTGAGGCTTGATCTCCAGCAGCCCCCGATTGCACATGAAAGCGGACGATCAGGAGATCGAATTAAAATTTCGCACCACGCCGGCAGGCCTGCGTGCGGCGTCGGACTCCCCGCTGATCGCCTCGGCTGAACCGCAAGGCAGATCAAAGACCCTTTCCTCGATCTATTTCGACACGCAGGACCTCGCGCTTTCAAAACGCAGGATTTCGCTGCGCATCCGCCGCTGCGGGCGCAGTCCCCTGGTCATGACGCTGAAGCGCAGGCCCGGCAAGCCGCATGGCCCGTTCTCGCGCGAAGAGATCGAGATCGCGGTCACCGCCGCCACGCCTCGGATCGATTTGTTCGACCCCGAAATCGCGCAATATCTCACGCGGATTCTCGACAGCCGGCCGCTCGAGCCGCAGTTCGAAACTCGGGTGCGCCGAAAGACGCGCATGGTGCGGGTCAACAGCTCCGTGATCGAGGCCGCCTTCGATCACGGCTTCGCCCTGGTCCAGGAACGGCGCCTGAAGATCAACGAGCTCGAACTGGAGCTGAAATCGGGTTCGCCGCTCGACCTCTACAGCCTCGGAGCCAATCTCGCCGCCGCCCTGCCGCTGCGCCTCGAAGTGGCGAGCAAGGCCCAGGCTGCCTTCGCCTTCGCCCGCAGCGGGACTCCGACGCCGGTCAAGGCCGCGCCGATCCGCTTTGCCGGCGACGCCGCGCTCGATGACGGCTTCGCCGCGATCCTGTTCAACGCGCTCGAACATTTCCTCGGCAACTGGTCGGCCTTGCGCGACGGGCGGCACCCCGAGGCGATCCACCAGATGCGGGTGGCGTTGCGGCGGATGCGCTCGGCTCTCGGGATCGTGAAGATCCTCGCCCCAAATCCGGAAGTCGAGATCCTGCGCGCCCGCGCCCGTGAGATAGCTACGGCTCTGGGACCGGCGCGACAATGCGACGTGCTTCAGGAGCTGATCGAAAACGGACCCAAGACGCGGGCGGGCGCCGACGGCGATTTTTCGGGGCTGGAGGCCATTCTCAAGAAGCGCTCGAGCCAGGCCTACGCCCAGGCGATCGTCCTGATCGACGCGCCCGCGACCACCATCTTCGGCATCGAGGCGCAATCCTGCGTCGCCCGGCGAGCCTGGCGCGAAGGCGCGGCCGAGGACGCGCTCGCCGCCCTCGATCGCCCGGGCAAGGCCTTCGCCGCATCGACGCTCGACCGCCTGCATCGCCGGGTGCGCAAGAAAGGCGCAAACCTCGCCGAGCTGCCGGATGCGGAGCGGCACCAGGTCAGGGTCGCGCTGAAAAAACTGCGCTACGCCGCAGAGTTCTTCGGCCCCTATTTTCGCGACGAACGCAGCATGAAGGAATTCGAGCGGGCGGCCGCCGAGCTTCAGGAAGTGCTGGGCGCGCACAACGACGTGGCCGAAGCCAGCTCGTTTCTGGACGCCCTCGATCCCGAGGCCGCCCGGCGAAACGCGCGGGCGGCGGGCCTGATGATCGGCTGGTACGCCCGCGACGAGGCCTTCGAGGAGCGACGCCTCGCCAAGGCCTGGAAGGCGTTCCGCCATGCGGGGCAGTTCTGGCGCTGACGCACGCCGCCTCCGACCGGCGCGCAAAGCTCGCACGCGTTTAAACCGAACGCGCTCTAACCAGGAACGAATACGAAACGCCGCTCCAATCCGGCGGATCTCGTATCGGCCCTCAATGGAACAGTCCCAGCGCCTTCTGGAAGGTGACGCCGACGCCCCAGGCGAGCGGAATCCCCACCGCCGCCCAGGAGAAGACGAGGACGGCCGCGCCGTTGATCCGGGCGCTTGAGGCCCCCGCCGACGCGCCGGCTCCCCGCTCGGGATGAGCCGGCTCCAGCGCTTCCTCGACGAAATCCTCGAAGTCGGCGTGCACGCCCTCTTCTTCTTTCTCCACCTCGGCGACCGATATGTGCTTTTTCGCGGCGACCTCTTCGTCGGTCATGTAGAAGCGCTCGGCCACCGGCCTCACCAGAAGATTGCAGACGAAACCGACCACCAGCAGCCCGGCGAGCACATACATGGTCTGGTTATAGGCCGCCTCTCGCGGGACGCCCGCGGAAAGCTGATATTCGCGCAGATAATTGACCAGCCCCGGACCGACCACGCCCGCGGTCGACCAGGCGGTGAGCAGGCGGCCGTGAATGGCGCCGACCATATGGGTGCCGAAGAGATCCGCGAGATAGGCCGGGATGGTGGCGAAGCCGCCGCCGTACATGGTGAGAATGACGCAGAAGAGCAGAACGAATATGGGAAGCGCCCCCGCCGTCGCCGCGTGAGGAGCAAGAGCGTAAAGGACGAAACCCACCGAGAAAAACACGGCGTAGGTCATCTTGCGACCCAGCCGGTCCGAGGCGGAGGCCCAGCCGATGCGTCCGCCGATGTTGCACAGGCTCAACAGGCCGGTGAAGCCGGCGGCGATGGTCGCGATCTGCTGTTTCTGTTGCAGGGTGAGGCTGTCGAAGCTGACGTCGAGGCCGAGCAACCGCCCGCCGAACACTTCCTGAAGCATCGGCGAAGCCATGCCCAGCACGCCGATGCCCGCCGAGATGTTGAGGCACAGCACGGCCCAGAGCAGCCAGAACTGCGGCGTCTTCCAGGAGACGTCGAGATGGACGTGGCGATGCGTCACCAGCCCGCTCGCGGCGGCCGACGGTGCGGTCCAGCCCTCCGGCTTCCATCCCTCCCGGGGCACGCGATAGCTGAGCGACCCCGCCACCATGAACACGAAGTAGATGCCGGCGAGGGTCACGAAGGTCTGCCACACGCCGGGCGAGGCCGGCGTGGCGTAATAGGCCATCAGGCGGTCGGCGAGCGGCGCGCCGATCATGGCGCCGCCGCCGAAGCCCATGATGGCGAGGCCGGTGGCGAGGCCGCGGCGGTCCGGAAACCATTTGATGAGCGTGGACACCGGCGAGATGTAGCCGAGCCCGAGGCCTATGCCGCCGATCACGCCCGATCCGAGCCAGATCATCCAGATCTGGTGCAGATTGACGCCCAGAGCGGAAATCAGGAGGCCGCCGCACCAGCACAGCGCCGCCGCAAGACCGGCCTTGCGCGGCCCCGCGGTCTCCAGCCAATGGCCGAACACCGCGGCGGAAGAGCCCAGAAAAACGAAGAACAGCGTGAAGGTCCAGCCCAGCATGCTGATCTTCCAGTCGCAGTCGGTCGCGAAGACGGACTGCAGGAAGCTGATGGTCTGCGGACATTCCTTCGGCTGGGCGCCGCCGACGACGCGCGACAGGGGCAGCCAGAACACGCTGAAGCCATAGGCCATGCCTATGCACAGATGCACGGCGAGCGCCGCAGGTGGGGCGAGCCAGCGATTATAGTCGGGTCTCGCGACGGAGCCCTCCCGGCTCAGAAAATGAGGCGACCCTGCAAGAGTGACAGACATTTTTTCTTCTCGTCTTCCTGAAACGGGCGTTCGCGATGCGGAGAGAGCGCTCCCGGCCCTCGCCGCGAAAGCGTTCGAAGCCGCCTGGTTTGCGTGGTTCCTGCGCTTGCAGAAATCCCAGCCGGCGATAGGGCGCCGGCATCCGATGCAACCTCGGCGCCTGGGGCGGGCGGCGGCTTTGCAGCCGATAACATGAGCAGGGCGCGGGCGCCAATATCGGCCCGGGCGCAAGCTGGGCTGCCCGGCAGTCTGCCCCCGCGGCGTGACAAAGGGATTACGACTGGCGGGCCCTCGGCCGGCGAGCCACGCGTTCGATCAGGGCGCGACGTCGTAGAAGACGGCCTGAGCTTCCCGCCACAGGGCGTCGTTGTGACGACCGCCACAGGCGTAGGCGTCATATAAAGCGCCCACGATGCAGATTGAAAGTGCAATGAGGATACGCATAGAATCTCACTACATGTAACAACATGATGATATATTAATATTTTTTGTTGTTTTTTATAGATATACACAGATGATGAGAGCATTGCAGACATCACTTAGGTGTAAATACTTATATTGTCGACATGGGTCAAGCTCAAACAACGGCTATAATAGGAATGCTTCACGCCGGAGGGGCCGCCGCCTCCCAGGGAACCCGCCAAGTTGTCGCGAGTTAAAATGCAGCGCCTCGGAGCCTGTTCCCGGAAAGCGCGAAGCAGCATCCGGCAAAGAGCCAGTTCGATCAGTGGCGCACGATGCGCGTTCGATTGTGTTTGAAGCGAACGCGCGCGCAGGCGCCCCATCGCGTTTTTGATGGAGTCGATTTCAAGGAGCCGTTTCATGACAAAAAAATTGCCGCCGGACGAGGGCCGGCCCCGCAGCCGGCTATGGGGTTTGCTTCCAGCGTTTTTCCTGGGCGCGGCCGGCGGAGGCGAAACCGCCCCGACCCCGGCGCGCGCCGACCGACGCTATGCGATCAGGGCCTCGCGCACCCTCGCCCACCGCGCCGTAGCGCTGCTGCCGCGACATTGGCGCGAGCGCGGCGCCGAGGCGCTGCTGCGCCGCCGCGCGGCTCCCGGCCCCGCCGCCGAACACGCGATCCAATACATGCTCAGCGAACAAGACCGGCGGCGCGAACCTGCGCGCGGGCGGGAGGCCTCGATCTCCAAGGGCGCGGATAATTTCTACGAGCGGCAGTATCGGCAGTCTCTCAACCCCGTCATGGGCGCTTTCGCCATGACGGCGACGCGCGCCCTGGCCGCGAGCGGCGGCGCGGCGCAAGGGCCTTTTTGGGCGCGCCGGCGTCCGGCCTGCGCCGTCATGCTCGACGAGGCGGCGATCGGCGCGCCGCCGATCATGGTCCTGGACGACCGGACCGTGGCGATCCCGCTGCTGGCGCCGAAGCCGCGGACCGCCGCCGAGAGCGCGGCGATCGCGAAATGGCTGGCGCGGCGCGGACCGATGCCGCTCTTCTGGCTTGAGCTGGCGCAGGGGCGCAAGATCGTCTGCGCCGAGGCGGGCGCGTCCGCCCGCGAGCGCTCGGCCGACGCTGCGGCGCTGGAGCTGATCCAGGCGGCGGCGCAAAGCCGCAAGCTGGCGCTACTGGCTTTGAACCCCGGCGATCCCGACGCCATGGGCCTGCATATCACGCTGTTCGGCGTCGAGACGATCCCGCCGCGCTTCGTGGAGGAGGACTACGGCCTCGACCTTTCCTCGCTCGCGCCCTGGCGCGAGGCGGCGCTGGCGCGCGGGCGCATGCTGCTCTTTTGCGTCGGCGGCGCGGAGGAAGTCTTCACCCAGTGCTCGCAAAACCTTTTCGTCAAGCGGCCGCTGTCGCCGGCATCGCCGGCGGGCCAGGCGGCGCAGAGCTCATGGAGCGCCGGAGAACCGCTGGAGCGTCTGATCGAAACCCAGTTCGAATTGTTCCAGATCACCGTTTCGGCGGCGGGCCTGCCCGGCGTCTCGCCCCGCAACGGCCTGCGCGGCAAGGCGGCATTCGTCGCGCGCGAGGTAACGAAGTCCTATGTTCTCGTCCCCTATCGCTCCGGCAACGCCATTCACGGCCACGCCGCAAAACTCTGGTCCAACGGCCATGGCGCGCTGATGGCCTACGACGACTCGGAGACGCTCGCCGCCGTCACTCTGTCCGGCCCCTGCCGCACGCTCCCGCATGAGGCGGCGACGCGGCGCTTCCCCGATCTCGCCGCAAAAGCCGACAGTCAGCGACGGCTCGCCCGCGCCCGAGCCGGAATATTGGTTCGAGCAGGAGGTTGCGGAAATCGCCTGCCTGGATCAGCCGCTCATCCCTCACGCGCTCGATCCGGCCCGGCCCACCTGCACCATCAACGCCGGCGGGCTGGCGCTGCACGGCAAGAAACCCGCCTATTTCGCGGCGGAGGGGCTGCCCCGCTACGATCAAGGACTGCAGCACGAGCGCGAGGCCGCCGGCCGTCCCGTCGACCCCACGGGCGAGCGGCCCCGCCACTGGCGCGCAACGGTGCGCGAGGCGCTGGCGGCGCGGCGAGCGCATCTCGCCTCGGCGGCGGCCGACGGGGGGTGACGCCGCAACCAGGATTCCTGTTTTTGCCGACATCAATCCGGGGCGTAGCCTTGCGCCTGGTTGAGTCTGGATTGCGCGACGCGGAGATCGACCAGCCCCGTGGCCTGCGCCCGCTGGGCGTCGAGATAGGATTGGCGCACGCGATAGAGGTCGACGGCGTTCGCTTCCCCCAATTGGAACGACTTTCGCTCGAGTTCGAATTGCTCGCTCGCGACCGCGAGGCGCCTGGCCGAGATGGCGGCGTTGCGTTGCGCTGCGGCGACCGCCGTGCGCGCTGCGGCGATCTCGGCGGCGACGATGCGCCGCGCGCGTTCATATTCGGCGCGCGATTTGACGAGGTCGGCTTCCGCCTCGGCGCGGCGCGGCTCGTTGCGGCCGGGCGTCGGCAGGGGAATCTTGATGCGAAAGCCCAGAGTCGTCGAATCGGTGCGGCTCAGATCCGCGGGATTCTTGCCGAATTCATATTCCCGATTCTGCTCGTGACGGCCGAACACGCCGATTTCAGGATTCTCGATGAAGCTGGCGTCGACCAGCCGAAGTTGCGACTCGGCGCGGGACACAGCGGCGAGCGGGGCGCGCAAGGCCGGATGATCGTCGATGGCGACGCCGCGCCCGACAGGCTCCAGCTCCCCGTCCGGCGCCACGCCGTTCGTCAGCACGGCGTAAGCGGCCCGAGCGGCCTTGCTGGCGGCTTCGGCCTGCGCCACCTCGCTCGCAGCCGCCAGCGTCTCGTTTTGAGCGAGCAGCGTATCCTGATGCGCGGACTCGCCGAGGGTCTCGCGCCGCGACATGTCGGCTTCGATGTCGCGCGCGGTGGAGAGACGACTCCGGGCGATCGCCGCTTCGCGCGCGGCTCTTTGCGCGCGCCACCAGGCGTCCCGCACCAAAGCGGCGACCTCGAGCCGGCGCAGGGCCAGCCGCTCGTCGATTTCGACGACGCCGGCGTCGACCGTTTCTCGAAGCGCCTGGCTTTGCCCGGGCAGCCAGACCGGCATGCTCGCCTCGATTTCGGTCTCTCTCTCGCCGTGCAGATTGCCGCCGGCGTTGGACCGCCGCGCGCTCGAAATATAGGGCGACCCCGGCGAAATCGAGTCAGCCGTGTGATAACGCGCGCCGATGGCGCGGCGCTGCGCCTCGAGAGCCGCGCTCTGGGCGTCGATATCGACGGCGGAGGTCAGATGCCGCGCAATGACGAAGCCCGCGGCGGCCTTTGGTTTGGGTTTGGGCTTGGCGTCCGTGGGACCGGAGCCGAGCAGGAGAAGACAGGCGACGAGGAGACGGATCATAAGCCCATTGCTCATGACTCGCTCCCCTTCTCCTCGGCGCCGGGTTCGACGCGTTTCGGAAAGCCGAAGCGCTCGTAAAGGATCGGGAGGAGAATGAGAGTGAGCGACGTCGCGGTGACGAGGCCGCCGATGACGACCACCGCGAGCGGGCGTTGAATCTCGGATCCGGGACCAGTCGCGAAAAGGAATGGCGCAAGGCCGAGCGCGGCGATGGTCGCCGTCAGCATGACCGGCCGCATCCGTCGCTGCGCGCCCTCCACGACGACTTCGCGCGCCGTGCGTCCGCCCTCGACTGCGAGCTTGTTGAAATAGGAGATCAGCACGACGCCGTTCAACACGGCGATGCCGACCAGCGCAATGAAGCCCACCGAGGCCGGCACCGAGAGAAACTCCCCCGAGAGCCAGAGGCCGACGACCCCGCCGATCGCCGCGAAGGGCACGTTGCAAAAGACGAGCGTCGCCTGGGCCGCGGAATTGAAGGTCAGGTAAAGCAACAGGAAAATCAGCGCCAGCGCCAGCGGCACGACGACGGCGAGGCGAGCCGACGCCCTCTGCTGGTTCTCGAATTGGCCGCCCCATATGTAACGGTACTGCGGCGGCTTCTGCACCTCTCGCGCCACCGCCGCCTTCGCTTCCTCGACGAAGCCGACCAGATCCCGGCCCGTGACATTGGCGAGCACGGTGGCGAATCTCTGGCCCTCCTCGCGAATGACCTGGATCGGACCATTCTCGGCGGCGACCTCGGCGAGCTGCGACAGCTCGACGACTTTGCCTTCTCCGGAGACGATCGGCACGCGCGCGAAATCGACTGGCGACCGGCGCGAAGTTTCCGAGCCTCGCACCACGAGGGGCGTGCGGATCGGGCCTTCGAGAACGATCCCGACCTGGCGTCCGTCGATCAGGACGCGCAATGCGTCCTGGATCTCTCCGGCGTTGATTCCAAAACGACCGGCCGCAAGACGGTCGATTCTCGCGGTCAGATATCGCATGCCGTCGTTCTGGAGCGCGAAGACGTCCTGCGCGCCGGGAAGCTTGCGCAAGACTGCGGCCACGTCGCGGGAAATCCGATTGAGCTCGTCGATATCGTCGCCGAAAATCTTCACGACGACGTCGCCGCGCGCGCCGATGATCATTTCCTGCACGCGCATGTCGATCGGTTGGGAGAATGAGTAGGAAATGCCGGGAATCCTGTCGAGCACGGAGCGCAGCTCTCCCAGCAGCCAGTCGGCGCCGTGGCCTCTCCACTCCTTTTCCGGAGCCAGGGTCAGGAAGTTGTCGGTCTCGTTGAGGCCTACCGGATCGATGCCGAGCTCATCCGCGCCCGCGCGCGAGATCACGCCCCTGACCTCGGGAATCGCCGCCATGATTTCGCGCTGAATGCGCAGGTCGGTTTCCGCGGCCACGTCGACGCTGATCGTCGGGTGCTTTCGGACGGTGACGACGGGCGTCCCCTCGTTCATCACCGGCATGAAAGTCTGGCCGATCCGCGACGCCGCGACCCCGGAGGCGACAAGTCCCGCAACCACGATCGCCGCGACGGCGAGCGGACGCGCGAGGGCGCGGAGCAGCAAGGGCTCATAAACCGCGGCGATCCTGCGCACGAGCCAGGGTTGGTCGTCCGAGCCGGGACGCAGCAGCGTCGCGGCCAATACGGGCACGACCGTGAGCGACAGCAGCAAAGCCGAAGCGAGAGCGAAGGCGATGGTGAGAGCTACGGGAGCGAAGAGGCGCCCCTCCAGCCCTTCGAGCGACAGCAGCGGAAGAAAGACGGTGATGATGATGATCGCGCCGGACGTCAGCGGTGCGGCGACTTCCTGCGTCGCCTCCAGGGTCATCCGCAAGCGCTGGTCGATGTTGGGCGCGCAGACCGAGGCCATCTTGTGCTCGACGTTCTCGACCACCACGACGGCGCAGTCGACGAGCAGCCCGATTGCGATCGCGAGGCCGCCCAGAGACATGATATTGGCCGAGAGTCCCCATAGCCCCATTACGCCGAAGGTCGAAAGCGCGGCCAGCGGCAGCATGAGCGACACGACCAGCGCCGCGCGCAGATTGCCGAGGAACAGGAACAACAGGCAGACCACCAGCGCTACGGCTTCGATCAGCACCTTCTGGACGGTCCAGACGGCTTTGCCGATCAGTTCGCTGCGATCGTAGAAAACCTCGACGCGGACGCCTTTCGGGAAGGTCGGCTCCAGCTCGGCGAGCTTCTCTTTGACCGCCGCTACGACACTGCGCGCATCGGCGCCGCGCAGGCCGAGAACCAGCCCCCAAACGGCTTCGCCCGTTCCGTTGTGGGTGACGACGCCGTTGCGCGGCAGGGAGCCGAAGCGGACCTGCGCGACGTCGCCGACGCGCACCACGCCGGCGCTGCGGCTGACGATCACGACGCTCCTGATGTCCTCGAGATTGCGCAGCCGCCCTTCCGCTCGCACGAGCAAAGCCTCTTCGCCGTCACGCACGCGGCCAGCGCCGTCGTTCTTGTTGTTCCCCGAAAGCGCCTGCTCCAGCATGGCGACCGTGACGCCGCGCGCGGCCATGGCGGAAGGCGAGGGCGCCACCTCGAAGGTGCGCACGAATCCGCCGAGCACGTTGAGGTCGGCGACGCCGGGAAGACCGCGCAGAGCCGGCCTTATCGTCCAGTCGATGAGGCTCCTTTGCTCGGTCGGCGTCAGATTGCCGCCGACGAGGGTGAACATCAGCATCTCGCCGAGCGGCGTGACGATCGGCGCGAGGCCGCCGCTCGCGTCCTGCGGCAATTGATCGGCGGCCTGGGCGAGACGTTCGTTGATCTGCGCGCGCGCCCAATAGATGTCGACGCCCTCCGCGAACTCGAATGTGAGCAGAGCCACGGAATAGCGCGTCGTCGAGCGCATGCGCACGAGCTTGGGAACGCCGCGCACGGCGACTTCGATCGGCGCCGTCACCCGGCTTTCGAGTTCCTCCGGCGTCAATCCCGGCGCGCGCATCGCGACGAGAACCTGCACCGGCGCGACGTCGGGGAAGGCGTCGATCGGCAGCTTGAAGTAGGCGTGCGCGCCCCAGGCGGCGAGAGCCAGGGCGCCCAGAAACACGAGCAATCTTTTGGCGAGGGAGATACGGATGAGATGATCGAGCATCGCGAGGCGTCACTTGTCTTTTGCGGCGAGTTCGGCCAGCAATGTCGGCATCCCGCGGATCGCGACCCGGTCGCCTTCCTTCAAAGGCCCGCGGATCGACGCATATTGCGGCGTCTCCGAGACGAGCTGGACCTGAATGGCGCGAAAGCCGGAGCGGCTGCGCACGAATACCCACTGATGATCGCCGTGAGCGACCACCGCGTCGGCTTTGGCGCGCCATTGCCCGCCGCCGGAACCGCCGAGGCGGAGGATCGCCTGCAAGGCTTGTCCCGGCCGCAACAGGCTCTTCGTCGCCCGGAATTCGGCGACCGCGGACAGAGACTGGGTGGCGGCGTCGACCGTGCGGCCGATCCGGATCAATCGGCCTTGGGCGCCGACAGACGGCAAGGTCACGCTCTGCCCCAGCGCCAAAGGCGCTTCACGACCCACCGGGATTTGCAGATTGACCCAAATAGGATCGAGGCGAGCGATCGTGAGGAGCGGCGCCGAGGCCGGCACGCGTTCGCCTGCAGTGCCGTGGCGCTGAAGGACCACGCCGGAAACAGGCGCGCGGACCAGAAGTCCGCTGGCGAGCTTGCGGTCGCGGCGGAGCGTTTCGATCTCCTCGTCGGTCATGCCCGCGAGAGCCAGCAACTGCCGGCGCTCCTCCAGCGCAGCTCTCGCTTGCGTCGCCTCCGCCCGCGTCACGATCACGCGCCTCTCGGCGATTATGCGCGCCTTGACCAGCTGCTCGTCGCGCCGAAGCTTTTCGCCGGCCAGCGTCGCGTCCGAGTCGGCATGCAAAAAAGCGCGTTGCGCTTCGAGGAGTTCGGACGATTTCAATTTGGCGACCGGCGCGCCGGCGGTCACCTCCTCGTCCGGCGCGACCAGCAGCGTCTCGACGAGGCCGGCGGCCGGCGCCGCAACGACATGAAGCTGTGTCGGGGGGACGGCGACGACGCCGGGGACGACCAGTTCCCCCGTCTCGCCTTCGCTCTCGATCGGCCCGGTTTCGATCCCCGAGGCTCTGATCTGTTCGTCGCTCAATGCAATCGGGATTTCGACAGCGTTCGCATAGGACGGGCTCTCGGCTCTCGCAAAGCCGAGCCCGAAGCCGACCGCGAGCAGTAGAACGGTTCTCCTGAGCGACATCGTAGCCCTCTTGTAAGCTTTAGCGCAGCCTGTATTTGGCAGGATTCAGATGACGTCAAGCTGACGTCACAACTGAACACGCAAGATGTCGACCAGCTAAGGTTATGCCGGGATGAGATCGCAGACGAAAAACTACGATATGCTGTAGAGATGCATCTCAAGCTCTTGGATCATCTGCGCAGAGACATGAGTAAGCCTAGCCGTATGAGGCGCTCTGCGCAAGGCCGCGCCACAGGCGCTCCAGGGCAATCGGGTGAAGGATGGAACCTTTCGATGTGGGGCGAATACCTCCCCTTGGCGGGGAGGTCGGTCGGCGAAGCCGACCGGGTGGAGGTAAAAGGCGCAAAATAGGGCTGAAAACCACCCCACCCCGCCGTTTCGCGGCGACCCTCCCCCTCAAGGGTAGGGTAATAGTCCTTCACCCGATCGCCCTGACAGGCGCACGCGTTGCGATTAAATGTCGATCTGTAAAACCGTCATCGCGACAGCCGCGCGGCGCCCCTACTCCGACGCCGCCTGCAGCGCTGCATAGGTCGGGCCGACGACGAGGTCCACGAGTTCCGCAAAAGGGGCGGCCGCCGCGCGCTTGACCGCGCCGTCGTCTTCAAAGGCAGCGGAACGCTGCTTGGAATGGCGCGCCAGAACCTCATCCAACGCGGCCGAAGCTTTCGCGTCGAGCGCATAGCCGAAGTGCTCCGGCAAGCGATCGCGCATGGCGGGGATAAGGTCTTTGTAATCCAGCATGAGGCTGGCGCCGGGCCTGTGCGCGGCGAGAGCGGCTTGGCCGAAGGCCGCGAGGATGCGGCACAGATAGGCCTCCCTGGACATGTCGTAGAGTTCCTCCGGCGCAATTCCCGAGAGCTGATGAGGAAGGGCGCCCATCATCGTGTCGGCGCCGGTCTGCGCATGTTGGGAGGCGAAGACCTCGAGCGGATGGCGGTAGAGAAAAACCCAGGGAACATCGGGAAAGACGCGCCGGATCAAAGGCAGATGGAAAATATCGGCGGCGCAGAATTTGATGAAGAAGCGCGCTTCGCCGGCCAATCGCCGTTGCCCGAAGGCGTTCGCCATATAAAGCAGCCATGTTTCCACCTGCTCTGTGGTCGCAGGACCAAAGAGCGGCGCGTGCAGGACATTGCGGATCGGCGAGGCTTCCGAGACCACGATATGCACAGGATCGGCCGCCAGCGCCTGTGAGAGCAGCGTCGAGCCGCAGCGCGACATATGGAAGATGAAGCCGGACGGCTTCAATCCGGAAGGCAGGCTCGCCGCGGCCTCGATCAGCGTGCGCCGCTGAAACAGCTGGTTGAACGGGCGCGTGAAGGCCGCCACCACGGTTTCGTAATAGAAGGGCTCGACGAAACGGCGCGGGCCGTGATGGCACCAGTCGACGATCATATCCTCGCCGGCCCAGGCCGCCCGGTAGGGCGTCCAGCCGATCAGGCTGCGCTGGGTCATACCACCGGCGCCCAGGGCATGAGCCAAAGCTGCTGGCCGAGGCGTAAGGCCGCCATCACATCCTCGACGTCGAAGACAAACCCATATTCCGCGCCTACGGCCACCGCCTCGGAAACAAAAGCGTCAATCTCCTCGAAAGGCAGCAGGCGCTCTGCGAGTTCGGCCCGCCCGGCGACGAAGAGACGAAACTGCTGAAGGGCGTCGGGACCGGAAAGTCGAGCGCCGCCTGTGGCCGGCGCGCGCCATTCCATGAAGATATGGGCGTCGTCCTGCCCTGTCGCGGTAAATCCCGAACGAACGTAGAGCCGCATCGCGGCAACATTGAATGGCGAGACTCCGAGGCGAACCGGAACATTGTTCACCCCCGCCTCTTCGCAAGTCTCCTGCAGGAGAGTCGAACCGATTCCCTTGCCCCGCCATTCGGGAAGCAGCGCTATATCGACGATAAAATACGCTTGCGGGCCGCGATGCGTCACAATACGGCCGACCGGCCGGTCGCCAATTTCCACGATTTCAAAATCCGCGTCAGGAAATTGCGCGCGATAACCCTGCGTCTGCCCCATAAACTGCTGGCGCAGGGCCGTTTCCCGCATCGGGGGATCGAGAAAGGACAGGTCCTCTATCAACAGGCGCGAGCGGCGGAACAGCTCGAACCGAAAATCGGCGTCGGCCGGAGTCTCGTCTCTCTTGCGCAAAGGTGGCCCGCCGGCAGGCCGCGCTGGTTCCTGGGCGCCCGGCATCCGTCAGCTTCTGGTTGGAAAAATGCCGAGGAGAGCTATGCAGAAATTCAAGACGAGATAAGGGTTTTGAACCGAAAACGGCTGGCCGCCGCCGGCGACGCCGATCATGTTGTTCGCCATCGCAACCGGCTCGGTCGCCTTGGGCGCGAACATGCCGCCCCGCCACAAAGGCACGCTGCCATTGTTGAACTCGGCGAGGAAAGCGCCGGCCGGACTCTTCGCCGACCCCCCTGCCGCATCCGCGGTTACGCTGTGATTATGGGGCGGCAGTTGGGTCTGGGTGAGGGTCACGCTGCTCGATCCGCCGGCCTGGCCGAGGACGAAGCCATTGGTTTGATGGACCGCCACGCGCCCCTGCAAATTGGGCAGACCGAAAGTCTTGCTCCCGTCTCCGCCATAGAAGGTGCCGATCAGGGCGAACAAGGCCTGGTTTTCTGAGATCGACAGGAGCTGGCCGTTGCACAGCGCCCATCCGCGAGGCGGGAAGTTGAACGCAAAGGCGCGGATTTCTCCGACAAACGGATTCGACATGCTCGCCTCTCTCCAGAGCGCGTCCGGTTTTGACAGAATCAAAACCTGCGCTCCAGGTCTTTGATTTATCGTACTTTCCAAGTCGTCGTCGGCGCCTCGGCCTGAAAACGCTCCAAGGCTCGGAAACACAGTGCCTCACGCCTTGGCCAGCGTCAACAAAGCCGACGACGGCATGTCCTTGCATGGAACCCGAGTCGGTCGTTCGTAGGATCGACAAGTTCGCCCTTATGCAACAGGGCTGGTCCGCTAAAATTTGGTTTGCAGACGCAGGCCCGCATAGGTCGCGCGGGTTTTGGTTGCGGTCCAGGGTTCGACCACCTGCATATCCGCGGACAGGCGCAACCACGGCGTAATCGCATAATTGTAAAAGGCCTCCACGCCGCCTTCGCTGCGCCGATAAATTTGCAGCGCGGCCAGACCGGCGAGCAACGGGGCGCTCAAGCCATAATGGAAAAAGCCGACGCCCCAACGGTCGAGTTCGCGCCCTTCAAGGAGGTTATTGCCTCCAAGTCCGCCCAGCGCAGTCCATTTGACGGGGTTGGGATTGCCGTCGGAGAGCGTGACCAAAGAGAAGAGGCCCCATCCGACGTTGGGATTGTCTTCGGTGCGAAAAAGATACTGCTCGGCCCCGTATGAAGCGAACCAATAGCCCTTTTTCGTCAGGGGCGCGCCTCCCGAGACGCGCTGGCGCACGCCGTCGATGTCCTCGAGATCGAAGCCTCGCGCGTTGCTGTAATAGCTGCGGATGGTGTGGAAACTCTGGAGGCCGGCGATCTCGGTCGAGAAGGTCGCGATGCCGCCGACGACGACGCCTTTCTCGAAAGGCCGCTCCAGCACGCGCGGGTCTTGCGCGTTGCGCGGATCGGCTATGGCGAGCGTCAATTTGATCGGGTCCGCCCTGAACGTCGCTGCAGCCCCTAAAGTGTATGTCGGCGACACGATAAGCCGATCTCTAACCCTGCCCGCCGTGGTGACGCCGATGCCTGTCGCCGGCGCCGCGAAGGCGCGATTCATGAAGGTTTCGACGCCGCCCCCGCCGATGAGCGGCGTTTGCGCGGCAAGCGTCATCGTGTTGATCTTTCCGGCGCTGACGGAAAGTCGCTCGCCGATATCCTGCGTGAAGACCACGGAAAGCGCGGAATGGTAAGTTTCGCTCGAGACGAAAGCCTGGGCGGCGTTGACCGGAAGCAACGCATAGTCGGTGTAATTGATGTCGCGCCCGAAGAAATGCTCGTATTGCACATTGACGCGGAAGCCCCGCCAAAGGCCGAGCTTATCCGCGTCGACTTTCAAAAAGGCGTCCATCTTGCCGCCATAGGCCGAGTCCCTCAGACGATCGCCGGCGATCTGGCCCTGCTCGATCTGCGTCACCCATACGTTCGGCGTCATGCCGATGCTCTGCAACTGCTCCTTCAGCCCGCCGGGCGTGTCGGCGAGAGAGCGCCGCGTCGACAGAGACGAATTATCCTTTTCGGACGGCTCGCCCTTCTCGGGCGGCTGATCCTCGCCAGAGGGCTGACCGCTTTCAAACGAGGGGACGCTCTCGGCGCAGGCTACGCGCGTCGCCCCGGTGCAAACCGAGACAACGGCCAGCAGCCCGAACACCTTGCCGAGGCGCGCGGTGCGCGGCGGGTCTTTCCGGTCGAAAGGCTTCGTTGAATCCAACCTGTCCATTCGGCGCACTGTCTTCGCGTTCGGCCATGGCGCGCCGGCCTCGTATGAGCGCATGGAAGGTCATGGGGTCCGTCACGCAAAGGCGGCGCCGGGCAATCATTATGTGTGACGGCCCAGCGGTCAAGACGACCGCCGAAACTTGCGCCCCATCCGAGAGTTGTTTCGCAGGCCCATGTCGGCGTCCTGCCAATTGGCCGCGGCGCTCGACGTGGGTCTTCTTAAACTCCTGTAGAAAAGCGGCGCGTCCCAAAGCGCCGGCTTTTGAAAAGCCATCGCGAGAAGCCTGAAGAATTCTCAAAATACCAGCGGCGCCGCGGGATGACCTCGCCGCGTCCGAACGCGCCTAACTTGACAAAGCCCGGGGCTGCGTAAACATTCACGGCTGCTGGCGCCCGGGAGGGAATTTCAAGATGCGCTTACACTGGCTGATTGCGCTCGGATTTTTCGTGGGCTCCGCGCCGGCTTTCGCTCAAAGCGCTCCCAATGCGATGCTCGGGGGCGAGATGGCGCAGGCGGGGAAAAACGACTGCTTCGTCAACCGGGGCTATTCGACCTTCCAGCGCAATTTTGCGTCGTCGGTCTCGGCCGGAACCAAGGCTGTGATCACCCTGCCCGGCGCCTATTGCCAGGGCGCCGATCTCAGCGGACAGGCTGTCCTGATTTTCAACAATGCGACCTCCGGCAATATTCGTTTCAAGCGCTTCCCCAATTCCGTCGCGGGCTCCGCCGGACTGTCCTTCGCGAATTACGCCGAGACCGTCAATGCCGCCGATCGTGAGATCACGGTGCAGTTCGACATTGTCGGCGCCTTTCCCATCAGCCTCGTTCTCGAAGCGCCCTGAGCCTTTGCGCTCAGGCCTTTAGGCCGCCTGCGCTTCGCGCGCTCAGCCCGGCGGGAAAACTCAGCCCCTGCGGACCGGCGAAGCCCGATTGGGGCGCCGCGACCATCCGGGAGCCGCCGGAAAGACAGGGACGCGCCAGGAGCCAGGCCTCGCCGCCGGCCGCATGGGCGAGGGCCATCTTGGCGACGCGACTTGCGGCGCGCAAAAGCGCGTCCGGGTCCGGTTCGCTGCCTGCCGTCGCTCCGCCCGCCGCCGGCGGGGCGATTTGGAGCAGCCCCGCGCCGGCGACGCGCGCCACCAGCGCATAGGGCGGAGAATAATCGGGCCACACCCCGGCGAAGGCCTGCTTTCCGGAAGCGCCGGGGCGAAACATCGCGCCGGTCGGCTCGTGCAGAACCAGCACGGCGGCGGCGCCCTGCAATTGAACCAGCCAGGGATGGTCGACGTCGAGGTCGGTCGCCATGGAGACCCGACCTGCCGCCTTGCAGGGCGGCGCGAAGGCGCTGGCGGCGCTGGCGGCCAATCCGACGGAAACGGCGCGGCGACTGAGGGTCATGCTGTGCTCTTTGCCTCTCGGAAGCGTCTTTACGGCGCGGCGCCGCGTCGATGATCGATCCGTCGGAACGCCCGCGGACCATCAAAGAGAAATATAAACGGGGGATGTTGTCAAAGTCGCTATGGGCGGGGGCTTCGGCCAGCGCGTTTTAGGACTGCCCGCCGTCCTCGAGAACCCGCCGGAAACCGACCGGATAGACCTCAATATGGAGGCGTTTTTTATGCCCGAACCCGGATATTCGAACAAAACGGCAATTGTGACGGGGGCTTCGAAGGGCATCGGGGCGGCGATCGCGCGGCGCCTCGCCGCGGATGGCTTTCAGACCATCGTCAATTACGCCTCCAGTCCGGCAGAGGCCGAGGCAGTCGTCTCCACGATAATTGCCGCGGGCGGGCGCGCCAGGGCCGTCCGCGCGGATGTCGCCGATCCCGCGGCCGTCAGCATGTTGTTCGACGAGGCCGAGTCCGCCTTCGGACCCGTGGATGTGCTGGTGAACAACGCCGGGATCATGAAGAACGCTCCATTGGCCGAAGTTACGGACGCGGACTTCCAACGCCTGATCGCGGTAAACCTCACAGGCGCGTTCAACGGCATGCGCGAAGCGGCGCGGCGCTTGCGCGACGGCGGGCGGATCGTAAATTTTTCAACCAGCATCATCGGCTATTATCTGCCTGCGCATGGCGTCTATGCGGCGACCAAGGCGGCCGTCGAAGCGCTGACGCATACGCTCGCCAAGGAGCTCGGCGGGCGCGGCATTACCGTCAATGCGGTCGCGCCCGGACCGGTGGCCACGGAGATGCTTCTGACCGGCCGGCCCCCCGAACTGATTCAGCGCGTGGTCGACGATATTCCGCTGGGACGCGTCGGTGAGCCCGACGATATCGCCCGCGTGGTCTCTTTCCTCGCCGGCGTCGAAAGCGGATGGATCAACGGCCAGGTGATCAGGGTCAACGGCGGGCGCAATTGAGCGTATCGAGCGGGCTCGAAGACGCCGCCGCTAGAGTCTTTCCATGTTTCATGGAAAGACTCTAAGTTTTTGTTTTAACGCGTTTCCCACGCCGAACCGGTGTCCACTTGGGCTGGAAACGCTCCAGGCATGTTCCCAAAAAGTGCGCAGCGGTTTTTTTTGGAAGAGAACATGCCCCGTCAATGAGATTCGAAGCGCGTTCGACCGAACGCGCTTTAGAAGCCGCTTGGCGCTTTCTGGGCGCATGCTCTAGCAGGCGCCGCGATCAACGCTACTTTCTCTCTCGCCGTCTGCTCGGCCAGCGTTTGCCGAGGAAATTTGGATTGATCCGGGAGGGAGAGAAATGTCGCAGGCGAAAAAGCCGAACATCCTCATTCTATGGGGAGACGACATCGGCTGGTGGAACATCAGCTACAACAACCGCGGGCAAATGGGCTACCGCACGCCCAACATCGATCGGATCGCCAACGAGGGGCTGGCGTTCACGGATTATTACGGCCAGCAGAGCTGCACGGCCGGACGGGCGGCCTTCATCACCGGCCAGAATCCCATCCGCACCGGGCTGACGAAAGTCGGCATGCCGGGCGCGGACGTCGGACTGCAGGCGGAGGACCCGACCATTGCCGAGCTCTTGAAACCTCTGGGCTACCGGACGGGACAATTCGGCAAGAACCATCTCGGCGACAAGGACAAGTTCCTTCCCACGCTGCATGGCTTCGACGAATTTTTCGGCAATCTTTATCACCTCAACGCGGAAGAGGAGCCGGAGGACCCGGACTATCCGAAGGGCGACGAATTCAAGAAACTTTACGGACCGCGCGGGGTCCTGCACAGCTGGGCGGACGGCCAGGGCGGACAAAGGGTCGAGGACACCGGGCCGCTCACGAAGAAGCGCATGGAAACCATCGACGACGAAGTGACGGAGCAGGCGCTTCGTTTCATCGACGAGGCGCATAAGTCCGGCGAGCCGTTCTTTCTCTGGTACAACACCACAGGGATGCATTTCCGCACCCACAGCGCCGCAAAGCACAGAGGTAAAAGCAACGGCCAGGGCGAATACAACGACGTCATGGTCGCGCATGACGAGCACATCGGTCAGATGCTGAACAAGCTCGACGAGCTCGGCCTCGCCGACGACACGATCGTCTTCTACTCGACCGACAACGGTCCGCATTACAATTCCTGGCCGGACGCCGGCATAACGCCCTTCCGCTCGGAGAAAAACACCAATTGGGAGGGCGGCTGGCGCGTGCCCGCCTTCGTGCGTTGGCCGCACCGGTTCAAGGCGGGCGGCGTGCTCAACGACATCGTCAGCCATCAGGACTGGATGCCGACGTTGCTCGCTGCCGCCGGAGAGCCGAACATCGTGGATAAAGCGCGTGCGGGCTACACGGCGGGCGACAAGACCTTCAAAGTCTGCCTCGACGGCTTCGACATGCTTCCCTATTTCGCCGGCGAGACCGACCACAGTCCGCGGCGATTCTTCTTTTACATCAGCGACGACGGCGACATCCTCGCCCTGCGCATGGACGATTGGAAAGTCGTCCTGATGGAGCAGCGGGCGAAGGCTTTGGCGTGCTGGTTCGAACCCTTCGTCCATCTGAGGGCGCCGAAAATATTCAATCTCCGGCGCGATCCTTTCGAACGGGCGGACGAAAATTCAAATACCTATTGGGATTGGCTGCTGTCGCATGTCTACATCATGTATGCGATGCAGGGCGTCGTCGCCAAGCAGATCGAATCCTTCGTGGAATTCCCGCCGCGTCAGAAACCTGCTTCGTTCAATCTCGATTCGGTGTTGCGAAAACTGCAGGAGGCGAACAGCAGCGCCAATCACTAGAGCATGTTCCCAAAAAGTGCGCAGCGGTTTTTGGAAAAGAACATGCTCCTTCGATGAGATTTGGAGCGCGTTCGACTGCGTTTGAACCGAACGCGCTCTAATGACGCCCAAGACGAAAGGAGCGCGGATAGACGGTTTGTTCTATGCCCGCTCGTCGGGCAGGGATTTGCGTCTCAACAGGATGGCGCGCAGTTTCTCGGGGCCGAGGGCCTCGCTGATTTCAAGGAAGCCGAAGAAAGGAATCAGCGCCACGAAGACAATGATCGCGAGCATGGAGAGCGCTTGCAGCGAGCCATCCCCTAAAGTGGGTATCGCCCCGGTAGCCGGCTTCCCATGCCACATGCCGATGAGCGTTTCTTCGATTATGTGAAAGAAGATGGTCAGCGCGGCGAACACGGCGGACTTGAACAGGATCGTATAAATCAAAGGCAGCTTCCGCGTGATGCGGTCGCCGAGACGCAGGTCCTGGCCGACGACGACGATCTTCGACAGGGCAAGGGCGTTGATAAACGCGAATCCCTGCTGGTAGGTGAGTATGTCCTCGTTGAAGATGAACGCTTTATGCAGCGAAAGAACCGTCAGGAAAACCCATAGGTAGACGAATACTCGAAAAACCTTTTTTGCTTCTTCGACGGCGCCGGATTTGAGGCGGCTCATGCGTCCATTGGCCATTTTTCGGCTCCGTGGGTAGGCTGGAGGTGGGCTTGCAATAAACTTCTCCATCCGGGCTGAGGAAAATGGAGATGCGAAGCTTCGCCTTTTTTCACAGGTCCGGATGAACATTTATGAGAATGCCCGTTCGGCGTCGCCCGGTCGAGAGGAATTGGTCCGCAAATGGGTGGACCGGCGCATCGAAGCGTTGCGAGCGCTTCGCCTTGTCGAGCGCGTCATTTGGATTTTGCGGCCACCCAGCCCCCGAACAAATATGTCTGATAGAATCTCAGCGGGGTTTCGAAACCTGCGTCTTTCAAAATCGATAGCAGCTCGCTCTCCGGAATGAAGTCGACGTCTCTTTCGACATGGGCGCGGTCTTGCGCCAGTTCCTCGGCGGAGACCCCATGCGAAGCGTAAGACAGCAGCCAGGCGTTCGACAGCCGCACAAATTCGGGGGAATTCCTGTCCCCGAAAAGGTCGGCGACGACGAGCAGGCCGCCAGGCTCCAGATTTTTCGCCATCGCATGGAAATAGTCGAGCTTCTCTGTCCGGCCTTTTATGAAATGGGCCACGAAGATCGACGACGCCGCATGAAACGGGGCTGGCGATCGGTAGTCCTGCAAACGACCGTTAAAAAAATCAACGCGATCCGTCATCCCGGCTTCAGCCAGCCTATGCCGGCAAGCGTTGATCATATCGGGAGAAACATCCACTGCGGCAAAGCGCCAAAACGGAAAGCGCTCGGCCAGCGTGATAATTTCAGCGCCTACGCCAGCGCCTGCGGAAAGAAAGCGGGCATTCTCGGGCTGTCCTTGCAGCCACGGCGCAATCATCTGGTGCAATGCGTCGTAGCTCGGGCAAAAGCGGCGAATCCTGCGGTGGTATTTCGCGGCGAGGTTTTCGCCGAAATGCACTGCGACGTCAAACTGTTCGGATGCCATGGCCTTCGATGCCCAGTGGAGCTGGCCAGCCGTCTTCAGCGCCGAGCGCGCTGAACGGCTTGCCTCGCCATGTTGGCGCAAATTCGTTTCATTGTCTCGGCTGAGATCGTCTGCCGGGCAGCCGGCGGGTTGTCTCCTTGATTTGCAAGTGATTAGTTGAGCAACCACCCCTGCGGGGGTTGACCGAGCCCGCGCGAGGATTCGCCGATGTATCTCCCCGAAAACTTCCGCGAGCAAGACGCGGCGACGATCGCCGCGATCATAGGGAACAATCCTTTGGGAGCGCTGGTCACGGTCCAGAACGGCGCGCTGGTCGCGGATCATATTCCGTTTCTTCTCGACAGCGGGCGCAACCGGCTTCTCGCCCATGTCGCGCGCGCCAATCCGCTTTGGAGGCTTGCGGATCGCAGCCAGGATGCGCTGGCGATCTTTCAGGGAGGCGATCGCTATGTCACGCCATCCTGGTATCCGTCCAAGCGTCGAACCGGGAGGGTGGCGCCGACATGGAATTACGAGGTCGTTCATGTCTATGGGCGTCTCGTCGCGCATGACGACGAGCTTGCGGCCCGCGAAACGATCGAAAAATTGACGCGCGAGCACGAAGAGCGCCGGCCCGCCCCCTGGGCCGTCGGCGACGCGCCGGAAGATTATGTTTCAAAACTGCTGAAGGCGATCGTGGCGATCGAGATCGACATCACGCGCATCGAAGCCAAGCGCAAGCTGAGCCAGAACCGAAGCGCGGAGGATCGCGAAGGCGTGATCGCGGGTCTCGAAGAAGAAGATAACGACGCCGCGCGGGATATGGCGCGTCGGATGAGAGAGAGGGAAGTCTAGACTCGGGGCCCCGGCTCCAGCGTTATTTCGCCGGCGGTAGTTTTTCAGAGGCTTTTGGTTTTCAATGGTACCGCCACCCCGGCTCGAACGGGGGACCCCCAGATCCACAATCTGGTGCTCTAACCAACTGAGCTATGGCGGCCCGAAGCAGCGTTTGGTGCGCGCTTGTTCGGCGAACTTTGCCGATAAAATGGTGGGCGCACAAGGGCTCGAACCTTGGACCCGCTGATTAAGAGTCAGCTGCTCTACCAACTGAGCTATGCGCCCGTCCATACGAAGAAGCGCCAGTGCGGCGCTCCGCGTTCGGAACGAGCGGGGGGATAACAAATGGCGGACGCCCTGTCCAGTCCCTTTGCGACGAAATGAATACAAAGCGTTGGAAAGGAGACTTTTCCACACCCGGGAAAATGCCTGCGCCGCAGGCGCCGCCGGGATTTGTCCGCAAAAACGACAAATGCGGGCGCCCACGGGCCGGAAGGCGTCCAAACTTGCTCGAAAGGAGGGAAAAACGTCTTCCCACGAGACAAAAAGCGGGGTAGCTGTTCGGTCCGAGTACAGAGCATTGGGAAGAGAGATGTCGCGCAAGAAAATAGCTCTCATAGGCGCAGGTCAAATAGGCGGCACGCTGGCCCATCTGGCGAGCATCAAGGAGCTAGGCGACGTCGTCCTGTTTGATATCGTCCAGGGAGTTCCCGCCGGCAAGGCGCTCGACCTCGCCCAGGCAGGCCCGGTGCACGGCTCGGACAGCAAATTCGGCGGCGGCGACGACTACGCCGTCATCGAGGGCGCCGACGTCGTGATCGTTACCGCGGGCGTGCCCCGGCAGCCCGGCATGAGCCGCGACGATCTGCTCTCGATCAATCTCGGCGTCATCTCCAAGGTCGGCGCGGGCATCAAGAAATATGCGCCGAACGCCTTCGTGATCTGCATCACCAATCCGCTCGACGTCATCGTCTGGGCGCTGCAGAAATGCACCGGCCTTCCGCCGCATATGGTGGTGGGCATGGCCGGCGTGCTCGATTCGGCGCGGTTTCGCTATTTCCTCGCCGAAGAGCTCGACGTCTCGGTGGAGAGCGTCTCGGCCTTCGTCCTCGGCGGCCATGGCGACGACATGGTTCCCCTGATCCGCTATTCCGCGGTCGCCGGCGTGCCCCTGCCCGATCTCATCGAAATGGGATGGACCACCCAGCAGAGAATCGACGCCATCGTCGACCGCACCCGCAAGGGCGGCGGCGAGATCGTCGGCCTTCTCAAGACCGGCTCCGCCTTCTATGCGCCCGCCGCTTCGGCCATCGCCATGGCCGAAAGCTATCTCAAGGACAAGCGCCGGGTTCTGCCCTGCGCGGCCCATCTTTCCGGGCAATATGGCGTGAACGGCCTTTATGTGGGGGTGCCGGTGGTGATCGGCGCCGGCGGGGTGCAGCGGGTTCTGGAAATCAAGCTCGACCCGAGCGAAAAACAGATGTTCGACAAATCGGTGGCTTCGGTCCGCGCGCTCATCGCCGCCGCGGGCAAGCTCAATCCGGATTTCGCTTAAAATCCAAGCCATCAGGAATGACAACAGGCCCGGCGGCGAGGCCGGGCTTTCTGCGAGAGGGCCCGCGAGGGTTTAGAGCCAAATGAATATCCACGAATACCAAGCCAAGGCCATTCTGCGCGAGTTCGGCGCCCCCGTCGCCGTCGGCGTTCCGGTTCTCAAGGCTGAAGACGCCCTCGCCGCCGCCAAGACTCTGCCCGGCCCGGTTTATGTGGTGAAGGCGCAGATCCACGCCGGCGGCCGCGGCAAGGGCTCGTTCAAGGAAGCCGCCGCAGGCGACAAGGGCGGCGTGCGCATCGCCAAATCGCCCGAGGAGGCCGAGCTTTTCTCCAGGCAGATGCTCGGCTCCACTCTGGTCACGGTGCAGACCGGCGAAGCCGGCAAGCAGGTCAACCGCCTCTATATCGAAGACGGCGCCGCGATCGACAAGGAATTCTATCTCTCGATCCTGATCGACCGCGCCACCTCGCGGATTTCCTTCGTGGTTTCGACCGAAGGCGGCATGGACATCGAAAAGGTCGCCCATGACACGCCCGAGAAGATCGTGACCTTCCCGGTCGATCCGGCGACGGGAATCATGCCGCATCACGGCCGCCATGTCGCCGACGCTCTCGGCCTCAAGGGCGATCTCGCCAAGCAGGCGGGCGATCTCACCGAGAAGCTGTTCGCGGCCTTCGTCGCCAAGGACATGGAGCTGCTCGAAATCAATCCGCTGATCGTCACCAAGGACGGCAAGCTGCGCTGCCTCGACGCCAAGGTGAGCTTCGAGAACAACGCGCTCTACCGCCATCCCGACGTCGCCGAGCTGCGCGACCTCTCCGAAGAGGACGAGAAGGAGATCGAGGCCTCCAAATACGACCTCGCCTATATCGCGCTCGACGGAACCATCGGCTGCATGGTCAACGGCGCCGGCCTCGCGATGGCCACCATGGACATCATCAAGCTCTATGGCGAAAGCCCCGCGAACTTCCTCGACGTCGGCGGCGGCGCCACCAAGGAGAAGGTGACGGCCGCGTTCAAGATCATCACCGCCGACCCCAAGGTGAAGGGCATTCTGGTCAACATCTTCGGCGGCATCATGCGCTGCGACGTGATCGCGGAAGGCGTGATTGCAGCCGTCAAGGAAGTGGGCCTCAAAGTGCCGCTGGTGGTGCGTCTCGAAGGCACCAATGTCGATCTCGGCAAGAGCATCGTCGCTTCGTCCGGCCTCAATGTGATCGCGGCCGACGACCTCGACGACGCCGCGCAGAAGATCGTCGCCGCAGTGAAGAAATAAACTGCCCGGCCCGGCTCCTCTGCGAGCCGGGCCGCATTCCGATCGAGCTGAATCCTTTATTTTCGCTTGGCGACGGTCCGGCCTCGCCGAAGGCCCCGCGCGTCCAGCGATCGAGCCCGATCCCATCTGCATTGTCCGCCCGGCCAAATTCCCGGGCCCCCGCCCCGAACGCCGGAGCGCCCATTTCGCCCTTGCGGTAACCGCATAAAACCGCCATCATTTCGGTTGACAAGCAAGTTCCGCCGAGCTTGAGGCGCCGCTTGCGGCGCCGCACCCCCTTAACCTGGCGGAGGTTGAGATCGCCGTGCAATTTCCTCGCAAGAATTCGACAATGCGCCGTAGGGCGAACCGGTCCGCCCTGAGCAAGACCGCGCTGGGCCTCGTCTGGACGTTGATCGCCTCCAGCGCCTCCATCACCGCGACCGCCGCCGCTCAGGGCGGCGAAAGCCTCTCGGTGGCGCGGCCTTTCGAGGTCGGCCCGAGCCTCTCCGGCAATTATCTCGCCGCGATCGTGGCCCATTCGGAACGCGACACGCTGGCCGCGTCCACCTTTTTCCGCGAGGCGCAGCGCGGCGATCCCAACAATCGCGAATTGACCGAACGGGCGCTGATCGCGGCGCTCGCCAACGGCAATATGCCCGACGCCTATGCCTACGCCTCCGCCGTGCTCGCCCATGACCGCAGCAACGGCGTCGCCCATCTGACGCGCGGCGTCGAGGCGATGGTGGCCAAAAAATATCCCGCCGCCCGCGCAGAATTCGCAAAGGACGCTGCGCCCCAGCAGCCCGACGTGAAAAACATCCTGCTCACCGCCTGGACCTATGCCGGCCAGAAGCAGACCAAGCGCGCGCTTTCGACCCTGGACAAGCTGAACGGCGAAGGCTTCTCCGTCCTGCGCGACTATCACGCCGCCCTCATCGCCGACATCGCCGGCGACAGGGCCGAGGCGGACAAGCGCTTCAAGAGAATGCTCGGGGCCGACCGCACCGTCCTTCGGCTGGTGGACGCCTATGCCCGCTTCCTCTCCAGCCACGGCGAAAACGAATCCGCGCGCCGCCTCTACGAAGCCTATGACGCCGCGGCTCCGAATCACCCCATCGTCGTGGCGGCGCTGGCGGAGCTGAACGCCGGCAAGACGCTGGAGCCCTTCGTGCGCAACGCCGAGGAAGGCGCCGGAGAAGTGCTCTACGGGCTGGTGTCGCTGGGCGGGCGTCAGGCCGACGAGCTTGCGGCGCTGATCTATCTGCGGCTGTCGCTGGCTCTCGCGCCCGGCAATACGCTCGCGATCTTCACTTTGGCCGACATCTACGAGCGGCTGAAGCAGGTGGAGACCGCCATAGACCTCTACGACAGCGTGCCGGAATCAAGCCCGCTCCGCATCAACGCCGACGTGCAGGCCGCGCTCCTGCTGGAGACTCTCGGCAAGAGCAAGGAGGCGAGCGAGCATCTGCAGACCGTGGTCGAGGCCCATCCCAAAGACGCCGACGCTCTGACGGCTCTCGCCAATCTCCAGCGCTCGCGCAAGCTTTTCGCGGAATCGGCGGCGACCTATTCGCGCGCGCTCGCCCTGCAGCAAAATCCCGAGAAAAGCCAGTGGCTGCTCTATTACTACCGCGGCATCGCCAATGAGCGCCGCAAGGACTGGCCCGACGCCGAGAAAGATCTGAAGAAGGCGCTGGAGCTCAACCCGGACCAGCCGCTGGTTTTGAATTATCTCGGCTATTCCTGGGTCGACCAGGGCGTCAATCTCGACGAAGCCTTCCGCATGCTTCGCCGCGCGGTCGATCTCAAGAACCGCGACGGCTATATCGTCGACAGCCTGGGCTGGGCCTATTACCGCCTGGGCCGTTATGACGAGGCCGTCGTCGAACTCGAGAAAGCGATCGACCTCAAGCCTTCGGATCCGGTGATCAACGACCATCTCGGCGACGCCTATTGGCGGGTCGGGCGCAAGCTCGAGGCCCAGTTCCAATGGAACCACGCCCGCGATCTCGGCCCTGAACCCGAAGACCTGCCGCGCATCCTCGACAAGATCAAGAACGGCCTCGCCGACAAGCCCGCGGTCGCGGGCGAGAAAGCCAAAAGCTCCGGCGGCTGAGGGCGGGCCTTCGCGTCATCGCAAGCCGAAGGCGATCCAGGCCGCGCCAGCCCTCTGGGTCGCCCCGTCGCTGCGCTCCGCGCAATGACGTCGGAGGCCGCTTCAATCAGGCGAAAACCCGCTCACACATCCACCAGTTCGGTGGCGAAGGCGGCGTTCTCCTGAATGAAGGCGAAACGGGCCTCCGGCTTGTTGCCCATCAGCCGCTCGACGCAATCGGCGGTTTCCTCGCGCTCCTCGCTCTCGATGACGACCTTGAGCAGCGTGCGCTTTTTGGGGTCCATGGTGGTCTCCTTCAACTGCGCCGCCATCATCTCGCCCAGCCCCTTGAAGCGGCTGACCTCGATCTTGCCCTTGCCGGTCAGCTCCTTGCGCTTCAGTTCTTCCATATGCTCGTCGTCGCGGGCGTAGACGATTTTCGAGCCCTGGGTCAGCTTGTAGAGCGGCGGCACCGCCAGATAGAGGTGCCCTTTCTCGATCATCTTCGGCATCTGGCGATAAAAGAAGGTGATGAGCAGCGACGCGATATGAGCGCCGTCGACGTCGGCATCCGTCATCACGATCACTTTTTCGTAGCGCAGGTCTTCCTCGCGATAATGGGCGCCCGTTCCGCAGCCCAGCGCCTGGATGAGGTCGGCGAGCTGCTGATTGGCCGCCAGCTTGTCGCGGGTCGCCGAGGCGACATTGAGGATTTTGCCGCGCAGGGGCAGAATCGCCTGATTGACGCGGTTGCGGCCTTCCTTGGCCGAGCCTCCCGCGGAATCGCCCTCGACGATGAACAGCTCCGACCCTTGCGCCGAATTATTGGTGCAATCGACCAGCTTGCCCGGCAGGCGCAATTTGCGCGTCGCGGCCTTGCGCGCGACATCCTTCTCGGCGCGGCGGCGCAGCCGCTCCTCCGCCCGCTCCACCGCGAAGTCGAGCAGCTTGCCGGCCTGCGAGGGGGCGGCGGCGAGCCAGTGATCGAAGGCGTCGCGCACCGTGGCTTCGACGACGCGAGAAGCCTCGACGCTCATCAGCCGGCTCTTGTTCTGGCCCTGGAACTCCGGCTCGCGGATGAAGACGGAGATCATCGCCGCCGACTGGCCCATGAGGTCGTCGCCGGTGACGTCCTTGGCGCGCTTCGCCTGTCCGAGACGCTCGGCATGGTCCTTGAGGCCGCGCAGCAGCGCAAGACGAAAGCCCGCCTCATGGGTGCCGCCGTCCGGGGTCGGCACGGTGTTGCAATAGGAATGAACGAAGCCGTCCTCCGAGGGGACCCAGGCCACCGCCCATTCCAGCGAACCGTGTCCGCCCTCGCGCTCGACCTTGCCGGCGAAAGGCTGTTCGGTGACGGTCTCTTTCCCCTCGATCTCGCGCGAAAGATAGTCCTTGAGGCCGCCCGGAAAACGCAGCACCGCCTCGGCCGGGATGTTGGAGCCGGGCTCGATCAGCTCGGGGGCGCAGCGCCAGCGGATTTCGACGCCGCCGAAGAGATAGGCCTTGGAGCGCGCCATTCGGAACAGCCGCGAGGGCTTCCAATGCGCCTGCGGCCCGAAAATCTGTACGTCCGGCTTGAAGCGCACTTTGGTGCCGCGCCGGTTGGCGATCTTGCCCAGCTTCTGCAGTGGCCCCAGCGGCAGCCCGCGGGAAAACTCCTGGCGGTAGAGCTGCTGGTCGATGGCGACCTCGACCTCGACCTTCTCCGACAGCGCGTTGACGACCGAGGCGCCGACGCCGTGCAGGCCGCCCGAGGTCTGATAGGCCCCCGAATCGAATTTGCCGCCCGCGTGCAGCACGGTCATGATGATCTCGAGCGCGCTCTTGCCGGGGAATTTGGGATGCGTGCCCACCGGCATGCCGCGGCCGTTGTCGGTCACGGTCAGCCAGCCGTCCGGCTCCACCGCGACCGAGATGAAGGTGGCGTGGCCCGCGACCGCCTCGTCCATGGAGTTGTCGAGCACCTCGGCGAAGAGGTGATGCATCGCGGCCTCGTCGGTGCCGCCGATATACATGCCGGGGCGCCGGCGCACCGGCTCCAGCCCCTCCAGCACCTCGATGCTGTGGGCGCCATATTCCACCGGAACGGAAGCCTTGGAGGGCTTCTCAGACGTAGCCGCCGGCTTGGCCGCAGGGGCGGGTGCTTGAGCCTTGCCGCTCTTGGGGGAAGGCGCGGCGGCGGCGAAGAGATCGTCGGATTTTGCCATGGGCGGATTTTAGCGCGATTCGGGGTGGGAATGCGACGCGGCGGATGGGCGAGGGGGCGCCGCGCGGGCTGGTCGAGCCCCTCTCTATCTACCGTTTGAAAAGCTCGGAATGCTCATTATAGAACAATTTCGCCCGCATTCTGCATAATGACGAGTTGTGCATTGAACAGTTGCGCCGCGATGTCTGATATTTCGCGCAACGCCAGCTTTTCTTGGTCAAGAGGAGTGGGCTCCCGTGTCGGCAAAAAAACTTGTTGGTCGGTAATTTTCGGTCCCCGCAGAATTTCCATTTCCTTCCTCATCTCCGGTAGCTTAGCCCGAAGCGGCCTCTCGTCCCTTTTAAGGCGGTCGCGAACGAGCTTTACAAGGGACGAGCTGGTGAGGAACGCAATTACTTTTGGATCATCCGAGCAAAGATAAGCCTCGGCCTCGTTATAGGCGACATGATGAGAGTTATCGTCCAGCGGGCCAATCTTGCGGGGAGCGACGAAAATCGAACGGCTTGCGACCTGATTGGAGCCCCATGCGGCATTGATTTCCGCTAACTTGTGAAAGCGCGGCGCAGCATAGAGACAAGGTTGTTCTTTTTGTCTAATTTCAGCAAAAGCTCGTGTTGGTTCGATTTTTTCGTCTCGGTTATTTTGAAGCGATAGAAGGGCATTTTCTTAAACTTGCCCTGCTCGGAAGCGCTGCGCCTGACCATGCAATCCGCACGTTTGAATTGCAGATAAAGAGGGACGCCCGGAGCGTCCAGTTTTACATCGTACCCCCCTCCAGCTTTGCCCTCTTCAATTAGGCTCGGGAATAGCGGGGCCGCTTTCACGTCGAGCCACCCCACAATTTCGTTCGTTAAAGCAAATCCGTACGAAAATTCTGAAATTTCCGGCGTCATGGTTTTAAAGCCTCTTGAGAGAATTGAGACTAATCCACGCGCGCCGGTTACGCCACAGTTTCACTCTCAACCAGATTTCAAGGACCTGAGTTCGAAAGTGGCAAGGCTAGAAACGAAAGGGCCGCCCCCACAGCGCCACTCAAATAATTATGGCGCCAGAACGTCTTAGCTCAGTTCCTTGATTGGCTTCGCGGGCGGCTAATGGCCACGCTGCCAGGGCAAGAAAAAGCTGTTACCCGCAGCAGGCGCGCCTGAGGCGTTGCATTAATTGCGCCAAACCACGAGACCATCAAGAGGCCAACATGAACCTTAAGCACTCGGGCTTTGCCGCACTCGCGGCCTTCTTCGCTCTTGCCGCGGCGACGGCTCACGCCGACACCGCGACCTTCACCACCGCAACGACCACCGGCTGCCCCAATTGCACGGCGGTGGACGCCACGGGGCTGACCTTTTCCGCTCTCGGTCATCAGCTGCCGAACGGCTGGGATATTCAGACCAGCAAGAACGGGCTCTACATCGCCAACAATGACGGCGGCGTGTTCACTTTGCCGGCGGCGACTTTCCCCGGAAAACAATTCGACCTCACCGGTCTAAAGCTCTTTGTAACGGGACAATCGAGCACGTCGACGCCTGTGACCTTCACGCTTTACGCATACCACTTCGGCAATCCGATCGCCGACATGGTGCAGGTGACGGTCAATTCGCGCGTCGTGCAAAATGTCACGCTTACCGACCCTCGACTCCTGGGCATCGACACGCTGGTGGTTCGTTACGATCCGCTGCAGGTTCGCAATGTCTATTTCATCGAGACCCGCTTCACGCCGCACTGATAGAGTTTCCGCCGTCATTGCGAGGAGCGCAGCGACGCGGCAATCCAGGAGGATTGGAGCGGCTCTGGATTGCTTCCCGCTTCGCTGCGCTCGCGGTCGCAATGACGCGAACTTATCAGCCAGAGTGATCGGCCCTGAAGACTTCGAGCGCTTCTTGCGAACTGCCTCGCGCTTTCTCGCAAGAAGCGTTTCGGCGCAAGGGCCCCCTACCTCGCCCCCAGCCGGCCGATGGCCTGGGCGGCGAGCTTTAGGCCGGCCGCCGCGGCAGCTTTTGCGTTGGAGCCCGACATCAGCGCCGCGATGACCCCGGCGTTGAAGGCGTCGCCGCCGCCGGTGCGATCGATCGGCTCGACCGGGGGAAAAGCCACTCTGCTCACCTCTCCCGCCGCAATCACGCAAACCCCGTGCTCGCCCTGGGTGACGAACCAGACCGCGGCGTCGTCCTTGTGCCTTTGGGCGATGAACCCGACCGGGTCCTCCGTGCCCAGCACCCGCGCCAATTCGTCCTGATTGGTGAAGAGGACATTGGCCGCCCTCGCGAAAGCCGGATCATATCGGCCGTCCAATTCCAGCGAGATGGCGAAAGCGCGCGCAGAGGCGAGGCTTCTGGCCCTCGCCAGGAGTTCGGCGTCGCAGACTGTCGTGTGCAGCCAGGCGACGTCTTCGTCGAAGCTCATCGCGTCGTAGGGCGTCCAGGCCGCCTCCACCACGGGGCTGAAGATAATGCGCTTGTCGTCCGGCGGAGAAAGGCAGACCGCGAAAGGCGAAGCGACCGGCAAGAGCTTGACGCCGCGGGTATCGACGCCATTGGCTGCAAGATCGCGCAGCGCCATGGCGCCGAGCGGGTCGTTTCCCACCCAGCCGAGCATCCGGGTCCTCGCCCCCTGCCGGGCCAGCCAGACGGCGGTGTTGGCGGCCGAGCCGCCGCCGCCGATCGCAGCCCGCTGCGCCGCCAGCTTCTCGTGCCGCTCGGGAAGGCGATCCAACAGCAAAGTTATGTCCGCATTGATGCTGCCGAGGCAGCATATCGACCCGCCCATCCCACATTCCTGTTGTCGAGACCCGCGTTGAAAAAGGGCTGCTTTCGATACTGCCCGCGAAGAAAAATGTACGTTCTCCGCCCTCAGGGCGCCTCCCCCTTGCGGGGAGAAGGCGCAAAATGAGGCTGCACTTCACCCCACCCCGCCGCCTAGCCAGGGCGCATTCCTATCGCAAAAGTCTGTCAACTTTTGCGGAATGCGCCCTGGCGGCGACCCTCCCCTTGAGTGCCCTCAAGGGGAGGGTAAGCGCCCTGCGCCGATCGCCCTGCCCTTTCCTAAAGAAGCTCGCAAACAAAGGCGAGCCGATGTCGCCTTGTCGTCGTCATCGCCGCACATATCTCGCAGGGTCGATTCAAACCTTCGGGGGTCAGGCCGTGGAAAGGAAGATTCTGGGCTCGCTCTTTGCAAAGCCGGCGCCCGAACCCGGCAATCCGGTGACCAATCTCCCCGAGCAGCCGCGGTTCCAGCCGCTGCCCCATGTGGCTCGGCCGGATTTCTCGCTGCCGCTGGAGCGCATATTGCGCGGCGTGACCGAGGAAGCCGAAAAAGCAGGCGCCATGGTTTTTCATGCGCTGGGCGACACCGGCGGCATCCACGGCGCCGAGACGCAAAATGCGGTCGCCGCCGCGATGCAGGACCAGATCGCGAGGGCGGAGAAAAGCGAGCGCCCGAGGTTTCTGTTTCACCTCGGCGACATCGTTTATCTGAGCGGCGCCAGCAGCCAATATGTCGCGCAGTTTTACGAGCCCTATCAATATTACGACGCCCCGATCTTCGCCATTCCCGGCAACCATGACGGCGAGACCGCGGTGGAGTCTCATGGAGAGCGCGAGCCGGAGCCCTCGCTTTCCGGCTTCATGCAGAATTTCTGCAGCCCCGCGCCGAAGCGCTTTTTCAAATATCGCTCCACCATGACGCAGCCCTATTGCTACTGGAAGCTCGAAGCGCCCTTCGTTCATATCATCGGGCTCTATTCCAACATCGACGGGCAGTTGGACCGGCGCGGCGACAGGCGCCAGCAGGATTGGCTCACGGAGCAGTTGAGAGCGACGCCGCAGGACAAATGGCTTGTCGTCGCGGCGCATCATCCCTGTTTTTCGCTCGACGAGACCCATGGCGGCTATGTCGAAATCCTCGCGGCGATGGACGCGGCCTTCGCGAGCGCGGGCCGCATCCCCGACGCCGTCCTCTCGGGACATGTGCACAGCTACCAGAGATTTTCGCGCGATTTTCAGGAAAGATCGACGCCCTATGTCATCGCGGGCGCGGGCGGCTTCGCCAATTCGTCCCGCTCGCTGCACAAGCTGCAAAGAGGGCTGGCGATAGAGCGACTGCCGTTCCGGACCACCTTGCCGGAGGTGCGGCTCGAAAGCTTCGACGTGCTGAACGCCGGCTTCCTGACGGTGACGGCGCGCCCGGAGACGCTCAGGATAGATTATTTCCCGGTGTCCTTCGACGACCCGCCCGCGGTCTCTGGAAATGCGGGGGATTTCGTCGTCGTGCGAAGCGCCGGACGCGTGAAGACAGCGCGCTGATTTGGCGCAACCAGAGAACGCTGCGGATGTAATCAACGCAGCGCCGCGGCGCCATCCTGCGCGATACCAACAAGTAAAAAACAAAAACGGCCGCGCCTTGTTTTCAAGCCGCGGCCGTCGATCGTTTTACAGGCTTACGCCTTCAGCGTCACGAGTCCGCCCATAGCGGGATCGGAGAAGCTGTCGCGTCCATTCTCGACATGCCCGGACAGCCGGCGCTCGAAGCTCGCATCCTCCGCGACCGTGACGACGAAGTCGTACCAGCCATGGAAGCGCTCCAGCGGAAGCTTGCCCTCGGCTTGCGAGCCCGGGCGAAGAAGGCGGGTGACCTTCTCGCCGGAATAGGCGTCGAGCAGGGTGACGTTGGCGTTGCGCAGACCGACATTGTGAAGCGTCAGCCCGATGACGCTGTTTTCCCCCATCTCATGTTCGGCATGGAAACTGGGGGACTGATATTGGGCGACCACCGCGATCTCGGAGGCGCCGAGGCCGACGCTGCCCTTGAAGTGGCGGATGAACCCGTTGGGGCCGTAGACGGTGAGATCATAGGAGCCGGAAACCTGCCAGCTTCCCGAAAGAGTCTTGCCGGCTTCGACCGTATAATTGCGCACCGAATCGGCCGCGGCGCCCGAGCGAACCTGGAACACCGCGCCCGCCTTGCCGGTGTTCACGAAGGTCAGCTCGATCGTTCCAGCGGAAGCGTTGACCACATCGCTGACGCTCAGCTCGTAGGGCAGCGCACGGGCCGGGCGGATGCCGTTTTCCTGCGCGGGAACGCCGATGATCACATTGTTCATCGTGACCTTGACGTCGGGCGGGCTGACGGCGCCGGACAGTTCTCCGGCCGGCGGCAGATAGGCGTCGGTCGAAGGCAGCGAGACCTTGTCGTGATTGGGGTTCTTGAAATTGAACACCGAGGTCAGGTCGCCGCAGACGGCGCGACGCCAGGGCGAGATGTTGCGCTCATAGACGCCGAAGCGCTTCTCGATGAACTGAATCGTCGAGGTATGATCGAACACCTGGGAGTTGACGTAGCCGCCCTTGCTCCACGGCGAGATCACGAGGCAGGGCACGCGGGTTCCGAGCCCGATCGGAGCGTTGGGCTTGGAGGTCGTGACGATTTCATTGTGATAGTCGACCGTCGAGGCGCCGATGTCGGGCGTCGCGGGCGAGACCGCCGGCGGCGTGGGCGGAACGACGTGATCGAAGCTGCCGTCGGCTTCGTCGTAATTGACGATGAACGCCGTCTTGCTGAACACTTCCGGGTTCGACACCAGAATGTCGAGAACCTTGGAGATATACCAGGCGCCGTAGTTGACCGGGGCGTCGGAATGCTCCGAATATCCCATCGGCGCGAGCAGCCAGGTAACCTGAGGCAGCTTGCCCTTCTGCACATCGGCCTTGAACTTGTCGAACAGGCCGAGGGTCCAGTTCTTCCAGGCCGAGTCGGGAGAATTGGCCGGCGGCTGGTTGTTCACGAGCTGCGTGCCGGTGCAGGCGTTGTCGAACAGCGAGCTGCCCGGGCTCGACGCCGCATATTGTCCGAAATACAGCAGCGAGTTGTCGGTGTAGTTGCCGTCGAAATTATCGGAGGCGCCTCCGTCGCCGAAGTCCGGCGCGAAAGTGGCTCCGGCGAGATCCTGATAGATCCTCCAGGTCACGCCCGCCTTGTCGAGCACTTCCGGAAGCGTCTCCCAGGAAAGATAATAGCCCTGCGGCAGACCGTTGCCGGTGACCGGGCCGAGGCCATGGCCGTCGGTGCCGCCGGCGCCGAGGTAATCGACGTTGCCGACGCAGCCGGTCCAGAGATAGCACCGGTTGGGATTGGTCGGCCCCATGATCGAGCAATAGTAGTTGTCGAGCACGGTGAAGGCGTCGGCCAGCGCGAAATGATAGGGAATGTCGTCGCGCGTGAAATAGCTCATGGCCATCGGGCCCTTCACGACCGCCCAGCCGTCGTACTGGCCCCAGTTCCAGGCATAATGGGTGTCGCTCCAGCCATGGCCGGTTCCGCCGATGTAGCTGAGGCCGAGGCTGGTGAGGCCGGAGCTGATCTTCGAAGGATCGATGCGGAAGGGCGGGATCACCGGCACGCCATTGGCCGGACCGCCGTAGGAACCCGCGGGAACGCTGAAGCCCGCGGAAACATTGGCGGCGCCGGCCGGCTGCAGGAACACCGAAGCCTTCGCCGATCCGCCGGCCTGCAGCGGCAGGTTGATCTTGACCGCGCGCGGATCGGCGAAGCCGCGGACGCCGCGCAGCGTGCCGAAGTGATGGTCGAACGGCCGGTTCTCCTGCATCAGGATGACGATATGCTCGACATCCTTGATCGTGCCGGTGCGGTTGTTGGCCGGAATCGAAAGCGCCTTCGCGACATTCGAGCCGAGCGTGTTCGCCATTGCGCCCATGCCCAGTATTTGCATGAACTGGCGTCTATCAGTATTGTTCACCAGAAATCCTTCCCCGCCCAAGTAACGATGCGGCGCGCGACCTGGGTCGACGCCGGCTGGCCGGCGCCCACTCTGGGAGTCCGCCCGGCGCGCGATGCTGTAGGAGCCGAGCAATGCGAGGGCGTGAAGCTAAGGTGAAGCTTGGATGACAGAAGCTCGCGACGGCGGCCCGGACGCCGACGAATTGCGCCGCATTCATGAGCTCACGCGAGCGCGGCTTCATGACGATGCGCTCGCCGCGGCGGGCGCGATGCTGCGGCGCAAGCCCTCCCATCCCGAGGCGCTGTATTGGTCGGCGCATAACCAGCGGCTGCTCGGCCGGGAGAAAAGCGCCCTCGAAGCTCTGGACGCGCTGGAGCGGACGCGCCCGAATTATGGCCGTCTGTATCAGGAGCGCGGGCATTGCCGTCTCGCGCTCGCCGATTCCGCGCGCGCCGTCGAATGTTTCGAGCGCGCGGTAGGACTCAATCCCGCCCTGGCGGAAAGCTGGGCGATGCTCGAAGTCCTGCTGAGCGCGGCCGGAGAATCGCAAAAAGCGGCGATCGCGACGCAACGCCTTCAAAAGCTGAACGAGCTTCCGCCTCAGATCGTCGAGGCGGGCGGCCTGTTCTGCGATGGCGAGCGCGCCGCCGCCGAACGCCTGCTGACGGACTATGTCGCCGCGCAGGGAAGGCATGTCGAGGCGCTTCGCCTGCTGGCGAGAATCGCGCAGGCGCGTGGGCTCACGGATCGCGCCGAAAACCTGCTGCGCGAGGTGGTGGAGCGAGCGCCGGACTATGCCGACGCGCGGCTGGATTATGTGCGCGTGCTGATAGAGCGACAGACTTACGCCGCGGCGCTGGAACAGGCGCAGCTGCGGCTGCGCGCCGCGCCTTCCGATCCCGAGGCCCGATTTCTTCTCGCGACCATCCTCGCCGGCCTCGGGCGCCATGAGGAAGCGGTCCCGATTTTTGCGCAATTGCTCGACGAGACGCCGCAACGCAACCATCTGCGCATCGTGCTGGGCCATTCGCTGAAAGCGCTCGGCCGGGCCGAAGAAGCGGTGCAGGCCTATCGCGACGCCGCCGCCGGCCGCGCCAATATCGGCGACGCCTATTGGAGCCTCGCCAATCTGAAGACCTATCGTTTCGCCGACGCGGAAATCCAACGCATGCGGCGCCTCGAAGCCCTGCCCCTGCCCGATCGCGCGCATCTCTGCTTTGCGCTCGGAAAGGCTTTGGAGGACCACGGCGACTATGGCGAGTCATGGGCCTGTTACGAGCGCGGCAATGCGCTGATGCGCGCAAAGAACGGCTGGCGTCCCGAAGCTCTGGAGGATCAGACCCGCCGCCTGATCGAGGTATGCGACGAGGATTTCTTCGCCTCTCGCGCCGGCGCCGGCGCGCCGGACCGCGACCCGATTTTCATCGTCGGCCTGCCCCGCTCCGGCTCGACGCTGATCGAGCAGATCTTGGCCTCCCACCCCGACGTCGACGGAACCCAGGAGCTCGGCGACATTCCCCGCATCGTCTCGGAGCTGCAACGGCAGGAGCCGGACCGCGAAGGCAAGCGCTATCCCGAGCTGCTGCCGGAGCTGGACCCGCTCCTCTTTGAGCGGCTCGGGCGCCGCTATCTCGAAGAGACGCGAATCCATCGGCAGGGACGGCCGCGTTTCGTCGACAAGATGCCGAACAACTTCCGCCATATCGGCCTTATCAAGCTGATGCTGCCGAACGCCAGGATCATCGACGTGAGGCGCGAGCCGATGGCCTGCTGCGTGAGCAATCTGAGGCAGTTCTACGCGAGAGGCCAGGACTTCTGCTACGGCGCCGAAGATATCGCGCGTTACTACGGGATGTATCTGGAGCTGATGCGCCACTGGGACCGGGCGCTGCCGGGACGCGTGCTGCGCGTCGGCTATGAGGATGTCGTAGACGACCTCGAAACGAGCGTGCGCCGCATCCTGACCTTCTGCGACCTCGAATTCGACCCGGCCTGTCTGGAATTCCATCGCAGCCGGCGCGCGATCAACACGCCGAGCTCGGAACAGGTGCGGCAGCCGATCTTCCGGGATGGAATCTCCCAGTGGCGGCGCTTCGAACCCTGGCTCGGCTCCTTGAAGCAGGCGCTCGGCGACGCCGCCGAGCGCTATCGGGATTAGCTCGCTCGCCTCAACTCGCGAGCAAAAACTTCTCGGCCTGCTCCAGATCGACCGAAACCAGCTGGGAGATGCCGCGTTCGGCCTGCGTCACGCCGAACAGCCGGTCCATGCGCGCCATGGTGATGGGATTGTGGGTGATGGTGACGAAGCGCGTGTCGGTCTTCTTGCGCATCGCCTCCAGTAGGTCGCAGAAGCGTTCGACATTGTAATCGTCGAGCGGGGCGTCGACCTCGTCGAGCACGCAGATCGGCGACGGGTTGGTGAGGAACACCGCGAAGATCAGCGACATCGCCGTCAGCGCCTGCTCGCCGCCCGAAAGCAGCGTCATTGTCTGGGGCTTCTTGCCGGGCGGGCGGGCGAGAATGTCGAGCCCCGCCTCCAGCGGATCGTCGCTTTCGACGAGCTGCAATTCGGCCGTGCCGCCGTCGAACAGCAGCGTGAACAGCTCTTTGAAATGCGCATTCACTTTGTCGAAGGCGGCGAGCAGACGTTCGCGGCCTTCCTTGTTGAGATTGGCGATGGCGGCGCGAAGCTTCTTGATCGCCTCGGCGAGATCGTCGCGCTCGGCGAACATCTTGCCCTGACGTTCCTCGATCTCGGCGAGTTCGTCTTCGGCGCGCAGATTGACCGCGCCGAGCCTTTCCCGGTCGGCGCGAAAACCTTCCAGCCGGCGCTCGACTTCCGCGGCCGCGGGCAGCGGGTCGCCGACGGCGATCCCCGCCATGCCGTAGAGCGCCTGGGGCGTGGCGTCGAGTTCGTTCACGATGACCCGCTCGACATCGGCGGCGCGCTGGCGCGCGGCCTCGAGCTGGGCTTCGCTGCGGGCTTTCTCCTCGCGCGCGGCGCTCATTTTTTCCAGCGCGGCGCGCGCGGCCCGGTCGCTTTCGGCGAGTCTCTTCTCGCCCATCGCGCGGGCGTCGGAAGCCTCGCGGCGCCCGGCCTCGGCGGCCTCGATGGCCGAGAGAATCTGCCGCCGCTGCAGGATAAAGGTCTCCGGCGCCTCGGCCAGCTCCACCTGCTCTTCCTTGGCCGCCTCCAGCCGCTCCTCGAGCTCGGAAATACGGTCCTGCGCCTTGTCGCGACGCTCGGTCCAGGAAGCGCTCTCACGCAATATGGCGGCGCGGCGCGAAGCCCTGGCGCTGGCCTCATGGCGCAGCGAGGCGAGACCGGCGCGAGCTTCGCTGGCCTGAGCCCGCTCCGCCATCGCTTTCGAGCGCAGGCTGTCCAGAGCCCCGGCGAGAAAAGCGGGCTCGTCGAGATTCTCCAAAGCGGAGAGAAGCTGGTCGCGCTTTTGCGCCGCCTCGTCGCGATTGGCGAGGGTGTGCGCCTTGGCCTCCTCCAGCGCGGAGAGCCGCTGGGCGATCTGGGCGAAGCGCCGCTCGGCGGCCCCATGACGCTCGCGGGCTTCATCGAGCCGGGCGCGGGCGGAGCGCTGGGCGGAGCGCGCCTCGGTCTCGAACAGGGCGGCTTCGCGCGCCGCTTCGGCCGCGAACTGGGCCTCCTGCGCGGCCTCGTCGGCCTGGGCCCTGGCGACGGCCGCCTCGGCCCGCAAGTCCTCCAGCCGGTTCTTTTCCGCAAGGCGACGGGCGGCGGCGGTCGGAGCCTCGGCCGCCTGGGTGAATCCGTCCCAGCGCCAGAGGTCGCCTTCTTTGGAGACGAGGCGCTGGCCGGACTTGAGCTGGCCGCGCAGGCTCGCGCCCTCCTGCCGCAGCACAACGCCGATCTGGGCGAGCCGCCGCGCCAGGGCGGGGGGCGCCTGCACCACTTCGCTCAGGGGCCGCACATTGGGCGGCAGAGCGGGATCGCCCCCCGCGCTGGTCAGCGCCCAATGGGCCGGAGCGGAAGTTTCCGCCGAAGCGTCGAGATCGTCGCCGAGCGCTGCGCCGAGCGCGGTCTCATAGCCCTTGGCGACGGCGATCTGCTCCAGCACCGGCGCCCAAAGCCCGCCCGAGCCCGATTGCAGCAGCTTCTCCAGCGTGCGCACTTCGGTCTCCAGGCGCTGGGCGCGGCGTTCGGCCGCCTCCAGCGGCGCCCGCGCCGCGGTCTCGCCCTCGCGGGCCTGCCTGTGGGCCTCCTCGCGCTCCTCTACGGCGGCGTCCGCGGCCTGGGATTCCTCCAGGGCCAGCTCATAGAACTGCTCCAGCCGCGCCAGCTCCTCGGCCCCGCCGCCCTGAGTGGCGATCAGGGCGAATTCGGTTTCGAGCCTCGTCAGTTCGGCCTCGAAACGCGCAACGCGGCGATTCTCTTCCGAAATCGAGGATTCCAGCGACGCCCGCCTCGCGTTGACGCCGGCGAGGCTCTCCTGGGCCGTGGCGAGCTCGGCCTCGGTCGCAGCCAGCAGGGCCTCGATCCGGGCGACTTCCCCTTGCGCCTCGCGCTCGCGGTCGGCGTCGAAGGAATCGGCGCCCATCAGCTCGCCGCGCTCTTCCTCCAGCCGCTGCGCCACTTCGTCGGCGTCCTCGATCAGCGCGCGCTCGCGGGCAAGGTCGCGGGAGAACTGGTCGATATGGCGGGTCAGCTCGGCGATGCGCTCCTTGGCCCGGCGCTCCTCGCCGTCGAGCGCGTCGCGGGCGGCGACGAGCCGATGCAGCGCGGCTCCGGCTTCGGCTTCCTTCTCGCGCAGGGGCGGCAGCTCATGGGCGGCGAGCGCCTGTTCGCGCGCTGCGGCCGCCTGTTCCAGCGTTCGCTCGGCCACCGCAGCTGTATCCTGCTCCAACTTGCGCTCGACCTGGGCGAGCTGTTCGCTGGCGACGCGATAGTTGATGAGCGCGGCGAGGGCTTCGTTCTGGCGAATCTGCGCGGCGATGACGCGGTAGCGGCCGGCCTGGCGGGCCTGACGGCGCAGGCTGTCGGCCTGGCTGTCGACCTGTTTCAGCACGTCCTCGAGCCGGGTGAGATTTTCCGAGGCCGCCTGCAGGCGCAGCTCGGCCTCATGGCGGCGGGAATGCAGACCCGCGACGCCGGCCGCTTCCTCGAGAATGCGGCGACGCGCCTGGGGCTTGGCCGAGATGATCTCGCCGATCTGGCCTTGGCGCACCAGCGCGGGCGATCTCGCGCCGGTGGAGGCGTCGGCGAACAGCAGCTGCACGTCGCGGGCGCGCACCTCGCGGCCGTTGATGCGATATACCGAGCCCTGCTCGCGCTCGATGCGCCGCGTGACCTCGATCGATTCAGAGTCGTTGAAGGCCGCCGGCGCCAGGCGTTCGCTGTTGTCCAGCAGCAGCGAGACCTCGGCGAGATTGCGCGCAGGACGCGACCCGCCACCCGAGAAGATGACGTCGTCCATCCCCGAGCCGCGCATGTTTTTATAAGAGCTTTCGCCCATCACCCAGCGCAGGGCTTCGACCAGATTGGACTTGCCGCAGCCGTTGGGCCCGACGACGCCGGTGAGCCCCGGCTCGATCAGAAAATCCGCGGGTTCGCAAAAACTCTTGAACCCGAGAAGGCGGAGCCGTTGGAACTTCATGACCAATCAGCGACACAAAAGGATGGCGATTGCAAGAATTCCGAGTCAATATGTTGTGGGTAGCGGCTCCAGACGGGACCATCCGCCGCAGCGGAGCGCCGAATTTTTAACTTGCCAGAAACTACCCCGGCGGAATTATTCCCAAAGCCCGAGGCGCCGGAGCGTTTGGCGCCGAAACAGCGTTTTGCGCCAGAAACTGGCTGCCTTTTCGCCCAAAAAAGAGGGACGGCGTGGCTTCATCGATCCATCATCAGAGCAAAGCCCATTTCTGCAACGCCCCTTCATCCCGCCCGGACGGCGATTTCTGGGTGTTCGGCTATGGCTCCCTGATCTGGAAGCCGGGCTTCGAATATGTCGAGAGCGCCCTCGCCGACGTGCAGGGCTATCATCGCTCGCTCTGCATTTTCTCCCATGTCCACCGCGGCACGCCGGAGCGCCCCGGCCTCGTGCTGGGCCTCGACCATGGCGGCTCCTGCCAGGGCGTGGCTTTTCGCGTCGCGGCCGAGAGGCGTGAGGAAACTCTCTGCTACTTGCGCGAGCGCGAGCTCGTGACCTCGGTCTATCTGGAAAAGACCCTTCCGGCCCGCTTTTCCGATGGCGCGACCGTTCCCGCCCTGGCCTATGTCGCCGACCGCGACCATGAGCAATATGCCGGGCGGCTGCCGCTTGATGAAGTGATCCGGCTCGTATCCGGGGCCCGCGGCGTCTTCGGCGACAATCCCGCCTATGTGCGCAACACTTATGAGCACCTGCTGCGGCTCGACATCCACGACGAAGAACTCGCCGCCGTGACCCGGAAGCTCGACGCCTCATCCTGCCGTATTGCGGCGGAGTGATCAGTCCTCCGCCAGTTCCACCCCGGTGACGCAGACATCGCCGTCGTCGACGACGAGCTGGATCTGAGAGAGGTTCTTGCCCTTGCAGGGGCCAATAAAGCATTCGCCGCTGTCGAGGTCGAACATCGCGCCATGCACGCTGCAGGCGATGAAATTGCCGTCCTCGTCGAGGAAATTCCCCGGATTATTGCCGTCGAGACGCTCGCCCTGATGCGGGCAGACGTTTTCATAGCCATAGACATTGGCGCCCTTGCGCGTGATCATGATGCGCCAGGGCTTGGGCTCCCCGGTCGGTTCGGCGCGCATCAGGGTGAAACCCGACACCTGCCCGTCCTCGATTTGGATCGCGCGGCAGATCACGTAAAGCTCGTTCATCTTTGTATCCTTGTCGCCTTTGGCGGGCGCCTCGAAGGGCGACGGCCGTCGGCGAGGAGGAAAGCAACCTTCGCGCCATTTGGCGCGGCGGGCGTCCGGAGCCGTGAAAAAGCCTCTGCGCCGTGATTGACATTCCCTTCTCACTGGGTTAGCTGGACTGTGCTTCGGCGCGGCGTTTTCGCCGCGTTTTTCTTTTGTCGCGACGCAAGAGCGCGCGAAGAACGAAGCGAATTCGGTCCACTGCAAAGAAGCCGGCCGGCGCCAAGCCAGAGCCGGAACGAACACAGGAAAAAACGATGTTCGCAGTCATCAGGACCGGCGGTAAGCAATACAGCGTCGCCGCCGGAGACATCATCACCGTAATGGCCCTCGAGGGCGAGGCCGGAACCGCCGTGACCTTCGAGGAAGTGCTGCTCCTCTCCAAGGAAGGCGCCGCCACCATCGGAGCGCCGCATGTCGCGGGCGCGAAGGTTCTGGGCGAGATCGCCGAGCAGACCCGCAGCCCCAAGAGCATCGCCTTCAAGAAGCGCCGCCGCCAGAACTCCAAGCGCAAGCGCGGCCATCGCCAGGATCTGACCCGCGTCAAGATCACCTCGATCGAGGGCTGAACCAAGATAGGGCGTGGAAAATCCGCGCCGCTTGGTTTATAGACGAAACAGGCGCGCCGATGGCGCGCAATCCCTTTCCAGCGGCGCGCGCAGCGCTGCTTTAGAATTCTCGGAGCGGAACAATGGCTCACAAAAAGGCAGGCGGCTCGTCCCGCAACGGCCGCGATTCTGACGGCCGGCGCCTCGGCGTCAAGAAATTCGGCGGCGAATCGGTGATCGGCGGCAATATCATCGTTCGCCAGCGCGGCACCAAATGGCACCCCGGCGACAATGTCGGCATGGGCAAGGACCATACGCTCTTTGCACTCGTCGAGGGCAAGGTGCTGTTCAAATCCACGAGGGGACGCTCCAGCGTATCGGTCGTCCCGGCCGTAGCAGCCGAATAGGCGGAGGCTCTTCAAGAAGACTCTCCGCCGGCCCCAGAACCCCCGGCGGACTTTTGGTCTTCGCAGTCGTGAAAACCGAGCCAGAGCGAAAGCTTCAAGCGAAAGTCCGAAAGGCCTTCAAGGCGAAAGGGGGAGCGGGGCCGCTTCCCTTTTTCCGTACGTGCTTTCGGTCTTGCGCTTGGAGCCTTTGAATGTTTCCCGAAGTCACCCGCGACGACATTTTCAGGCTCGAGACCGAGCGCCTGTGGCTGCGCTGGCCACGGGCTGCCGATACGGAGATTTTCGTCAGGCTCGCCGGCGACCCTGAGGTCGCGCGCCAGACCGCGACGATCCCCTATCCCTATGAAGCCAACCATGCCGAGCGTTTCATTCTGGCGGCGCGCTCCAGTAACGCCGACGGTTCGGGCCTGACGCTGACGATCGCGCCCAAGAAGCGCCCCAACGAAGCCATCGGCGTCATCGCCGCGCAAAAGGTCGGCGAAGGCCGCTCGTCTCTGGCGAGAGGATACTCTCCGGACAAACGTCTGGTCGCGACGCTGGGCTACTGGCTCGGGCGCCCCTATTGGAGCCAGGGTTTCATGGGGGAAGCCGCGGGGGTCTTCCTCGACCTCGTCTTCGGCATCACGACCATCGACGAGATCGCGGCTGCGGCTTTGCCCGAGAATCCGGCCTCTCTGCAGTTGCTGGAGAAGCTCGGCTTCGTTCCCGCCGGTCGCGGCGGGCTCGACGCCCCGGCGCGCGGCGGCCAGGTCGAGGTCGAATGGCGCCGTCTGACCCGCGGAGGCGCGCGCACGATGTTCGGCTCGCGGCGGCCCAAGCTCACATCGAGCTGAGCCGCTATTTTCCGCAGCAAAAATTCGCGCGAGGTCGGAAAACCGAACGCATCGTCATCGCAGACGCCGACGTCGCAAACAGAGTGGCGCGTAAACAATGAAGTTCCTCGATCAGGCCAAGGTCTATGTGCGCTCGGGCGACGGCGGGGCCGGCTGCGTCTCGTTCCGGCGTGAAAAATTCATCGAATTCGGCGGTCCCGACGGCGGCGACGGCGGGCGCGGCGGCGACGTCGTGGCCGAATGCGTCGACGGGCTCAACACGCTGATCGACTATCGCTATCAGCAGCATTTCAAGGCCAAGACCGGCATGCACGGCATGGGCAAGAACCGCGCCGGCGGGCGCGGGGCCGACGCCGTTCTCAAGGTTCCGGTCGGCACCCAGATATTCGAGGAAGACGAGGAAACGCTGATCGCCGACCTGACCGAAGTCGGGCAGCGCGTGGTCATCTGCAAAGGCGGCAACGGCGGCTTCGGCAACGCCTATTTCACGACCTCGACCAACCGCGCGCCGCGCCGGGCCAATCCCGGCCAGGCGGGCGTCGAGCTGACCATCGTCCTTCGCCTCAAGCTGATCGCCGACGCCGGCCTGATCGGCCTGCCCAATGCGGGCAAGTCGACCTTTCTCGCGAGCGTCACCGCGGCCAAGCCCAAGATCGCCGACTATCCCTTCACCACCCTCCATCCCGGCCTCGGCGTGGTGCGCCAGGACGGCCGCGAATTCGTGCTGGCCGACATTCCCGGCCTGATCGAGGGCGCTCACGAAGGCCATGGGCTCGGCGACCGATTCCTCGCCCATGTCGAACGCTGCCGGGTGCTGTTGCATCTCGTCGACGCGACCGGGGAACATGCGGGACGCGACTACAAGACGGTCCGCCATGAGCTGGAGGCCTATGGCGCGGGGCTGGACGCCAAATTGGAAATCGTCGCTTTGTCCAAGGTCGACGCAGTGGACCCCGAACATTTCAAGAAGCAGCGCGAACGCCTCAAGCGCGCCATGGCTTCGGCCGGACCGCCGCTGCAGGACGGAGACCGGCGGGCCGCTCCCCTCGCTCTGTCCGCGGCGACGAACACGGGGGTCGTCGAAGCCCTGCGCACCCTGCTCGGCGTGATCGACTACAACCGCAACCAGGAGCAGGCCGGCGCGCAAAATGAGGAATGGCGACCTTAAGCCGCGCCTCACCTGTCATTGACCCCGGCCGGGGGTCGGCATATTTTCGCAGGCGGATGATCAACAGAACCGAAAAGACATGGCAGTTCGGATCGACGACAGCTTCGCTGCTCGTCGCCTATCTGCTTGTCTTGCAGGGATTTGCAGTCGGTTACTCGATCAGCTCCAGAACCGGGCAGATCGGCCTTTTCGCAAGCGCCATCTGTCTTTCCGGCGAAAAAGCGAAAAACGAGAACGCCCCCGGGCTCCCCGCCCAGTCCCGCGGACATGCGGACAAATGCTGCGTGTTCCATTTCTCGGGCGCAGGCGTTCCCCCGGCGAATCCGTGGGCGACGGGGGCTCCGCCTTCGGCCTATGCGGAAACCGCCTGGGCCGCCGAAACCGAATCGGACCCCGCTCATCGTCCAACGCTGCCGGTTGGATCGCGTGCGCCGCCCTCTACCTGACCCGACTGAGGCCGCGAGGCCTCAGGGAACTGCGTCATAGCCCTCATGGGCGCCGCTTCCTCCAATGCGAGCCGGTAACCTGCGGCGAGAGCAAACATGCTCGCCGAGGCGGACTCCGCGTCAGGTCAGCTAGAAGATGTCTTATATACAACCCACTCCAATGGGCCGGGGCGGTTCGCCGCGTCGGGGCCGCGCGGCAAAAGCGTCGGCCGCGGCCATGCCCGCCATCCCCGCCGCCCATACCGTCGAAGTGCTGGAAACCTATTTCGACGCCGGCGGCAAGCCCATCAAACGCAAGAGCCTCGGCGCCGCCCGGGTGGCGCGCAGCTACGACCAGCACGGCAATCAGGTCGAGGAGGCTTATTTCAGCGCCGATGGCAAGCCGACCCCGCGCAAGGGTCTCGGCGCCGCGCGCATCCATTGGCGCTACGACGAAAACGGCAAGAAGATCGAGGCCGAATTCTTCGGGCCGGACGGCGCGCTGCTCGCGCGGCAGAACGAGGAAGCCCGGCAACCCGCCCCGTTCGAGGCCTGACCTGCGAGAGCCCGGCGGTTACTCCGCCGGGCGCGACTCTTCGTGCGATGCGATCGGACGACTTACCCGCCGATCCCTGATCCCCGAGCCGCAAAAATCAGGGGTCCCTTCGAGGGACGGGCCCTAATTTACGCTCGCCAGAAGAAAACCGTCCCAACCCTTCGAGCCTACCGTCTGCAGAGCGGTGGCGGAGACCCGAGGCTCGGCGCTCACGCGCTCGAACAGCGCCCGGGCGGCGACGGCGGTCGAATCGCTGTTGGCGAGGTCAGCCACGGCGCCGGCGCGGATCACATTATCCACCACGATAAGACTGCCCGGCCGCGCGAATTTCAGCGCCCAGTCGAAATAATCGGCGTTGTTTTCCTTATCCGCGTCGATGAAGAAGAAATCGACCGGACCGAAGCCCTCCTCCTGGAGCTTCGGCAGGAGGTCGAGCGCAGCGCCGACTCGAATGTCGACGCGGTCGCCGAGGCCCTCCCGCGCGATGTTCGCCCTGGCGGTCTCGGCGTGTTTTTGGTCGTATTCCAGCGTGATGGCCCTTCCGCCCGGCGGGAGCGCCCGCGCCAGCCAGATCGTGGAATAGCCGCCGAGCGTTCCGATCTCGAGGATATTTCGCGCTCCCATCGACCGCGCCAGCAGATAGAGAAATTTCCCCTGCGCCGGCGAAACGTCGATCTGGGGCAGGCCCGCCGCCTTATTGGCCTCGATTGTCCCGCCCTGCGCCTCGTCGGCGCTTATCAGCCGGCTATCGATATATTGATCACAATGGGCGAAATCGCGTTCCTGCATGCTGGCCTCCCATATTATCGAGATCAAAGCCCATATTCGACCGCGGCCAGGCCGCCTTTCAAGGGCCGGGCTCGCGAGAGCAGCAATCCACCAGATGGTCGTTGACCATGCCCACGGCCTGCATGAACGCGTAAACGATGGTGGGCCCGCAGAATTTGAAGCCGCGCGCCTTGAGGTCTTTGGCGAGGCGCTCCGAGAGAGCCGTCTGCGCCGGGACCTCGCTGGTGCTGCGGGGGTGATTGAGGATCGGGCGCCCGTCCACGAAGTCCCACAGATAGGCTGAGAAGCCTTGTTTTTCCTCTATCGCCGACCAGGCCCTCGCCGAGGAGATCGCGGCTTCTATCTTGGCGCGGTTGCGGACAATTCCGGGGTCGCCCATCAGCGCCTCGAGCTTCGCGGCGTCGAACGACGCCATGCGTTCGGGGTCGAAGCCGGCGAAAGCGGCGCGAAAAGCCTCCCTTTTACGCAGTATCGCGATCCAGGACAGCCCCGCCTGAAAACCATCCAGAATGAGCTTCTCGAACAGCGCGCGGGAGCAGAATTCCGGGCGGCCCCATTCCTGGTCGTGGTAAGCGACATAAAGCGGGTCCGAGCCGCACCACGGACAGCGCGCCTTGCCGTCGGAATGCGCGACCACGCCGGCGTCGCGCCAGGCGCGCGGGTTTTCCCGCGGTCGAACCTCAATCATCACGACACTCCCTCGACGCGACAAAATGCTGACTTCTGATTGTGTCGATTCAGGTTCAGATTGCGTTCATGGCGGCCTTGGGATTATCGTCCCGTCGTGCGCGGCCATCGCGTGGGGTTAGCCTGTTTCGCGCCCTGCAACGAGGTTTTTGTTTCGCCGATCGTTTCTATCCTGGGCAGGCCGCCGGACCAAGACGGCTCGTCCATCAGGGGGGAGAATTTAATGTCGATCCGTCCAGCTATGTCCACGGCCGCCGCCGGCCTGTTCGCTCTCGCTCTCGCCTTCGCCGCCGCCGCCACGGGCGAGGCGCAGGCTCAGGCGAACGTCCTGAAGGAATGCGGCTCGCAATATCAGGCGGCCAAGGCGGCGAATCAGCTCAACGGCCAGAGCTGGCAGGAATATCTGAAGGCCTGCCGCACCCGCATCGCCGAGCCCGCGGCGCCGGCCGCGGCCGCCCCTGCGGCTCCCGCTGCTCCGGCGGCTCCCCCGCCCGCAGCCTCGGCTCCCGCTCCGGCCCCCATGACGATGCCGGCTCAGGCTCCCGCTCCTTCCGCGGCGCCTGCGGCTCCCTCCGCGCCGTCGACCGCCGCCGCGCCCGCCAAGCCCGCGACTTCCGGACAGGCCGCCGCCCGCGACCGTCAGAAACAATGCGGCGTCGAGTGGAAAGCCAAGAAGGCTGAAATCCGCAAGACCGACCCCAAGGCGAGCTGGCCGAAATTCTGGAGCGAATGCAACAAACGCCTGAAGGGCGAAGGGCAATAAGCCATGAGCATCGCTGCGCCCCTTCCTCGCGAAGGGGGCCGCGCCGAAATCTTCGCACACGCCCGGAGCCGAAGCTCCGGGCGTTTTTTTGCGCCTTTCAGGATGGTGAGGCCAAGGTCCGGATTTGCTTGCGGTGAGACCGGGATTCGTGGCACAGCCTGCCGACGGATCGCAAACCCGGAGGGGGAAGTTGGACAAGACGGAATTGCATAAGCTGCAGGCGTTTCTGCGCCGCTCTCTCGGCAATGACGCGATCAGAGTGACGCCGGACCGCAAGAATCCCGACAACGCCGCCGTGCAGCTCGGCGAGCGCCAGATCGCCGCGATCGAGGTCGACGACGAAGACGGCGACCGGTCTTTCGCTTTCGCGATGAAGATTCCGGTGGGACGCGAGGTGCTGCAATCCTACCTGCGCAAATTGTTCGAAAACGACCGGCTCACGATAGCGCCGCGCGGCCGCAAGACCGATTCGGTGGAGCTGAACAGCGGCGAAGACTTCCTGGGGATAATTTCCGCAGACGACGCCAAGGGCTCGAGCTACACGCTGCAGATCGCCATATTGGACTTCGATCTCGACGATTACTGAGCCGCCTGCTTTTTGCGGGCGCGTAACCTGGAAACGAAGCCTCTGGCGCCTTCGTTCAGGGCTTCCCAATGATCCAGCAGGGACGGAGAGAAACGCAGCTCTACGTCCAGCCCGCCGATACGAAACACGAACAGGCACGCCTCTGCCGGTCCGCCCTCTTCGAGCGGGGTTTTGGGGCAGCGCGCAAAAAACTCCCTGCCGTCCGGAGGCGCGAGGTAGAGTTCCTCGACCTCATAGGGAGAGCCTTTTTCAAACCGCCGCAGCACGAGGCCGGCGGGCCCCGCCTCGGCTTCCGCCTGAAGAAAGCGCGCATAAAGACGGGCCGGCCGATCGGCCGGATCCAGCGTGTCGTCCTTGGCGGAAAGCGTGACGAAAACCGTGTCGCGGGCGCGATTCGAAGCCGATTTCGCATCAGCGCGCGAGGGCGGCGAAAACTCCGGAAATACGGCCACGAAGGCGAGACGATCGGTGAATCCGCCGACGGCGGTCGATTCGTCGCGCGCATATCCCGCGAGAAAGGAAAAATGCGCTCCTGCGATCTCCGCCTGCACGATGTCGGCGGAGGGATCGAGGGCGCCCTGGAACAGGAGATAAGAGCCGCCCGCGAGCGCGGCGAAGAGGAGGGCAAGCCCAAGGATCAGGCGCATCGGCGTTCCGCTGTCAGCTCGTCACGCGCCAGCCGTCGCCACTCTTGCAGGCCTGGCCCTTCCCCTCCTGCGGCCTTCCGTTGATGAAAATCTTATGGGTGTAATCACGGCATCCGGCCCCGGCGGTTTCCGGTCCGGGCGTTATGAAGCCATAGGCGCCGTGTCCGCCCTTCCAGCTCTTTACGGAGCCCGAGCTTACCGCCTCCTGCTGGGCGGCGATGGCGACCGCTTTGTCTTTTTCGTCGAGTTCGCGGCCCACGCCGCCGCCCACTACGCCCGGAGCGGGCGGCTCCGGCGCCGCGGCGACCGCCGCGACCGGTGGCGGCGCAGACGAATTGCAGGCGGCGAGAGGCAGGGCCAGCAAAAGCGACGCCATGACGGACGGGAAAATCCCGCCGCCGCCTCCCAGGCTCTGTCCGCGAGCGGGCAAACGGGCGCTCCGCATGGTCATTCCTCTAAAAATATTCGAAGCTTGACCCTTTATGCCGGAAGCGGGAGGCGTCGTCAAAAGCCCGGCAGCCGCAACTGCGCCCTCAACCCGCCGCGCGGATTGGCTCCAAGCTGCAGCGATCCGCCATAGGCGGCTGCGAGATCGGTGACGATGGAAAGGCCGAGGCCGGAGCCGGGCCTGGTTTCGTCGAGCCTGCGCCCGCGTTCGGTCGCCGCCGCCCGCAGCTCCGGGGCGAGCCCGGGGCCGTCGTCGTCTATGGTGAAAAGCAGAACGAAGCGCCCGTGACCGGCGGGGTCGGGCTCCCGGGCGACTTCGATCGAAACCTCATGGGCGGCCCATTTGCCGGCGTTGTCGAGCAAATTGCCCACCATTTCCTCGAGATCCTGGCGTTCGCCCAGAAACCACAGCTCGGGCGCGGCCGCGCCGGAAAAGCTCACCCCCCGCTCGGCGTAGATTTTCTCGAAGGTCCGCAGCAGGGCGGCGATGATCGGCTGCGCCTGCGTCGTGGAGCCGATCGCGCCGGCTCGCGCGGCTGCCCTGGCGCGATCGAGATAAAAGGAAATCTGGTCGCGCATGATCGCGGCCTGCTCGCCCACTTTTTCGGCGAGCGGTCCGGGCGCGGCGTCCGCTTCGTTGACGATCACGCTGAGCGGCGTCTTGAGCGCATGGGCGAGATTGCCGACCTGGGTCCGGGCGCGTTCGACGATATCGCGATTGGCGCCGATCAGCAGGTTGAGCTCGTCCACGAGAGGCGCGACCTCGCTCGGATAGCGGCCGGCGATGCGGTCCCCGGCGCCGCGCCGGATGGCGGCGAGCTCGCCCTGCAACTGGCGCAGCGGCCGCAGCCCGTAGCTCACCTGAATGGCCGCGGCGACGGCGAGGGCTCCTCCCAGCAGGCCGAAAGCGACAATCAGCGCAAAGCGGAAGCGGTCGATGTCGTGCTCGGTCTCCTCGGCGCTGGCGGCGACCTGAACGAGATAGATGCCGATGTCCCCGACGTCGATCACCCGCTCGACGATGCGGAGCATGCGCCCGTCGGGGCCGCGGGCGACGCCGCGCCGGACCCCGCCCGCCTCGGCGGCGACGCCGAGATCGGCCAGCTTGGGCAGCTGGGCCGCAAAAAGCGAGCGCGACGCCTTGATCTCATGCACGTCGTCGTCGAGACGCGTGATCTGCCAATACCAGCCGGAACGCGCCAGCTCGAACTGCGGATCTCCGAGCTGGCCGGGCCCGCTGCGGCCTTCCTCGCCAGAGAGCGAGACATCCGCGACGATGGCGCGCAGATAGACTTCGAGCCTGCGTTCGAAAACGTCCTCGGCGCTGCGCCGGTAATATTGGGTGAGAAGCAGGGAGGCGACCAGCAGCACCGCAAGGCTGAGCGAAGCCGCGGTGAAAAACAGCCGGCGCGCGATCGACCGCGTCAGAAAATCGGGAAAGCGCATCGGCGAGCCTATCCCCCGCCCCCGCCGCGCTTTCCGCCCTCCGTCGCAAGTCCGGTTTTTTCATCGCCGGGCGATTTCGCTTCGACCAGATAGCCGAGGCCGCGCACCGTCTGGATCAGATCGACCCCGAGCTTTTTGCGCAGGCGGCCGACGAAGACCTCGATGGTGTTGGAATCGCGGTCGAAATCCTGGTCGTACATGTGCTCGATGATTTCGCTGCGCGAGATCACCCGCCCGGCGTGGTGCATGAGATAGGAGAGCAGCCGGTATTCGTGCGAGGTCAGCTTGATCGGCGCGCCGTCGACGACCACCCTCCCCGCCTTGGCGTCGAGCCGGACCGGGCCGCACACGATCTCATTGGTGGCGTGGCCGCTGGCGCGTCGCAGCAAGGCGCGGATACGGGCCAGCACCTCCTCCATGTGAAAGGGTTTGGAGACGTAATCGTCGGCCCCGGCGTCGAAGCCCTGCACCTTGTCGCTCCAGCGGTCTCTCGCCGTCAGGATCAGCACCGGCATGGTCCGGCCCGCCCGGCGCCACTCCTCCAGAACGGTCACGCCGTCTTTTCTGGGGAGCCCGATGTCGAGCACGACGGCGTCGTAGGGCTCGGTGTCCCCCAGAAAATGCCCCTCCTCGCCGTCGAAGGCGCGGTCGACCGCATAGCCCGACTGCTCCAGGGCGGACACGAGCTGGCGGTTCAAATCCTTGTCATCCTCGACGACGAGCAGCCGCAACTTTTCCTCCCGTGGAACTTTGTGACCCAGAGCGACTTCTCAGCGACCTGGCGATTTTCCGGCCGATAAGCGCCTAATGTTCCGCGCGGGGCTCCGGTTTCGGCTCGGGCCGGGGCGGACGCGGCTTGCCGGTCAGGGCGTCGACCAGCGTTTTCACGATACGGCCATCCCGCCTCAACAAGCTGATTTCGTAAAGAAAAACCTCGCCGCTCCGGCATAGTCTCGCAGACAGCGGCTCGGCCTGGACCAGAACGCCAGCCGCCTGCATCGAGGGGAAGGGATCGGCCAGCTTGTGCTGGGCGATCTCGCGTCTGGTCTCGGCGATCGAGAAACATTCGAGCGGCGGCGGCTGAGGCGGCGCCGGCGTCGGCGCCCCGTCCCTGGCCTGGGCCGAACGCCAATCGGCGAGCGCCGACAGCGCGACAAGGCCCATGATCGCCGCCGTTTTCGCCCTGCGCAAGGCCATGAACGCGCCTCCCTCCAAGACTATCCAGCCCCTCGTCTGAATGAAAAATGAATGATTTTTCTGCTGCGGCGCAATATCGAACGGCAACGTCGCCTGGGCCTATCAATAGAAAGATCCTGATGGCGGCGGCCGGATCGCATCCGATAGAATATTTTCTCTTTCTCGCAGAAACGAATCAAATGAAAAGCTTCAATCTGACGTTGGCCCTGAGCGCATGGGTTTTCTTCTCGGGCGCCGCTTTCGGCGCAGGACAAGACTCAAGCCGCCGGCCCGCCGGAAACGAGAAGCGTCCCCTGATTTTGAAGATGAAGCGTGGTTCCGACACAATTCGGTTTTCATGCCTGCTCTCGCACGCCAAGCCGGGCTGCACGGCGAAGTTCGAGGCCCGCGCGTCTCAGGTTGCGACGCTGCGCGGCGATCGCATCGGGCGTATGACGCTGGTCTTTCCCAGCGGAGACGGGACCGACGAACTTGAATTGGGTTCCTGTGCTCTGCCGGAAACCGGAACCTACACGCTGAGGCTCTCCTATGGCGCTTCGATGATGTCCCGCGACGAGAACGATCCCCCGGCCAGATACAACTGGACGCTGCGCGTCAGATGACGGAAACCCGCCCGGTTTTGCGGCGACGCGCGTCACGACCGCGCCCTTCGGGGCCATCTTTTCGGCCATGGACGAATATATTCCGGCAACTCGTCTACATCGACCTCGTCTTCGGACGCCTCGACCCGGCCGCGCACCGAGGCTCTGGCCCGGTGAACGCTCTCGGGATCTCCGCTGACGAGCGGATGCCATTCGGGCAGGTCCTTGCCCTCCAGCCGCAGGAGATAGGCGCAGGTCGGCGGCAGCCAGCGAATCTTCTCCAGCCGGGCGAGCGTCAGGCGCACGCAATCGGGCACGATCTTCTTGCGGTTGGCGTAATCGCCGCAGCGACAGGTCGACTGGTCGAGCAGCTTGCAGGCCACGCTGGTGTGGTGGATGATCCCGGTGTCCTCGTCCTCGAGCTTGACGAGACAACATCTGCCGCAACCGTCGCACAGGCTTTCCCATTGGGCGCGGGTGAGCTGATCGAGCGGCTTCGTCCAAAAAGGCGCCTCGTCCTGCGCGCCTTCTTCGCAGCGGCGCCTCGCGCCTTCGCCCGCCTCGTGACCTGTCATGATGGTTAAATTCCTGTTTGCAGGCCTAGAAACCATAATGACGACGAGCCGTGCAAGCGCCGTCGTCAAGAGGGTTTAAAAAGTGCTAACATCTGAGCTCGTTCCGCTCGAAAGGAATCGTTCGAGCGATAAGAAATCGGGCCCGGTCAAAGGGTTGGAGCGCTAGGCGGCGCGGCGCAGGAATAACCGCGCGGGGAGTTCTTCAGCTTTGTGGAAGCGTTTCCTTTCCCTGCCGATCGTCAAGCGCATATCCCGCGTCCTGCTCGCGCTCGACTCCTTCATCGATTCAAGCATGTTCGACAGCGGCCGCAGGTCGCGCGAGGCCTATGATCGCTTTTCCGCTTTCATGTCGCGCTTCCACGTTTCCGGCGCGCCCAGGATCGCGGTGGAATTGGCCTGCGAGACGCTGACCCTGTCGCTCGGCGCCGGCATAGTCGCGCTGGCGCTCGCCTCCTCGGCTTTCCGAATGACGAGCGACAAGGATTGGCTGAAGCGGGCCGATCTCGCCGTGACCTTTTTCGATCATTACGGAATCGAGGCCGGGCAGCGCGGCATCAAGCACGACGACGCGGTCCCGCTGGAGCAATATCCCGATTATCTGATCAAGGCCGTCCTCGCCACCGAGGATCGGCGCTTTTACGAGCATTTCGGCATAGACGTCATCGGAACCTTGCGCGCCTTGTCGGTCAACGCCCGCTCCTCCGGCGTGGTGCAGGGCGGCTCCTCCATAACCCAGCAGCTCGCGAAGAATCTTTTTCTGTCCAACGAGCGCACCATCACCCGCAAGATAAACGAGGCCTTTCTCGCGCTCTGGCTGGAGCATCACCTGACCAAGCGCGAGATTTTGAAGCTCTATCTCGATCGGGTCTATATGGGCGGCGGCACTTTTGGCATACAGGCGGCCGCCGAGTTCTATTTCGGCAAATCGGTCAAAGACCTCACATTGTCCGAAGCGGCCATGCTGGCGGGACTGTTCAAGGCGCCGACCAAATATGCGCCGCATGTCAATCTCCCCGCCGCCCGGGCGCGCGCGAGCGACGTGCTGAACAATCTGGTCGACGCCGGTTTCATGACCAGCAGCCAGATCATCCCGGCCCAGCGCAATCCCGCGACTCCGGTGGCGAGAAAAGAGGATTCCAGCCCCGATTGGTATCTCGACTGGGCCTATGGCGAGGTTCAGCGGCTCGCCGACGCCGGCAAGCTCGGCGAAGACCGCGTCCTGACGGTGAGGCTCGCGCTCGATCTGAACCTGCAGAAACACGCCGACTCCGTGCTGGAGGACATGCTGCGCGAGAACGGCCGTTCCTTCCATGTCAAACAGGGCGCCCTCGTCGTCATGGAGCCCGACGGAGCCTTGCGCACGATCGTGGGCGGCCGGGACTATGGCGCGAGCCAGTTCAACCGCGCCACCGAGGCCTTGCGCCAGCCCGGATCTTCCTTCAAGCCCTATGTCTATCTGACCGCCCTGATGACCGGGAAGTTCAAGCCCAGCACCATCGTGGTCGACTCTCCCGTCTGCATCGGCAATTGGTGCCCGCATAATTACGGCGGTTCCTATAAGGGCTCCCTGCCCCTCGCCGACGCCCTCGCCCATTCGCTCAACACCGTGGCGGTGAAGCTCTCCATCGCCATCGGCAACGGATCGCCGAAGGCCGGACGGGCCAAGATCGTCGAAACCGCCCGCGCGCTCGGCATAACGGCGCCGCTGGAGGATACGCCTTCGCTGCCGATCGGCGCCGACGAGGTCAATCTGCTGGAGCATTCGGCCGCCTATGCCGCTTTCGTCAACGGCGGCAAGCGCGTGACGCCCTACGCCGCTGTCGAGATCAGAAACCGGCGCGGCGATCTGCTCTATCGCCATGACCGCGACGCGCCGCCCCAGCAGCAGGCCGTTCCTTTCGACAAGGTGGTCGAACTCGGGTCGATGATGCGCAAGGTGGTCGAGGAAGGCACCGGCAAGCGGGCGCAGCTCGGCGAAGGCGTCACCGTGATCGGCAAGACGGGAACCACAAACGGCTTCAAGGACGCCTGGTTCTGCGGCTATTCCGGCACGATGGGCGGGTGCGTGTGGTATGGCAACGACGACGGCGAACCGATGAACAATATGACCGGCGGCACGCTGCCGGCCCGAACGTGGCACGACGTGATGGCCTATGGCCATCAGGGCGTACAGCTCAAGCCCATCGTCGGCATGGCGCCCGAGGCGCCCCAGCCGGGACGCCCTGGCGGCGCTTCGGCGGCGGTCACGCCGATCGAGTTCGGAGCTCCGCAACGGCCGGCCACTCTGTCGAAAGGCGCTCTCGACGCGCTGGGTTCGATCCAGAACAAGATCCGGTCCCTGCCTCTGGACAAGCACGGGGCCATCGAGGAGCTTCCCATGACGAAAAGCGCTGCGAGAGGTTTTCGAGCCGGCGGCGGCGTCCTAGAATAGCCCCGCGCCCGCCGGCGCCGGGCGCATCCTGCGCTTCATACGTCAATAGACGCGATTTCATCTCGCGCCCGAAACGGGCGAGAGGAAGCCGCGCCAGCCAGTTTCAGAGCAGGGCCTTGCGAGCACCCCTCGGCGCATATTTTCGGGCTTTTGCGGTCGCCTTATGCGGATGGGCGCTCGGTTTGGGACTGACCGCCGTCGCGGTCAGTTCGGGATATGGCTTCGGCGCGCTCCGCGTCGGCCCCTGGACCGCATGGCCTCAAATCGGCGGACTCGAGATCGATCCTTTTGCGCGCGCCGCTCTCGCGAAGCGCGGCGAGGCGCCTCTGGGCAAGGATCAGGGGATGACCTTCGTCGCCGAAGCGGATTCTTCCGGCGCCCCGCTGGAGGGGCGCTGCGAATATCGCCTCGAGGGGGCTTTGCCGCGCGCGCGCTTCTGGACCATCGGCCTCGCCAGCCCCGCCGGAGAGCCCCTCGCCAATCCCGCCGGGCGCCATTATTACGCCTCCACATATCTCCTGCGAAGAGAGGGCGGAGCCTTCGACGTCGCCCTTGCCCGCGAAGCAAGGCCCGGAAACTGGCTTTCCCCCGGCGACGCCCGCAGCTTCGTCGTGGTGCTGCGGCTTTACGAAACGCCGCTCGATCCGGCGGCGCGAGCCGATCCGGCGGGCTTCCCGCGCATTATCAAAACAGGCTGCGCATGAACCTCAAGGACCGCGCCGTTGATCTCCTGCCCTGGGCGATTGCGATGTGCCTCATCGCAGCCATCGTCCATCTGGTCACGGTCCTGCTGATTCCCGCCGTGGCTCCTCGGGACGCTTATGCGCGCCTGATCGAAGCCGCAAAAAGCGCGCAGGATGCGCCGGGCGGAGTGCTGCTGCTCTCGGCCGCAGAGGCCGGCGGCGTCGCTCCCTTGCCGTTCGAAGACCCCGCTATGGCCGAAGGCGTCTGTCTGTTCAATCTCTCGAACGGGCTGCTGCATGTGCGCGCCAATGTCGACGGCGAGGAAGACAATTTCCTCGGCCTCTCGTTTCACAGCGCCGGCGGCGCGATCTTCCATGCGATGACGGACCGCGCGTCGATCAAGGGGAAGATCGACGTGATCCTCGGCAATGCGCGCCAGATCGAGGAGCTCGAGGCCGACGACGGGGACGAAGCCCCGCCGGAGGAAATCCGCATCACCGCCCCTTCGCTGCGCGGCTTCGTCCTGATCCGGTCGCTGGCCAAGCGCCCGTCCGATCTGGCGCGCGCCCGCGCAGCCGTCGCTTCCGTGAACTGCGAAGCGATCGCGCCGCCGCCATAGAGCGGCAAAAGCGCAAGAGAAATCGCGCGGCGGATCAGAGAGTCGGAGCTGTCTCGCTCCCGGCGTAGGCGCGCGGAAGCGAAACCCGCGCGATCAGGCCGTTGGGCTCGCGGTCGCGCAACTCCAGATTGCCGCCGAGGTCCTCTACCAGATTGCGCACGATGGACAGACCGAGCCCGAATCCAACCTTCTGGTTCATATTGCGGGCGGGCTCGCCGCGAACGAAAGGCTCGAGAACCCGGCTCTTCACATGCGCGGGAATCCCCGGCCCGTCATCCTCGACGTCGACGTGGATTATATTCGAACAAGGCTGATCGAGGCAGACGACGACCTTGCCGGCGTGAGCGACCGCGTTTTCGACCAGATTGCTGAAAATGCGCTGAATCTCGGTGAGCGAGCCCGAGATGATCTGATGTTCTCCGCCGCGGTAGACGACGTCATGGCCGAGGTCCGCATATTGATCGCAGACCGTCTGCAGCACGCTGTCGAGGTCGATCAGACCGCGCTCGGGCTGGCGGTTCGCGTCGCGCAGATGCTGCAGGTTCTTATAGAGCATCGAATCCATGAGATCGGCGTCGTGCAGCATTTTCGACTTGAGCGCCTCGTCGGAAATGAACTCCGACCTCAATCTGATGCGCGTGATGATGGTGCGAAGGTCGTGGCTGATCGCGGCGAGGGCGTGGCTTCTCGCCTCGATCATGACCTTGATCCGCCCCTGCATCCGGTTGAGCGCGCGCGCGAGTTCGCGGACTTCGGTCGATCCGGCCTCCGGCAGAAGCTGCCGCTTGCAGCTCTCGTCGGGAAAACGCTCCGCTTCATGGACCAGCCTCACCAAAGGCGCGACCACCGTATTGGAAATCCATATGGAGAGAATGGTGGCGCAAAGCAGGAAGAACAAAGCCGAGCGCTCCACCAAATGCAGAAAGAACGAGCCCGGCTCGCGGCGGGCGGCCCATATGGCGCCGTGCCGCGACCACACCGACTCCGACGTCGTCGTAAGAACGTAACCGCCCTTGCGCAAAGCGACGCCGAGGTCGATCGGTTTCTTATCGCCTGCGGAGCCGAAAGCGAAAGGCTTTGCTCCCGGCCACAGCTTCGCGTCGAAACCGCCGAGATCGCCGTCTTCGCCTTCCACGATTCCTTCCGGCGGGCGATCGGCCAGGGAGAACTTCAGCCAGGGCGCCGCCTTGCCCAGGGCGGAAACGACCGCGGCCCGCTCCGAAACCTCGGCCGCGTCGATCGACCATAAGGCGCCGGCGAGCAACTCCCGGGGCTCCACCAGGGGCCTGCGCGGCTCGCCGCCAGTGAGATAGATGGACGCGGTCAAAGCAAGATGAAACAGGATTATTGCGGCGAGAACCAGAAGCGCGATCTGACTGGCGAGACGATCCGGGCAAAGGGCTCGAAAAAAAGCCTTCATGAGCGCGTCACCTGCGCCGACAGCATATATCCTTCCGAGCGTACGGTCTGGATCAGGCGGGGACTCTTGGCGTCGATCTCGATCTTCTGGCGCAATCGGCTGATCAAGGTGTCGATGCTGCGCTCGAACGGCCCCGCCGTCGGTCCATGCGTCAGATTGATCAGCTGATCGCGGGTGAGAACGCGATTGGGGTGTTCGCAGAGAGCGTGCAGCAGATCGAATTCCGCGCCGGTCATCGCGACCTTGGTGCCCGCCGGCGCGGTCACTTCCCGCGAAGAAATATTTATCCTCCAGCCCGAAAAACGGTAGACCTGCATTTTTTCGCCGGCGTCGGCGTCCTCGGACGAGGCGTTCGCGCGGCGCAGAACCGATTTTATCCGCGCCAGCAGCTCCCGCGGATTGAACGGCTTGGCGACATAATCGTCGGCGCCCATCTCGAGACCGATGATCTTGTCGACGTCCTCGCCCTGCGCGGTCACGATGATGATGGGCAGGTTCTTGCTTGCGCGCAGCCTGCGGCAAATGGAAAGCCCGTCCTCGCCCGGCAGGTTGAGATCGAGCAGCACCAGTTCGAAGCGCCGCTTGGCGAGCGCCGCATCCATGGCGGCGCCGTCCCTGACCGCGGAAACCTCGAACTGATTGGCGCTGAGATAGCGCGAGATGAGCTCGCCGATCTCGGCGTCGTCTTCGACCAGAAGGATTGAAGCCGCTTCAGTCACTTATGTAACCCGGGCCAGCTGGAGTGTTTTCGGGCGAAGCGGATGCCGGTTCGCGTGAAGAAAACACGATCAGACAAGGAATCCTGGAGGATTTCCGATTCACTCTAAACCGGAAAGACTCGAGGCGCACGCTGCGCTCATTGCATGGTCCAAATAAAATAGAAGAATGAGCCGTAGGCAAGTAGCGCTGCAAACATCGCGAGATAATCGCTCATCGCTGTCTCCTTCGAGCGGGCGGGAGCGCTTCGCTCCCGCATTTGATTTTCAAGGGCGCGTCTGCGCCGTTTTCCCTTGGCGGGAAGCGGGCGGCCGGTCGCCCGGCCGTCACTCGTGGCCTTCTGGCCCCTCATGCTCGTGGTGGCCCCAGTGCTCGCCGTGAGGCTTGCCGATCGCATGGAGCAGCACGGCGAAGCGGCGCTTCTGGGAGTCGTCGAGACTGTCGTAGAGCGGCTTGGCCGCGTCGGCGAGCTTCGTCAGTTCGCCTGCATGAGCCTCGAGCGCCTTGGCGTGGCGCTGAAGCCCCTCGATCAGATTGTGATGCCCCTCATGGTCCTGGGCCTTATCCCGCCATTCGGCGAAGCGCGCGGCTCGGGCTTTTGCAAGGTCGCGAATCGCCGTCTCGACCGCCGGCCAGTTTTTGTCCTGGGCGGGCGTGAGTTTCAGCCCCGCCTTCAACGCGGCGATGCGGGCTTCGGTGAAAGCGGCGCGATCCTCGTCCGAGAACTTGTGATGCTCGCCCGGCTGCTCCAGCCCGGCGGGGGGCGGCGGAGGAGGAGCTGCGATGGCGAGGGACGGCGAGAGGGCGGGCGTCAACAGTACCGCCGCAGCAATGATGAAACGCTTCTTCACGAGGTTCCTCCTTCGGATGAAGTATCCGTGGCGGAAGGAAACCTAGGAAGTCGATGTTTCGCGGCTTTGTCCCCTGAACCGGCAAATTTTTCCGGAAAGTGTCCGAATCCCGCCGCACGAGGCCGGAACAAGGCGAAGGCGAGGCGACCGCCGCCGCCGGCGCGCAGGCTCCGCCCATCGCCTCAGCTCGGCCAGGGCAAGGTCATGTCGGGGTTGGGACATTGGTCGAAGATCGTGGAAATATAGCCGAACAGCTGCGGAGATCCCGTAATGACTCCCGCCGCCGCGGGCGCGTTCTTTTTTTCGTCGCTCGACGGGGGACGGATATCGTCGACGAGGAACGGCCCGTATCGGAGCCGGCGCCCCGCTGACAGCCCGGCGCGAAACCACTCGGCGACGTCGCTTGACGTCGTGATCAGCTCGACATCCTTCGCAAGCAGCGCCGTCGTCGGCAGCACCGGCAGCACGCCCGTCGCGATCCGGTTTCCCGCGACCGATCCGCCGGTCGAAATCACGATGCCGCGGCCGATGCTTTGCGGCGACCATTTCCACAGCCGGCTGTGGAACACCGAAACATCCATCCATGGCCGCAGGATGGTGATCCGCTTGATCGAGCATTTCAGTTTCATCTGGCCGGCGGCGACGCTGGCGAGAGGACCGCGTTCGGCGGACAAGCCGGCGCAGGGGCCGACGGCCAGAATGTTGCTTTCGTCGCGCCACGCGCCGTCGGAGGCTGCTTCCAGGCCGCCGAGCCCCCTGTCCGGCGTCCATCCTATCGAGCCGCCGCAGTCCGCGCAGCATCGGCAGCGACCTCGCATTCCGGGGCCGCCGGAGCGTCGCTGACGCTCGTAGTCTTTTTCGTCGAAACTGAAAGGACTCCAGAGCTCGTCCCTGAACCATTCCTTGTAACGCGGAATGCTGTCGACGCGCTGGAACTGGCTGCCGTTGGGGAGGCGCATCGTGCTGGCGGCGAAACGGTCGGCCAAGGCCTGCCAATAGGCGTAGGGCTCGCGGCCCTGAAGTTGACGAATCGTCGCCAGCGCCGTTTCGACCTGCTCCTTGTTCCCTTGCGAACGCCATTCTCCTTCGGCCTGCCTGTAGCGCTCGCGGACCTCCGCAGGAACCTCGGGCCCGCCGTTCTCATGGGTCGCTTCGCAGGCGAAGAACGTGTCCTGGGCTGCGTAGAATTTCTCGGCGTAGTCGATATAGGCTTGATAGGCCGGCGTTATCCGATCTCCCTCGAACAAATAGCGCTCCGCCTCGCGCAGCTTTTCCTTTTCCTGCGGCGAAAGCTCGATCAACGGCAGTTCCTTGCCGTCGAGGATGAGCTTGTAGACGTCCGACGTCAGCCCGGCCTTCGGCGTCGCCACATAATTGCACTCGACAGCGATATTGAGCAGATTGCTGATGTAATATTCGGTTTCCGGATCTTGGGGATCGAGGCCGACCGGAACCACGATCCCGGGAATCTGGATGCTCAGCAGAGCGGATGGATTTTGGCCGACGACGCCGGAAACGGCGAGCGTCTGAGCCAATTTGGCGTAAAGCTGTATGAACTCGGCCTCCTTGTCGTCGGCCCTGTTCTGGAAGGCGTCGAACATGAAGATGCTCCCCGCTGAAAGGCGTTGAAGTCGACGGCGCAGATTCTCGTCTCTCGCGCGACGGCGCATGCCGAAGCGGCGCTTCAAGGCGTCCGATAAAAAAAGACGGCTTACATTCCCGACAGCGCAAAGTCGGGACCCCGGCGGCGCCAGGTCCTGGCCTGATCGACCGCCGGAACCATTTTCATACCGGGCCGACTCAGCGAAATCAGGTCGGCCAGGGCAGATTGGGATCGGGATTGGGCAGTTCGGGAAGCACCTGGCTGATGGCCGCGATGATCTGCGTGTCCTTGATGGTGATCAGATTATTGGCGATCGTGCCCTTGATGGTTTCTTTGCGATCCCTGTAGCTGACGTTTCCCGAGATGGAAAAGGGGCCGATCCCGAGGCTGGCGTTGGCGGCCAGCTCCCGCTTCATCCGCTCCTCGACCGTATCCTGGAATTTGCCGATGATCTCCACATTGCGGGCGAGGATCACTGTCGTCGGTATGCTCACGAAGGGGCCGACCGGAACGATCCGGTCCTGAATGCTGCCCCCGGAGGAATATTTCGCCGACGGCGCGGTAGGATCGAATTTCCAGGCGCGGCTGTTGAAGACCAAGGAGTTCATCCAGTTGCGGCTGATCGTGACCCGCATCAGCTCGCATCTGAAAGTGAGTTCGGTCTGCTGGACCTTGATATACTCCTGGTCCTGCTTGTAGTCGCCCGAGCCCGAAAGCGTGACGATGCCGAATTTTCCGTCGAGCGAACCGGCGACACCGATGCTGTTCGAGGTCGACTGATTGTTCATGTCCTTCTGGTCGAAGGAGAACTTGGTCCAGCCCGCGTCCTTGAACCAGCTGTTGTATTTCGGAGCCAGCGTGACCGGCGGGAAAGTCGCACCGCTCTTGAGCTTGCGCTGGTTTTCGGCGAACAGCGTGTCGAGCCGGTCCCAGAACGCCGAACCGTCGCGGCCCTGAAGCTGCTTTATGATCGCCAGATTGGTTTCCTGCTTGATCTTGCCGGCGGCGATCCATTTTTCCAGGGCGCGCTCGACCGCCCGTTTCATCGCCGGGGTCGGCGCAGGCCCGGTGCCGTTCGCATAATTCGCTTCGGCCTCGTCATAAGGGATCCGGGCGTCCCAGTAATTGTCTTCCGCCGCATCGCAGGCGGGGGCGAGTTCCTCATAACTCTTCTGGGCGTCGGCGAGCTTCTGTTTTTCTTGCGGGCTGAGATCGGCGATGGGATATAGCTTGTATTGCAGAATGCTGCTGTAAGCTTGGGACACCCGCAGATTGACCGGCGAGTAAGTGAAGTTGAACATGGGCGCCGTATCGAAGATCTGTGAAATCTCCTGGTCGTCCTCTGGATTGGCGATCGGGTCGAGCCCGACCGGAAGATATTGCCCTGGATTATAGATCGAAAGCAGCGACTCCCCGATCGTGCTGTCGCGTTCCGGCGAGCCGACGCCGAGCGCGACGGCGAGCTTGGAATAGAGCTTTTCATAGAGGACCGCGTTGTAGTCTTTTTCGTCCGCCATAAAGACCTCCTATATTTCCTGCTTGAGAAAAGAGCGCATTTCGCTCGGGCCGGCGCTCGTTCAGCCTTCCGGACGCGCTTTGGCCGGAGCCAGCGGGCTCCAGGCGATCAAAGCGCATCCTGAGTCGTTGATGTCGCTTGCGTTCGGGTTTCGAGGCGCTGTGCGCTCCAGAGGCGCATGGTGTTGAAAACTTGATGGGTTTGAGATGAAAACCTGGTCAGGACTTTGATTTGAAAGGCTTGTTGCTAGAGTCTCTCGTTGAACCGCAGGTAGTTGAGAGCAGCGCATCGGTTTTCACGCCCTGCGCATCGGGCTGTAGAGTGATGTGAATCGTGGAGGAGCGAAGCGCGGGCACAGAACACCGAAATCAAGAGTTCATGCCCGCAGTGAACGCAAAACCATCTCGGCTGCAAATATCGTAAGTAAAACAGCATGATAAACAATCCGAAAAAACAGACTCCTTCGAACCCGATCACATGAATCAGCTAGAATCGAAGTCAATACGAACCGACAATCATGACCACCCCCTACATAATATTGAAAATCTCTCATTTTGCCGCACTCAGGCTAGCTGTTTGAGAAAATGTGTCAATAAATATTTGTTAGCTTAAATTTTCGCCTGTAGGGACTGATACGGCTTCCGCGAGATCGCGTCGCGATCCGCACAAGCGACCGCCGCAAAAATCACCGATCGGCATCATCGACTTTTTGCGGCGAACGAATTCGAAACGCCGCTCAAATCGAGCGGATTTGAAAGCGGACGTCGATAATGGAAGCCAATTTCTGGCCGTCTGCGCGGGGCGCAGACGGCCTGCTTTGCGCAGCTTTATCGCGCGGCGGCGATTGCGGCGCCTTCCTCCCAGTATGGCCGGGCGCCGTAGTGCTGGTGCACGCGGGTTTCCCACACGCGATCGGTCCAGCTCTCGTCGAAATATTCGGGCGCGCTTTCGACCATCTCCTGGGTTACGTCGGTCACATAGCCCGCTCGCGCGGCGTCAAATCTCAGGGAGGCCCAGGGGATCGGATGACTTCCCGGATGAAGGGCCATGAAGCCCGAGAAATTGACGACCGCATATAGGACCCGGCCCGTAATCCGGTCGATCATCAGATGATCGATCTGACCGATTTCCTTGCCGCCGCTGTCATATACGGCCGCGCCGTCGATATGCTGGCTCGATATGAGGTTGAGCTTCCCGTAGGAGGCGGTCGCCATCTCAAGCTCCTTTGCTTCGCCACAGCTGTTTGGACACAGCCGCTCGCCGCCGCTTCGGGCAGCGTGCCGCGCTCACGCTCTCCTGGGTGCGAATGGGATTTTGCTTCGAGGGTCGGGCGAACGGCGTCTTCGATCCTGAACGCCTGGGCCGCCGGCGACGTTCCCTTTCGCGAACGCGCCCGCGCCGATCTGCTCGCTCACCGGAGGCGCAAACCGCCGATCCGCCCGGCAGCTAATCCGTCCTGTAGATGGAGACGAAGTGGTTGCTGTCCGTGACGGCCTTGAAGAACGCCAGCTTTTGTTCCCGTGTCGAGAAAAGCAGCAGTTGCCTGCCCCCGCTGAGAGGTTCAAGCAGGACTCGCTCGCCCCAGATCGACTTCGGCTTGGCCAAAATCGATTTTACGCCGAGGGTTGCGAAGCGTCTCCTCCATACGATGAACAAGGGCGAAAACAGCCCCCAGCGACGAGGCACGACGATGTTGTCCCCGCCGACCTGAAGCCCCATGATTTCGACGATCAGCCCCTGACCGGAATAGATCGCAGCCAGAAGGCCGATCAAGCGCGCTTCCTTCGGCGCCGCCGCTACGAAGACCGCAGCGACGCTCGCCAGAAGAACGCCTCCCCAGAAGACGCAAAGCGCGCCATGACGAATGGATACGGATGACGCCGCGGCTGGCCGACTCGCGCCGTCCTGCGGATTTGGGACTGAGTTGGGCATGGAAATGCGCATCTTCTATTTCGAGAAGGGAGATGCACCCTTTACTTTCTCATTGTTCCAATAAGATAACAGGCATCGCCGAAAAGCCATAAATTTTAATGGCCTCGATCGCGCCGCTCTCGCTGGGCCGACAGGCTTCGACCCCGCGGCGCCGGCCGGGGAACGCCAGCTTCTTCATGTTCGTTCATAACAGCGAAAACCACAGCCGCTCTCGCCGGGGCGGCCGGCTCCAGGCTCGGACAGCGGCGCTATGGCCGGCGCCGGCCATCAAGTCAGGCGGACCGTAATGGAAAACTCCCGCTCGATCCCCGCGATCATCGCCGATCTGCTGGAACAGGCTTCGACGCTGCTGCAGACCGAGGCCAGCCTCGCACGCGCCGAACTCTCGGAGAATCTGGAATCCATCGCCGCCGGCCTCGCCATGCTCGTCGTGGGCGCTGCGCTGCTGATTCCCGGTCTCGTCGTGCTTTTGCAGGCCTGCGCCGCCGCGGTGACAGCCGCCGGCCTCCCCGATTACTGGTCGCTCGCCATCTTCGGCGGCGGCGTCTTCGTCCTCGGGCTCATCTTCATGAGCGTCGGCCGCCGTCGTATGAAACTCTCCAACCTGAAGCCGAGGAAGACCATCGACGAACTGGATCGCGACGTGGCGTTGGCGAAGCAACAGATGATGGGGACGATGCATGCAAAGACGCAGCGAGCTGCTTAAGAGCGAAGCGGATCTGGCGCGGGAGCGGCTGGCGAGTTCGATCGAGGAACTCCGCAGCAGGATTTCCCCATCCAATCTGCTCGACCGGGTGATGAGCGAGAAGCGTCAGGCCGCCGTCGGCGAATTCGCTCGTGGCGCTGCGCAACGCGTGCGGGAGAATCCTTTGCCGGTCGCAGCGGTCGCCGGCGCCGCGCTGATCGGGCTCTTCGCCGGCGGCAGGTTGTCCGCCGCGCCGGCGCGCAAGGACGGCGACGGCGACAGCGCCCATGTTCCCGACCGCGCCGCGGAACCGCAGCCTCTGGAAACACGGCCTCACATGGCCGTCGTCGCCGGCTCGGAGGGCCATGGACTTCTTCGATTCGCCATCGCGACGGGCGCTGCGCTCGTCGCCACAGCCGCGGTGGCGGCGCTCCTGCCCGTGAACGGGACCGGGCGCGCCCAATCCGGCAAGGCCGGGGAGCACCCGATGAAGAACGCGGACGAAGCCGCTGCCGCGGCGACGACGCAAGCAGACTGGTCGGCCCCCGAGATCAGGAGCCCCGTCGGATAATGGAAAGACGCGCGGGCTTTGACTCCTTGCGCTTTCGCCTCGTATGAGTCCCTGCAAGCGAAAGCGCGCATCCCGATCCAGCGATAGGAGTCGATCGTGAAAAAAACCTTGGCGACCGCGGCTCTGGTCGCCTTCCTCGCTCCGTCACTGGCGCAGGCGGGCGATTGGCGTCACCAGCGTCATACATATGCCGGCGGCCAGGGCCGCGGAGAGCATCACCACGGACATCGCGGTTATCACGACGGCAATTGGGGGCGCCACGGCGCCGATTGGGGACATCACCGTCGCGGGGGCCATCATCAGGAACGCGGAAATATTCTCAACCTGCATTGGTGACGGAACGCCGGGACAGGATTGATTTCGCAGACCTCATCCGCCCGCGAGATCGAAAGTATGGCGCGCGATCATCTGTTCCTCGTCGGTCGGGATGACGAAAGCCCGCACCCGCGAATTCGCCGAAGAGATGATTTCCGCATTAGCCCGGTTCGCGTCATGATCGAGTTCGACGCCGAGCCATTCCATGCCTTCGAGCGCGCGTTCGCGCACCAGCCTGGAGTTCTCGCCGATGCCGCCGCAGAAAACCACGGCGTCGAGGCCCTGCAGAACAGCCGCCAGTCCGCCGAGCTCGCGCCGGATGCGGAATATGAAATAATCGATCGCCTGGGCGGCCTCGGGAAGATCGGAGGCCTCGAGTTCGCGCATGTCGTGCGAGAGGCCCGAGAGGCCCTTGAGGCCCGATTCCTTGTAGAGAAGATCGGATATTTCTCCCGCGCCGAGCTTTTTCTCCTGCATCAGGTAAAGCACGACGCCGGGATCGAGCTGGCCGCAGCGCGTGCCCATCGGCAGGCCGTCGAGCGCGGTCAATCCCATCGAACTCGCCACCGAACGCCCGTTTTTCATGGCGCACATCGAGGCGCCGTTGCCGAGGTGGGCGACGACGACGCGGCCGGCGGCGTGAGCCGGCGAAATCTGCGCCAGCCTTCTCGCGATATATTCGTAGGACAGGCCATGAAAGCCGTAGCGGCGCACGCCCTCGGCGTAAAATCGCCGCGGCAGCGCGAAGACGTCGTTGACGAAAGGATGATTGCGGTGGAACGCGGTATCGAAACAGGCGACCTGGCGCGCCTGCGGCCAGGCGTTGCGCGCCGCGACGATGCCGTCGATATTGTGCGGCTGATGCAGCGGGGCGAGCGGAACAAGCGCCCGGAGGCGGTCGAGGACCTCGCCGGCGACGAGCACGGGCGCGTCGTAATGAACCCCGCCATGCACGACACGATGCCCGACTGCGCTTATTTCGGCGCCCGGCAGGGCTCGGCCCCGCCAGGAGAGAATGCGCCTCAGAGCCTCGTCGTGAAAAGAGCTCCCGTCGCTCTGCGACCAGCGGTCCTCCTGCAAGGTCGCGCCGGCGGCGTCATGCGCCTCGATATGCCGGTCTCTCCCCGTCATCTCGGCGAGGCCCGAAGCCAGCATCGAGACTTCGTTCTCTTTCCGCTGGAACAAAGCGAATTTGATGGAGGAGGAGCCGGCGTTGAGCGTGACGATGTGTGAATTCATTGCGACGCTTCCTGCAGGGGCTTCGCCGGGACGGCGCACTGGAGCCGGACATCAACCGTGAAAACGAATGCGCTTTAATGCGCGGTCCAGCCGCCGTCGATGCTGAGAACGGCGCCGGTGATGGATTTGGCTTCGTCCGAGGCGAGGAAGACCGCGAGCGCGGCGACCTGTTCCGGGGTGACGAATTCCTTGGTCGGCTGGGCTTCCAGCAAGACGTCGTTGACCACCTGATCGCGCGTGAGATTGCGCGCGGCCATGGTGTCCGGGATCTGCCGCTCGACCAGCGGCGTCCAGACATAGCCGGGGGCGATGGCGTTGACGGTGATTCCATCGCGCGCGAATTCCAGAGCCGCGGTTTTGGTCAGGCCGGCGAGGCCGTGCTTGGCCGCGACATAGGCGGACTTGAACGGAGACGCCACCAGGGCGTGAGCGGAGGCCGTGTTGATGATGCGCCCCCATCCGCGCGCCTTCATGCCGGGAGCGGCGGCGCGAATGGTGTGGAACGCCGACGAGAGATTGACGGCGATGATGGCGTCCCATTTTTCGACCGGAAAACTCTCGATCGGTTCGACATGCTGGATTCCCGCATTGTTGACCAGCACGTCGACCGAGCCGAAAACCCGCTCCGCCTCGGCCATCATCTGCGCAATCTGGGCGGGAACGCTCATATCCGCGGCCAGATAAAGCGCTTTCACCGAAAAGTCGCGCTCGATCCCAACGCGGGCGAGCTCGATCTCGTCGGGGCTGCGGGAGCCGTTGAGGACGACATTGGCGCCTTTTTCCGCAAAGGCGCGCGCCATCGCCAAGCCGATTCCGCTGGTGGAGCCCGTGACGAGCGCGATCTTGCCTTTGAGCATCTGATGTCCTCCGTAAAAGCGGCGCCCGGCGCCCTTCCCCGGCCCATACGACGATAGGGAGTTTACAAGACCGGCAGAAGAAAACATCGAGAGAATCTATCCGGCCCGACGGCTCTTTTGCCTCAAAAGCCCGCGCGATACCTCACGCCGAAGACATTTACCGGACCGCGAGCGCTGTTGTGCCCGGGGTTGATCAGCAGCTGGTGGTCGAAGGTCACGTCCATCCAGTCGTTGATCCACAGCTTGTAATAAAGTTCGGACGCTTTTTCGCCGGCATAGCTCAACGCGCCGTCGCCGATATAGACGCTGGTCCCGCCGCTGCCGAAATAGCGGATCTGCGGGCCGGAAAGGCCGCCGAAAGCGACGGCTCCGCCGATCTCGTCCTTCTCGTGGTCCCATAGCGTTCCGGCGGCGACGAGGCCCAATGAGAGCTGACGCTGGACGTCGGTGTAATCCACGGTCTCATAGCGGCCGTCCAGCATACTGGCCCGCATGAAGAACCCGAGCCCCGGCATGAGCTGCTGCTTGAGATTGATTCCGCCGCCGATCTTGACGCTGCGGCGTCTCAGATTGTCGATGCTGGGCGGAAAATCCCCGGCAGCGTAGGCGAGCGCCGTAACCTGATCGAGTTTGCTGAGATAGCCGTTGTCGGCATAAAAAAGGAACTTGAGCGCGCCGTCCTGCCCGAAAAGCTCATAGCGCCCTTCGAGCTCCGTGACGCCCATATATTGCCGCCCGATCACCGGTTCGATCTCGGGTCCGTTGGGAACCTGCGAGAGCTGGAACAGGCCGCCGCGCAAGGTCCACCAGGATTGTTTCCACTCCGCGGCGGCGCCGTAGGTATAGCCCCAGGAATCGGCGGCGTAATCGAAGGCGCCCATCGAGTTGAACGCGAAGTTCAGAAAACCCGTGGTCGGGTCATGGGCGTAAACATTGTCGTCGAAGACATCGCCGACGGCGAATTTGCCGATCGTGAAGATCAGCCGGTCCTTGTCCACCCTGCCGGCGAGCTGGTTTTGCGTCGCCTCCAGCACTTCGCTGTGCGAGCCTTCGTCACGATCCCCGCCGGGCCCGCCGAGGCCGATGATCTGGCGCAGGAAATAGCGCTGGAAACGCATATAGGGGGCCGAGGCCCCGACCTTGGCGACGGCGCCGTTGACATAGGCCGCGGCGCCGGTCGAATCCGACAGGCCGTAGCCCTGGTCGATTTCCGGATTGACGAAGACGCCTGATCCCTCCCACAGGCGCGCGCCCAGATAGAGGCCGGAGGTCGAGCCGCCGCGCGCCTGCCCATAGGGCGTGAAGCTGTTCTTGCCGGAGTAGAGCGCGGGGAATTTGGGATAGCCCTGCCCGACCGCGGTGGTCTGGCCATGCGCGCTGAATCTCTCCTCCTCGACGCCTTTGTCGGACTCGCCGTGCTCCTTCGCTTCATATTGGGGGCCGAGATTGTAATTGAGCCCGAGGCGCACGATGTTGTTCTCGTTGCGGACCCTCGAGAAATACTGGGTATCTGCACCATTGTCGAACAATTGCGTATTGAGCGACTGGCTCAAAAACAAATATTCGAGCCGCGCCGACCAGTTGTCGGTCATCGCATATTCGACTCCCGCCCCGAGGATATATTTCATCCTCGATGATTGCGAGGTCCCGGCGACGTAATAGTCCTCCGGACTGCCGCTGAAGAGGAGCTTTGCGGGTCCGCGCGCGCCCCCGGCCGCGACGCCGCCGGTGGCATAGATCAACATGCGATCGAAGGCATAGCCGAAACGCGCCTTGAGGCTGGCGAAATAATTGGCCGGGGTCGCATAGCTGAGGGCATAGGAGCGGACGCCGAGCGGCCAGAAGGCGGGCGAAGCGGGAAAAATGCCGCTCATGCCGCCGCGTCCGTTGAAGAAATTGAAATCCGTCCCCACGCCGACCACCCAGGAGCCGAATTGCCAGCCATAGCCGGCCTGGGCGCCGAAGCTGACGGCGGAACGCTCTCGGCTCGCCGGATAGAGGTCATAAGCGGGCGAGACAAAACCGCTGCCGGCCTGGAGGCGCTCCCCGACGTTCAACGGAAAGCCGCCGCCGAAATTGACGCCGGTGTAGAAGCCGGCCCAACTGACTTGCGGGGAAGAACCGCCGCTTTCCGCCGCCCTCGCGCCGCCGACACCGACAATCGTCGGAACGACGAGGGAAAACAGGGCGCCGGCGAGCCCGATCGCCGCCGTGATCCTTCCCGTCGCCTTACCCGCAATCACGCCGCCTCGCTTTCGGGTCCCGCGCATCCCGTTGATTTATCCTGTGTGCCAAGGGCGAATGACGATTACACGACAGAACCGCGCGAGCGCCGAGCGAGGGATCGTAATCGAAGGCGCGCGCCGCCATCCGCCTTTGCGGATCATAAGAGAAGCGCATCGGGAAGGCGCCCGAGATGGCCTCGAGCCGGATCTGGTTGAAAAGAATGATCTATCGACTGTGGATGCATCCAACTCCACGACATCAGCGCCCGCAAGCAGTCTTTGCTCAAGAGCTTTGGCGGCGTCGGCGCGTGCAACCCGACGACGTAGGTTAGGAGGCGGACGGCGCCGTCTCACATGTCGCGCAGCGCCTCGACCAATATCGCCGCACGCAAAAAGGCGCCGGCGTCTCGCGGATTGTGAAGCCAGCCCTCAAAGCGCTCCGCCGTCCGCGTCCAGCCCGAGTCGACGAGTCCCCGAAGGACGCCCGCCCCGTCACGCTTGAAATCATGGCCGATTCGCTTGACGCCGGCATGCAACGCTCCGGCGAGTAGAAGCCGCGCCGTTCCTAGCGCGTCGCCCTGCTTCTCTCTTTGGGCGACGGGCGGCGCCGACGGCGCGTGCGCATCATCGAGGTCGGGAACGATGAAGCGTTCCGATGTCGATAGCGACCACGGATCGCAGACAGCCTCGCCATCGACGAAGCGGACGACGCCCGCGATCTGCCGCAGGCCGCCGTAATCGAATATGCGCGACAAAACGTCGATCGCCTGCGGCGCGCCCGCATCCCAGCGCCTTTCCAGCATCAATCGCTCGCCGTCGACGAGCGTGACCGCGCCTCGCCAGATTTGTTCGCTCGGCTGCCAAATATGGCCGAGAATTTCCGCGACCTGAAAGACGTGGAAATCATGGACAAGGCTGCGAGGACGAATGAATCCGGGCGGCCGATGCGCGATGGCTTCCCGCAGTGGAGCGAGCAATGGGGCGAAAACCGGTCCCGGCGCGCTCATGAGTGGTCCACGCGCCATAACCGACGTCTTGTCTCGCGCCGCGCTTGAGAATGTGACGACGCCGTCGGCGCGCCGCCTGGCGGTAGAGCTCAACGCCTGACCATGGGCCAGAGCGTCGAGCCTGACGCCGCGCAGCATCGAACGCCTGGAAACCAACGCCTCGCCCGACCCGTCCTTCGGCGCTGAAGCAAACGTCTTGCGCATCAACATCGGCGCGCCCGTATCGCTGTCGACCAGCATGACGGCGGCGTCGAATTCGCGCCCCTGTCGGACGACGCGGGCTCCGAGCGAGACCAGCCTGGTCTTCGCCATGGCGGTCTCCATCGGCTCGCCAAAACCGAGCGCCGAAGCCGACCCCGCTCGGGGGCGCGCAAAAAGTTCGACGACGAGCGCAAGCAGCTCCGCCGAATCATAGCGCGCGCTACGCGCTTCATAGGAGACGATCTGCCCCTGAAGCGCTTCGAGCGCGAGCGCGAGCCAGGCGGCGCCGGCAGAGCGTGCTTCCTCGAGCGCATGATCGAGCGCCCGGCCATGCGCTATGACGCCGGCCGTCGCGCCTTCCGTGAGCAGGCTCTCGATCAGCGCGTCGCAAGTGGCGACCAGCGCCTCGCTCGCTTCGATCCGCGGGGGCTCTCCGATCGTCGCCTCCGCTGCGCCATTGGCGCGATGAAAAGCCTCGACCGCCAGAACGACATGGGCGCAGCCACCGCCGCGCGCGCAATCGCATCGGGCGTAGTTGGGGTCGTTGGGAGCAAGAAAACGCACATTGGCCATCGCCAGAGCCGCGGCCGGGGTCGCCCCCCGCGTCAGGCGGATATGAACGCCGCCGCGACGCAATTTTGCGAGGCTCGCGTGTTCGCCGGCGTCGAGGGCGTTTTCGAGAGCGGCGAGATCTAGCGTCCCGGGATCCCATTCCCGCGGGGCGTCGGCCGCGCCGCGATGCGCTTCCCGATAGGCGACCACCAGTCCGATGCGATGTCGGCACATGCCACTCGCCGGGCACGAGCAATCGGCCTCCAGCGGCGTCTTTCCCGGAGAAAGGCGGGTGAGCGCGCCATCCGCAAACCGCGCCTCTATCGCGCCGTCGGAAGTTTCGGCGAGCGTGGGGCTTCTTCCTTCCGTCTGGTCGCGTAGCGCGCGTTTGAGCAGGCCGGCGTTGGCGAGCTGGATGAGAGCGTCGTCGGCGAGAGCGACGAGATCGGGGCGCGAGATCATCATTTGATCTTGCTCGCGAGCCAGGACGCGAGTTCCCCCGGCGTCATCGCGCCGACTTCCGCGCCGGCGGCGACGAGTTTTTCCGCCGCGAGACGGTCATAGGCAGGGTCGGCGGCCTCGTCGAGCGCCGCGAGGCCGAGCACCAGCGTGCGCTGCTCCGTGAGCGACTTCACACGCCGGATCATCATCGCCTCGCTCGCGCCTTCATAGAAATCCGAGATCAGCACGACGATGGCGCGGGCCGGCTGCTCGATCAGCTCCTGCGCATAGGCCAGCGCTCCCTGAATATCGGTTCCGCCGCCGAGTTGAACTTTCATCAGAAGCTCGACCGGGTCCTGCGCATCGCGCGTCATATCGACGATTGCGGTGTCGAAGGCGACGAGATGAGTCTTCACGCCGGGCAGGCCCATGAGGCAAGCCGCGGTGACAGCCGAATGAATGACCGAGCCGACCATGGAGCCGGATTGATCGACCAGCAGTATGATTTGCCAGGGCTGGAGCGTGCGCTGGTTGCGCGCGAAGAAATGGAGACGCTCGACCGTTATGCGCCGCGTCTTCGGATCGTAATGCCGCAGATTGTCGCGCAGCACGCGCTTGAAATCGAGATTGGCGCCGGCTTTCAGCGGGGTGTGGCGCCTGCGGTCGACGGCGCCGGAGAAGGCAATCGCCACATCGCGCGCCAGCTTCTCCATCAGCTGCCGGACGACATCCTGCACGAGCTTGCGGGCCATATCGAGCACCTGCGGATTCATCAGGTGCTTGGTTCTCAGCACGGCTCGCAGCAGCGTCTCGTTCGGCGTCACGCGCGAGAGAACGTCCGGGCTCGTGACGATATCGTCTATCGCGAAGCGCTCGATCGCGTCCCGTTCCAGCCGTTCGATGGTCTCCTTGGGAAAAAGGCGATGGATCTCGTTGATCCATTGGGGCGAAGAGAGCACGGAGCCGCCGCGAGCTCCCTGCTTGTTCCTCAGGCCGCGCTCCGCGAGGTCGGGGTCGCGGCCATAGAGCCATTCTATGGCTGCATCCATCGCGCTCGCGGTCTCGCCGAGCCCACCGCATGCGCCCTCCGCGGCCTCGCCGAGAATCAGCCGCCAACGTTCGAGGTGGGCGACGCTCATGCCGGCGCCTTCCCGGCGGATTGCGCGATTGTCGCCACGTCGCGCAAGATTTCGCTCGCGACCAGCGGATCGAGCGCGCCGAAAGTCCTGGCGCCCGGCGCCTGTGCGCCGCGGCGCACGCCATACCAGTTTGGTTCTCCGAGCATGATCTTGCCGAGCTTCTGGGTCGCGTTCCCAGCGTCTGGCGCGCCGGCGTAGATCCCGTCCTCAAAGGGAAGATAAGCGACGAGTTTTTCGCCGCCGGGGAGACTCATGTGACGCTCGATCCAGTGAATGCCGCCGGCGTCCTGCGGCTGTCCGAGACGCCATCCGCGCCCGCGCATGCCCCACAGGCGCGGCGATTCGATTTCGACGCCGTCGAACCGCCCGATCTCGCTTGCGCTTTTCTCGCTTTCGGTCAAAGCGAAAATCTCGCGGCCGAGCTGCGGGAAAGGCTGTACGATCTCGTAATCGCCAAACAGGGCCCCCCAGCCGATGCGCTCGTCATCGCTCATATAGATCGGATGGGCGAGGCCGATCTTCCCCTTTGCCTGCGCGGTCACATCGATCTCGATCGGATCGTCATTGGCGTCGGTGAAGGAGAGATCGTCGGCGACGCGAAAGAAGGTCGCCGCTCCGTCTTCGTCATAGGCGGCCCAGACGAGCCGCTGGGCGAGATGGCGAATGAACGGATGCGCGGCGAAGAAGGTCCAGAAGACTTCGGGCGAGACCCGCCGCGCGGAACCGAGCATGGTTTCGAGTCGAGTGATTTGCAAAGCGGCGGCGGCGCGCGCGTCCTTCTTCAGCGTCGACCAACGGGCCTGGGCCGCGGCGGCTTTTTCCGCATCGTCGGATTTGTTCGGCTTGGGCAGGTCCTTGATCCGCGCGCCGCTCGAATCTTTCACCCAGGGTTTCAGAAATTCATCGAAGCCGACACGGAATTTGCGCTCGCCGAAATCGAGATCGAGACCGCCGCGCGAGTCGAGATCGAGATCGGGCGCGAGACGATCGGCGAGTTCCTCGGGCGTCAGATCGCGCGCCTCGGCGATTGCGGCGATCTTCTCGCGGGCCTTGTCTTGCAGCCCCTTGAACTTCACCTTCTCGGCGACGCCGTTGAGATGCATCAGCGCGACGTCGCTGCCGATGTCCGCAAGCACGTCGAGCGCGCTCACGGCGCGGGCATGCGCGGATTCGCCCGGCCATTTGCGGAGCAGCGGGGTCAGCTTGCGCGCGCATTCGTCGTCGCCGATCCAGCCCATGGCGCGCATCGCCCAGCCGTCCTTGCCCGGCGCGCCGGCGCCGAGCCAGGCGGAGAAGAGATCGAAGGCGAAAGCGGAAAGACTTTTCGGGTCGCAGGCCTCCCGCACTTGCGCGACGCCTGGATAGACATCGTCGGACTTGACGAAAGACAGCATCTCCAGCAGCGCAACGACCGCCTCTTGCGGCAGAGCGCCGCCGGAACGCAGCTTCGGCGAGACAAGCGCTGCGGGCGCGAGCCATGCGGGGAGCTTTGCGACCTTTGCAGGCGTCTGCCTCAGCGGATCTCGCGTCAGCACTTGTTTTACGGCTTCTTCTACGCGCGGCTCGATCTGCGCATAATCGCGAGTCGCTTCTTGCAATAATGCAGCGTTCGCCTCTTTCGCCGCGGCCATCCAGCGTAGCGCATATTCGGCCTCTTCACGCGCCTGGCCCGGCGCGCCGATGGCCTGGGGAAGCAGATTGTAGATCGCCGTGCGCGGATGAGCGCGCAGCCAGTCGCGCCCGGCGTCGCGCGCCTTTTTGAGCCGCAACATGGCGCGCGCCGCTATCGGCGCAATCTCCGGAGCGCCGATAGCAGCGACGATGGGAAGGATCTCGACGGGGTTGGACCGCAAATGCCCGAGCAAGCCTTCGAGCGCTTTGTCGCCGAAACGGCTCATCATTTCGGGAACGACGAGTCTCCACTCGACACTGCAGATCGCCATGAATCGTGGGCGCGACCACAACAGCATGGCGAGTTCTTCTGGCTGACGCGCGACAGCGCGGCACATATTTGCATAGGTCCCCCACAACCAGCTCTCGCTCCCCGCGAGAGCGTCGCACCGCGCCCCGAGCCAGCTTACCCATTGCACAGCGTCGGCGCCCTCGGCAGGCATGGGTTCGGCGGCGGGCCATGGCTCGCGGATGGGAGCCTGTGTCTCGGCAAAGGCGATCTGCTTGGGCAATTCCTTAAGATCGCTCAATGCGCCGTATCGACGATAGGGGTCGGGAGCGGGCGCTGCCATCGCGCCGATCACAGTCGGGGTGGATATCGGCTCCAGCGTCAGCCGGATGTCCTCGCTCTTTGCCCGCTTCGCGCGCCAGGGCGGAGCCGAAAGCACGGTGGGCCACGCCTCGCGCGGCGCCGACTCCCCCGCGAGATCGAGCAGCGCGCCGAGGCTTTTTTGCGCTTTGGCGTCGAGGCTTTGTGCGATCGCCTGCGCGACGTCCTGGCCGATCTCGTTCAGAAGCAAGAAAAGCCGTCCCCTTATCGCCGGATCGACCCGGCCCGTAGAATAGGCGATCAGAAGGCGTGCGAACATGCGACGCGGATAGGTTTTTTGCGCGAGATCGAAAGCGGCGCGGATCGGCTTCTCCATGAGCCGTGAATAGAGACCATCCGCCGACTCGAACGCCTCGTCGTCGAGAATCGCGCAAGCTATGTCGCAGCGCTGGTTTTCTTCGAGCACGCGCGAGAGCCATTCGAGCACCGACGTCGGCGATTCTCCATGCGCCCGCGCCACAGCCTGCGCGGTTGCGGCCATGCAGGCGGCGGTGACATCGGAGCCATGGAAGGACTGAAAAAGCCCGCGTTGGATACGACAGGGCTCGGTTTGCGAGGGTGGCGCATCGAGAACCAAATGCGCAAATTCAGGATGGAGCCGGGTGTCGAATGACAGGCTCGCTGCTTCGTGCAGAACGGCCAGCGGCTTCAAGGCATGTTCGCCTGGGCGGTCGTCTGCGAGGACGAAGGCAAAGAGACCGTCGCGATAGATGTTTCCGTCGCGAGATTCGAGCGCGAAGGCGAGCGCTGCGTCATAGTCCGTCTCCGGCGCGCGCGACAGCGCTTCCCGAAAGGCGCAAGCGCTCACCGTCCTGAAGTGACGGTTAAGGCCCCGTTTCTGCGCGAGTGCGGCGACGGTCAGAGCCGCAGTAGCGCCCTGGGACTGCACCGTCCAGGCCGCCAATGCCCGGTGGGCGGCGACATAGTCCGTCCATCGCTTGTCTTCGGACATAGCATAGAAAAAACAATCGCGGAAAGCATTCTCGACGCACTCCATCCACTCGACCATCGCTTCGATCGAGAAGGGCGGCGGCGCCGTTCGAGCCGACGCGCTTTCGCGCAACGCGCTCAGCGCGTCGCAGTGCTTCTGCGCCGTATGCACTTGGCCGTGGAGCGCTCCAATATGAATATTGTTTTGGAACGCTGGGAGCGACGACAGCCTGTCAAGCACTTCGCGCGCCACTGTCTCGGCCTTGAGCAAGCGTGTGGCCAAATCCGCCCAATGAGCCTTCCAATCGACGGGCTCAGGCGCCGGCGCCGGCCGCGAGCGGGAAGGAAGCGGCGCCGCCGTCACGATGCGCGCGGTTTCAAGAAGGATCGGCTGTTCGGCCGCGGCGGCGCTCGCAGGCGCTTCGGGGAGGGGCGAGCTTTCCGGCTTTACTGTTTCTTCGCGATCATCGCAGATGGGCGCATCGCTCTCGCCTGCCGTCACATAGCCTTTGCTGGTCTTTTCCTTGGTCAGCTTGTCGAATTCCTTCTGCGCCGCCGCGGCGCTGGCAAAAGTTTTATCCTTCGTCTGGCCATTGGTCCCGATGCGGCCGAAACGTACGGTCAAGGTCTCGCCGTCGACCCGCCCTTCCCAGAATTTGGCGGATTTATCGTCGCGATATTCGTAACGAATCATCGAACAGACTCCTCGAATGTCTAATTGAAACCCCAGCGCGCGAGCCGCTCCAGCGCCCGCGCCTCCGCATCCATCGCCTGCGCCTGGCTCTCGACGGATTTGCGCTGACGCATCCAATCGAGCGCGATCGCTTCCGCATCGGCGGCCTCGCGGCCGCTGAGCTGCAAGATGACGCGCGCGAGAGCCTCGCGCTCGCGCGGCGGAAACCAGGCGAAGGCGCCGCGCATCGCCGGAAGCGCGGCGAGAAACTCCTGTTGCGTCCAGCCGGCAACCAGGCCGTCGACGGCGACGAGCGCCGGCGCCGCCGTGCCAATCTCCTCGCGCGCGAGCGCGAAAAGCCCGCCGAGAAAATCGCCGAGATTTTCCGGCCGCGCACATGATTTGATCCGTGCGGCGGCCCCGTCTCCGGCGTCGCCGAAACCCATGGCGACAAGCCAGCCCAGCGCCGCGCCCGCGAGCGCCGGCGGGGTTTCGGCATTGGCGACTATGCGCTCGAAAACCTCGCGCGCGGCGGAGAGGGAAAGCGCGAGCCCGTCGCAGCCGCGCGCAAAATCGCGCGCCGCGATCACGGCGTCGATCGACGGGCGCCCGTCTCCGACCGGTCCTTCCAGCAGAAACAAAATACGCTCGAACATGGTTTGCGCCAGCGGCGCCAGCGCGCGCGTCGCACCGAAGACATCGCCGAAACGATAGAGCCGCGTCACCCGGCGGGCGGCGCGGCCGAGCGGCCCGATCTCGCGGCAGGCGGCGGCATGTTTTTCGAGTTCCACGGTGGAACTGGCCGCCTCATAGAGGCCGGCGAACAGCCCGTCCGACAGCGCCGCGGCCAGCGTATCGACATTGCCCGGCGCATCGTCGAGCCGCGCACGAAGCCGCGCCGTCGCGGCCATCGGCAGATCGCCGCCCCAGCGTGAAGCTTCGATCACCGCCGCCATCCAATCAGAATGCTTGGCGATCTCGAATGTCTCGGTCAGGTCGCGCGCGTCGGCATGGGGCGGCCCCGCGATGCGGAGGACGCCGGGAAGCTCCAGCAGCCGCATCTGATGCAGCGTATGAGCTTTGCCCCTGCGCGTCTTGTCGCGCCAGTCAATGGCGACGAGCTTTTTCACGCGGTCGGGAGTCAGCTGATATTGGGCGAGGCGGCGTTCGAGATCTTGGATGAGCGGCGGCAGGCGAACGCCGCTCGCCAGCCGCCCCTCTTTATCGTCGCAGAGCGCGAACAGCATTTCGACGACAATATCGTCGGCCGCCCCGGTCACCGCGCCCGATCGCGTCCAGGCGGCGGGGCCGGAGAGTCCGTCCTTCACCAGGGCCGAGAGCGCCGCGTCGAGGAGGTCGGCGCGCAAAATCGCGCGATGGCCGCGCAGATTGGCGAGGGCGCAGGCGTGGGCGCGCCAGGCGATGCGGTCGGCGGTAGAGACCGGCAGACCTTTGTCGCGCAGCGCCGCGCCGATGCGCGTCATCGCCCAGTCGGCAGCCGCCTCGAGTCCCGATTGGTAAGCGACGTTCCAATAGCCGGGCGAGGGCATGCCCGCCGCATAGCCCGAAAATGCGTCTAGCCGCGCGAAGCTGTAGGGCGTCAGATAGCTCTCCGCACGCGCCCCCTCCGGCGGCTGCGGACAGATCGGCCGCGCGCCATCCGCCTCGCCGAGAAAGCGGCGCACGCCCCCGACATGCCAGCCGCCGCAGACCAGCGCGACCGGACGACCCGCGGCTTCCTTCAGCGCCCAAGCGACATGGGCGGCCATGAATTTTTCGCGTCCCGCCTCGCGCGCGTCTTCCGCGCCGTCCGGGCGCAGCAGCTCGAAATAGGTCTCCAGCAGTTTGGGCAGGCGCGCTTCTTCCGCCTGCTCGATCAGAGCGTCCCAGGCGGCGTCCGAACCTTCCGCTCGTAGATTAACCTGCAACGCCGCATCGGCCGCATGGCGGCGCGCGAGCAGAGGATGCGGATCGGCGTAACGATTGGCGCGCTCGCCGAAATCGGGATGCCAGGCGGGGAGATCGCAAAACAGCGGCGTCGCGCCGATCTCGAAGGCGGTCCGCAAGGCGCGCCATTCCGGCGAATAGGCGCAAAAGGGCGAATAGGAGGAGCGAGATGTCGTCTCGTCGGCGCAATAGGAGAAGATCGCGATCGGCGGCGTATGATCGAGCCGGAGATCTTCGATATGCGGATTGAAATCCGCCGGCCCTTCGATCAGCACGTAAGCCGGCCGATGCGCGCGGATCGTCGCCTCCACATGCCGCGCGCAAGCCGGGGAGTGATGACGAACGCCGAGGAGGAGCAGAGGAGCCATCGGCGCGGCGAAGGCTTCAGACAGTCAGAAGGTGACGCGCTGCATGCAGCGCGCGCCAGGCGTCCCCTTTGCGGGCTCCGGCGCGCTGCTCGAGATAGCGCCGCAATTTGGCGAGGTCCTCGGGATTGTCCTTGGCAGCCGCGCCGGCGAGACATTCCACGATGTCCTCCGGACGGCCGCGATCGCCGCGCAGAAAATGCCCGCGCACCCCGATGGCATGGGCGACGCTCACCGCCTCCGCCGTGCTCATGGCGGAGGTCAGTCGCTCGATCGCGACGCCGCTCCCGTCGACGCCCGAGCGCAATTCGCGGAAGCAGGAGACCAGCACCTCGAGCACGTCGTCCTCCGGCGGCGCCGGAACGCCGGAGCGCAGCAGCAGTTTTTCCGCCTCGCGCTTGACCAGCGCCATCTCCTCGTCGGCGTCGCGAATGGGGAAGACGGTCTCGAAATTGAATCGGCGCTTCAACGCCGCCGACATGTCGTTGACGCCGCGGTCGCGCGTGTTGGCGGTGGCGATGAGATTGAAGCCCTCCGCCGCAAAGACCATGGCCTCGTCGCCGAGCTCCGGTATCGCCATCACGCGGTCGGAAAGGATCGACAAGAGGCCGTCCTGCACCTCGGCGGGACAGCGGGTGATCTCCTCGAAACGGGCGATTTTGCCCCCGCTCATCGCCCTGTGCAGCGGCGCCGGCACGAGCGCGCGCGGGGTCGGCCCCTCCGAGACCAGCAGAGCGTAATTCCAGCCATATTTGATCTGGTCCTCGGTGAGCGCGGCGCCGCCCTGGATGGTGAGCGTCGACTCGCCGCAGATCGCCGCCGCGAGCAGCTCCGAGAGCAGGCTCTTCGCCGTGCCGGGCTCGCCGATCAGCAGCAGCGCGCGCGAGGTCGCCAGCGTCACCATCGCGCGCTCTATGAGAGAGCGGGCGCAGACGATCTTGGCGGGGCGTCCATCGCCGCCGAGGATGAAGGTCTCGACCGCGCGCAGCGACAGGCGCCAGCCCGGCGGTTTCGGAGCCTTATCGGTTCGCCGAAGCGCCTCCAGCTCCTCGAAATAGAGAGTTTCGGCGGGCGGACGCTGCCTGTCATCGGTTTTGCGGGCCACCATCGATTTCCCTCCGGGGAGAAAGCATCAGTGAAAAAGCTTGGAGCTTTATTAGCTTCGAAGTCGAAAAACTTTGCTAAAGGCTCGGGCGGACGCGTCGCGCTTCGACGGGTTCGCAGCCGCCGCGAACGACATGATCGGCGCGTTGCGCTATCTTCACCGGCCTGCCGAGCCTTCTATCTGAGGCGCTTCGGCGGGCTCGCCGCAGCGGCCCTCGGCGACAGTGAGAATTTTTCAATTTGAATGTTTAGGCGCGAAAAACTCCACGAAAGTTCACAAATAATACGGCTTTGCGCGAGATCGCTTCGCGATCCGAAGCGACAGCCGCAAAAAATCACTGGTGGGCATCGATTCTTGCGGCGAACGAATACGAAATGCCGCTCCAATCGAGCGGATTTCTCATAAGATCCCCAAGCCCACTGTGAACCGGGAATCTCCAACGGCAAGATGCATCCCGACAACGGGTAACCGCTGAAACGCTGATCACAGGCCAACCCTCAGAAATCATGCTCGAAATAGTGACCCGCGCGGTCCCGCTTGGCCGCGATGTAGCGCACATTGTGGTCGGTGCGGCGGCCGACGATGCGATGGTCCGAAACCACGTCCAGGCCTGCGTCCTTCAGCGCCGCAATCTTGGACGGATTGTTGGTCATGACGCGCACGCTCCGAACGCCGAGCTGCGCCAGCATGTCAGCTGCGAAGTCAAAGCCTCGTTGGTCCTGGCCATGGCCCAGGATCTCATCCGCCTCGAAGGTGTCATAGCCTCGCGCTTGCAATTCATAGGCTCGGATTTTGGTCGAGAGACCATTGCCGCGTCCTTCCTGGTCGATATAAAGCAAGATGCCGCCCCCGGTGGCCGCCATCTCGCCGACCGTGTGACGCAACTGATCGCCGCAATCGCATTTGAGACTGCCGAAAAGATCTCCGGTCAGGCAGGCGGAATGGAGCCGCACGCGGACCGGCTGAGATAAATCGGGTCGGCCGATAATGACCGCGACTTGATCGCGCAGTCCCTCGCCGCCTCGGAACACAACGAATTCGGTATTCGTGGCGCCTTCCAGCGGAACCTGCGCGCGGCTGACGATGCGCAGCGCCGCGCGGCGCCCGACGCGATAGGCGTTCAAATTCATGAGTGACACGGAGAGCAGATGGGGGAGCAGCGCCTCCGCCTCCGCGCTCGTGAGAATGATGGCCGCAGGCAAGACCATCGCCAGACGCATGAGTTCGAGAGCGCCGACGTGAAGAGGCGTCAGGCCGGCGACCGGAGCGTCGATACGCGCATCGGCTTCATAAGAAAGATGCTGCACGCGATCGACGTCGATTCGGGGCAGCGCGACACAGCCGGATTCCGATCGATCCAACCCAAGCCGGCGCAACCGCGGCGCCGAAAGGACGAGGCAGGCGGAGCCCTTCGCCGCCAGCTCGAGCTCCTCGGCGCCCGCTCTCTCCAGCGTATCTACCGCAGAAACGACGAATCGCTCCGAGCCGTGAAGGAGGACGACCGGGCGTCCAGCGCGGATCTCGGCGATGGCGCGCTCGACCTCGATCTGGCCGACTGGGGTCGGGACACGTCTATTGGACACGAAAGCTCCCATCGAGCTTGTTGGACAGCTCAGAAAGGTATAATGACTTTATCCGATAGAACAAGCATGATTTAAGCGCGCGGACAGGGCACAGGCTTCGAGGAAAGGAAACAGCGTGAGGTTCGAGGGCGCAGGGGGGAACGGCGAAGGCCGGAGATCTCATCCTATCCTTGGAGACGTTTTCGCCCCTTTTCGAGAGGCGTCGCCGGATCGCCCCTTCGTGGTCGGTCAGCTCGGTCAGTCCCTTGACGGACGGATCGCCACAATCAGCGGCGAATCGCGCGACATCAGCGGCGAGGCGGCGCTGGACCATCTGCATCGCATCAGAGCTCATGTCGATGCAGTAGTGGTAGGCGCCCACACCATCGTCACAGACGATCCGCGGCTCTCGGTCCGCCGAGTCGAGGGCAAAAGTCCGGCGCGTGTGGTGATTGACCCTTCGGGTCGCCTCGACTCCACGGGAAAATGGCTAGCCGAAGACGGCGCGCGGCGCATTCTCGTCATGGACGAAAGCGCGACCGGCTCCGGCTCCGCGGAGACGATTCGCCTCCAGGCGCGCGCGGGCGTTATCCCGCCGGCCGCGATCGTCGAGGCTCTTTTCGCGAGAGGCCTGAAACGAATCCTCATCGAGGGCGGCGCCCGAACGCTCTCGACCTTCCTCGACGCTGGACGTCTCGACCGGCTGCATATGCTCGTTGCGCCGATGATAATCGGATCGGGCCGAACAGGATTGGAGCTGCAGCCGATCGTAAGGCTGCACAGCGCGCTGCGACCCCGCGTTCAAGCCCATTTCCTGGAGGGAGGCGACGTGCTTTTCGATTGCGATTTTTCCGCATGTCATCGCTGGGAGATTTAAGCTCGCCCGGCAAGGATGCTGAGGCGCCTAAACGGCCTGTGGCGCCTTTGCAAAAATATCGACGTGGTGGATTTCGCAAGCCGTCGATGCGCGGCGGACCCTGCGCCAGTCATCGACCGTCTCGCCTGAGACCAGCGCCGTTTCGATGACGGCCTGCGCCGAACCCTCGACCAGAGCCTCGATCAATCCGGCCTCGGATCTCCCCAGGCGCCAGGGGCTGGCGCCACAGGCGACAACATACCCGTGTCGCGCGAGGGCTTGCTGGAGCAAAGTCGCCGCCCTTGGGCCCGCGGCGGGTCCAAAGCCCTTGTCGCCCATCTGATGTTTCAAAAAGGCGTCGAGCATCGCCGCATCTGCGTGATGCTCCGGCCGCCACTGTTCCACGCCCTCATAGGAAAGCGCTGCGTAGAAGGGAAGCCCCAGCCGCGCCAACTCATCGCAGAATTTCTCGATCCAGTCGGCAGAGACGAGATCTATGAATGCCGCCGTCGTGACGAGATCGAGCGACGCGTCAAAGACGCCGCTGCCGAGGACGGCGAGATCCGCGAGGTCGAACGAAATCTCAAGCCGGCGATCGGCCTTGTGTACTATGAGCGGATCAAAAGATTCCACCCGATCCGCCCAATCGCTGAGCGCTGTTCGAGCCACTGCGAGCAGGGCCTCGTCATGATCGATCAGTCGCCAATGCTGCCGATACGGCAAGCGCAACGCTAGGGCGCGCAGATTCGATCCCGCGCCGCAGGCGAGGTCGAGGATCGACACAGCGGGCCGCGTGGCGAATGCGGCCTCCACCAGAGCCTCCAGCCGCCGATTGCGCGCCGCATGATCAGCCGCTTCGCGAAGCGCGAGCCATTCGGCCGAAAAACCGCTCATTCGCCCTTGGCTCCCATCTCGGCGACAACGCCGGCAACGATGCGGGCGGTTTGCTCCCAGCGCGGCAGCTCTCGACCCGCGCGCCAAGCCGCCTCGGACAATTCAAACCGCAGATCCGGATCGGCGATCGCATTGCGTAGCGCCCGTTGCAGATCGACGACACCGCCCGGCGCGACTTTCAAACCGGCGCCGTCTGGAACCGTCTCCGCGGCTGCGCCCCCGGTTGAAGAGACGATGGCCAATCCGCGCGTCATCGCTTCGGTGAGAGACATTCCATAGCCTTCATAGTAGGAGGCCGAAACAAAGAGATCGGCTCTGTCGAAAATGCTCGCGAGGTCTTCGCTTGCGACCTCCCCCAAGATTTCAATGCGGCTTTCCAGAGATTTTGCCGCGATCAGCCCTTTGAGCGCCCCGGTTGTGAGGGGATCACGGGAATCGTTTCCGACAATGCGCAGGCGCCAGTCGAGATCGACAAGGCCTGAAAGCGCCTCCACCAGCACGTCGAAAGCTTTGCGCGGAACGATCGCACCCACCGCTAGGAGCGTTGTCGCGCCGCCGGACCCTTGCGCCCGTGGAGCCGAATCGACGCCGGGCGGCGCAACGGCGATCTTTGCGTGATCAACTCCAAACTCGCGGGCGAGCAGCGCACGGGTGTGTGCGCTGGTGACGATCACATGCGACGCGAGCGCGAGCGCGCGCCTCTCGCTCTCGAACAGCGATTCCGCGCGCTCCGGCGAAAGGCCCGTCTCGAGCGCAAGCGGATGATGACAGAGCGTGACGATCCGCGGGCCGATCGCAAGAACAGCCGCTTCCGGCAGAACGCCATAGGCGAGTCCGTCGATAAGAATGACATCCCCGTCGCGCCGGCGCCGCGCAATCGCGTCGACGCTCGACGCGACATCCTCGGCGGATGGAGCGGGAAAGCTCTCTGGCAGGGGACAGTAGTCAACCTCTATGCCCTGCTCTCCCAACGCTTCGATCAGGCGCCGATCATATTCGTAGCCGCCAGTCCGCACTCGGATATCGCCGGGGATCGCAAAGACGACCCTCGTCATCCCGAGACTGGTCCCTCGAACCAGGCGCGCGCTACATGCGACTCGTGCAGCGTCACGCGAATGCGGGAAACGCCGTCCCCCCCTGGCCCGAGCGCGCCGGAACGCGCAGCCAGAGCTATAGCTTCGAAAACATGGCGTGTGAGGAATTCGGTTGTGGTCTGCTGACCCTTGAACGCTTCTACCTCGTCGAGATTGCGATAATTAAGGGGCGCCAGCGTCGCTTTCAACGCCTCATGGGCGCGGCCGATGTCGACGACGATGTTGTCCTCGGTGAGCCGCTCACGGAAGAAAGCCACGTCGACGACGAAAGTTGCGCCGTGCAGCCTCTGAGCCGGCCCGAATAATTCCCCGCGGAAACTATGGGCGATCATGATGTGGTCGCGAACTTCGACGGCGTACACGAGCGTCTCCTTATCGAGTGGATCAATAGCGAATGAGGGTCGCAAGGCCCGGCGCGTCCGCGGCGAGAAGTCGCGGCAGTTCCCGCGCGACATCGGCGAACGCGACTTCCTCGGTGATGAGCAGGTCGAGGCGCGGGTCGGAAAGAAGCTCCAGCGCCTTGTCCAACCGACGGGCGTAGGTCCAGCGTGGATGGCGGGAGGGCGCCACTCGACCGACCTGCGACGAGATCAATTGCAAGCGCTTGGCGTGGAAGGCGCCGCCGAGCGGAACCGGCGTATCGCCTGCGCCGTGCCAGCTCGTCTCGACGATCTTGGCTTCCAGGCCTGCGCAAGCCAGAGCGAGCGCCAGTCCCGCGGCCGAGGCGCTGGCATGAAAAACGACGTCGGCCTCGATATCTTCAGGCGCGAATTTTCCCGACGACTGGAACTTCGCTCCAAACTCGAGAACCACAGATCGGCGGGATTCGTCCTTGTCGACGACGGTGACCTCGGCGCCCGGAAGCCCGGCTACGAGATAAGCGATCAGCAACCCGACCACGCCGGCGCCGATGATCACGATCCGGTCTCCGGGGCCCGCGCCCGCGTCCCAAACCGCGTTGAGCGCCGTCTCCATATTGGCGCCGAGCGTCGCCCGTCGCAGCGGCGTGGACGAAGGGATTGGGCGCAGCGCCGAAAGCGGCGCGACGAAACGATCCTGATGCGGGTGAAGACAGAACACCGCGCGACCGACCCAATCCGCCGGGCCCGCTTCCACGACGCCGGCGGCGCAGTAGCCGTATTTTACAGGAAAGCAAAAGTCGCCCTGCTGAAAAGGCGCGCGCATCCGCTCATGCTCGGCGCCGGGAATGCGCCCTTCGAACACCAAGCGCTCCGTGCCTCGGCTGATCGCGCTCCAAATCGTGCCGACCTGCGCCTCTTCAGCGCCGGGAGCCCGAAGAGCCTGCGCGCGCAAACTCGGCCGCCACGACGCTTCAAACCACAAGGCGCGCGACTCATTCTCCTGTTCCTGGTAGGATTTTATTCCCAGAGACAATTTACGCACCCCATGTTCCCAAGCTATTACTAGTCCATAGCGTGATCATACGCCAGAGTTTTCCCATGATCATAGTAGGAACATAAGATGCATGGCCGCATTCCGTCCATGACGCCCACCGGCCTGCAAAGTCTCACGGAGCTCCGAAGGCGACGCCTCTTTGTCCTATGCCTGAACGGACTGGTTTATTTCGCGCTGCTGTTCTGGCTTGCGGCAAGCCTCGGCGCCGGCGGCTGGAGCTTCCCGCGCGCCGGCATCCTAGCGGCCTTCGCGATCGCGGCGCCATGGAGCGTGCTCGGATTATGCAATGCGGCGATCGGTTTTTGGCTGCTGCATTTCCATGGCGACGGCCTCGCCGTCACGGCGCCCTTCGCACGTTCCGCCGAAGGCCGCGGATGGCCGCGCAGCCGAACGGCGATGCTGCTGACATTGCGCAATGAGGATCCCGCGCGAGCCTTCGCAAGGTTGGGCGCAATGATGGAGAGCGTGGCGGCGACCGGCGCCGCCGATCGTTTCGACTGGTTCGTGTTGAGCGATACGAGCGATCCGCGGATCGCCGCGCAGGAAGAGACCGAGTTCGCGTGTTGGAAATCGCAAGCTCGCCAGGATGGGGTCCGGCTGCATTACCGGCGCCGGATCGACAACGCGGGGTACAAGGCGGGCAATATCCGCGATTTTTGCGAGAATCGGGGCGCCGAATTCGAGTTCATGATCCCGCTCGACGCGGACAGTCTGATGGATGGAGAAACGATCTTGCGACTGGTGCGCATGGGCGAGGCGCATCCAAGGATCGGCATCCTGCAAAGCCTCGTCGTCGGGGCGCCGTCGCGGTCGGCCTTTGCGCGAATCTTTCAGTTTGGGATGCGCCACGGAATGAGAACATACACGATGGGCGCGACATGGTGGGCGGGGGATTGCGGGCCCTTCTGGGGGCACAATGCTCTCGTCCGCGTCGCGCCTTTCGCAAGACACTGCGTCCTGCCCAGGCTGGAGGGCGACCGGCACATCCTTTCCCACGATCAAATAGAGGCGGCGCTCATGCGCCGCGCCGGTTTCGAGGTGCGCGCGCTGCCTCTCGAATGCGGCAGCTACGAGGAGAATCCGCCCGAATTGCTTGGATTCGTCATGCGCGATCTGCGCTGGTGCCAAGGCAATATGCAATATTTCAAATTGCTTGGCCTTCCCGGACTCTTGCCCACGAGCCGTTTTCAACTCGTCTGGGCGATCAGCATGTTCATGGGCGCTCCCGCCTGGACAGCGGTCATTGCGCTCGGCGCGTCGACGGTCGCCTTCGAAGACGTCTCGTCTATTCCCGCGGCTTCGCTAAAAGCGATTTATCTCACCTTTCTCGGCTTCAGCCTCGCACCCAAAATTTTCGGCTTCGGAGATGTCCTGCTCACGCCAGGAGGCCTCGCGCGCTATGGCGGCGCGGGAAAATTCTTCTTCGGAGCGACGGTCGAAATCGTGAGCTCGCTCATCATCGGAGCCGTCACCTCGCTGAGCGAGACGATTTTTCTCCTCGGTCTCGCGCTCGGCCACACGATGGGCTGGCCGGCGCAGACGCGCGACGCAAAGGGACTTAAGTTCCGCGAGACGGCGATCAGTCTTTCTCCCCATTTTCTATTCGGCTGCATAACCCTTGCGCTGAGCGCCTGCTTCGCGCCGCGGCTCGCGATATGGTCCCTGCCCGTGACCGCCGGATACATATTCGCGGTTCCTTTCGCTCTCGCAACCGCCGCGCCGAGAATCGGGAAGTGGTTTCGACGCCGAGCCCTTTGTGCAACGCCAGAGGAAATCCTGCCTCCAAAAATACTCGCGCCTTTCCTGTGAACCTGCCTGATCGCGACTCTCCGCCCGAGCCACGATGAGTTGGCCTACAGTCGTGTTACCGGATCTATTAATAGGATTACATCGCCGTTCTGGAATTTTTATCGAGACAGACGCCGACCGGGACGCCGAGCCGTTGTTCGGGGCGGCGACAGGCGTTCAAGATTTATGACGCACTTAAATTATAGCATTATTACAAAGTCTTATTGAAAAATGCAACCTGGGCCGCAGAGAACACGGCGCCGGCGAGGCCGCGCGCCAACGCGCGCAACGCTTCCAAAGCAGCCGTTCGAAGTTGACGCCGCGCGCCTTTTAATCTACCTTGTCTATATGATTTAACAAGCATCCAGCGCGCGCCCAGCTCGACTGAGCGACGAGGCGACGTTGCCTTCGAAGCGAGCCCCTTCCCGCCATGCAAGTGCGAAAGACTGTCGACTTCGACCTTAAATACGCGGTCCTCCTCGCCGTCTGCGCGCTTTGCGTCACCCCGGCGGCCGCCAATTACGGTTACTGCTTCACGCCGGGTTTGATGGGCGGAACGAAGGTCTTCATTCACGAAGCGGTTCGTGAAGACGAGTTCTGGGACGGCGCAGTGGTCAAGGCCTACCGCAGCGACCTCGAAAACGCGCGGCGCTTTCGCTTTACGGCTCTGTCCTGCCCGAGCTTCGACACAGAAAGCGAAGCGCAGGAGCATCTCGCAGCCACGCGCACGCAGTTTCTGCGTCGAGGCTTTACCGAGTTCCTTTACCCGATGCGCCCGGACTGACGCTTCACGCTTCGAAACTTCTACCGCCGGCACGGGTTCGATACGAGCCCCCCGCCCTTCCAAAAGCCCATGATCAAGGAGAGCAATCGTGACAAGCGCCGCTTCAGCTATTCCCGCAACCAATCGACGAATCGAGGATTGGTTCGTCGGCCTCGCTCTTCTTCTCCTGGTGGTTGGGTTTGCGCCGACCTTTTATCTGAAACCCGTATTCGAGGCGGGAAAGCCGCTGACGCTGCTCGTGATTGCTCACGGCGTGACAACTACGGCCTGGATCGTCGTTTTTGCATTTCAATATTTCGCAGTGAACGCGGGGTCGCGGGAGAGGCATAAAACAGTCGGCGTCATCGGCGCAGTCCTGTTCGGACTGGTTGTCGCATTGTCGCTTGTCACCGCAGTCGCTCGGGTCGCTTCTGCATCCCCCCAAGTGTCGGGACCCGCGCCCTTGATTGGGCTGGCCTATCCGTTCTGGGTGCTCTTCGAGGTCACGCTCTTCGGCATCGGGGCTCTCGCTTCGGTTCGTCGCCCGGAGTGGCATCGCCACTTCCAATTCGCCGGTTTCTTTTCCTTCATCGCGCCCGCGACGGCGCGCGCATTGCGCTTCGTCGTTCCCGCAGGACCCATAGTGACCTATGGTTCATTGCTGATTTCCATCCTGCTCTATGTCGGCGCGACCCGTCTCAAGGATGTTCGCTCAGGAAGAATATCACGTGCGGCCGTGGTCGCCCTGGGCATTCAGTTTTTGACGCTCCTCCTTCTTTTCTTCAGCCTGGACGGCGCATCCTTATGGCTTCAGTTTGCTTCCGCCCTGACGGGATATCCGCAGTAGAACACGGCTGCAGGATGCACACATTTCCAAAGTCGTCAGTCCCGCCCTGGCCGGAATCGTCCCGGCCAGGGCGACCCTGCGAGATGTGTGACGCCATTAGATAGCCCATGGCGACCGCGGACCAGACATCCGCAGCGACGCCATTCGGACTGTCGCCGTTCAGACTGAGCGCATGCCGATATGCCGGGAGCCCCTGCACATTGGCGCGCGCTTTATCGCGTTATGGCGCTCACGCTACGCCCTGTCGACTGAGAGTCTTTCGCCATTCGGACCAGCTTATCGCGCCGCCGACGACACCGGGTAAATTGCCCGGCTCATGTCAGGCTGCTCGCCCGATACGCCATAGAGGACGGCGGTTATTGTCGGGAGAATATCTATCGGAAAACAGGCGGTCGAGATCGTTTGCGCCGCGGGACCGAGGAAGAGAAACATGTGCCTCTCTTGTCTGGAGCCTTTTGCCCCCAACACGGGGACGCTCGGCGGCATTTCCAGGCGCGATATTTTGCGCTGCGCCGTAATTCTTGGCGCTGCGGCGCCATTTTCGGCCAGCCTACCGAACGGCGTGTCCGCTACGGAGCGCAGTCTTACGTCCTCGGAAGACTTCCGAAACGGCGTCGAGGGCCTCGTCGCGCGAGCGAGATCGCCGGAACTCGCAGACTATCGGCTTTTCGAAATAAGCGGCTCGGATCTGCCATGGATCGATCTCGGCCTCGCGGCCTCGAAGGGACAGCAGGTCTCCTTTCTCCTCACCGGGCGCATGTGGATCGCGCGCCAACTCGACCTCTGGTTCCCGCCCGGCCTCGTATTCCATGTACGCGCGCGTGGGAAACGGCCGATCTACAGCCCGGGAACCGACACCGGCACGATGACCGCGGCCCATGACGGCCCCCTCGAGATCGCCCGCGCCGCTGCGCAATTCGCGGACGAGGACGGAACGCTCTGGACCCCAGTGGACGAATATCGCAAGCAGGAGGCGAGGATTGCGGGCGTCGCGCTTTTGTGGAACGGCGACGCCGCCGCCGGCCTCGCCAGTCTCGCGGCGCATGGCGATGTCGACGGTCTCGTCGCCGCCGAGATCGCCCGGCTGAAACGCGGACGCAAGCTGCCGGAAGGCTGGTCGAACTACTTCGGCCTCGGCGGCGGCGCAGAGGTTTTCACCCGCGCCGAGAATGGCGACATCGTCTGCGAGAGCGCCGGCTCGGCCTCGATCATCGAGCGCCCGCTCCCGCTTCCCTTTTCGTCGCGCCCCAAGCTCGGCTGGCGCTGGAAGATCGATGAGCTTCCTTCGGCCGTGGCGGAGGATCAGGCGCCGTTCCACGACTATCTCTCGATCGGCGTGAAGTTCGAGGACGGACAGGACCTCACCTATATTTGGAGCGCGGCGCTGCCAACCGGAAAAGTGTTTCGTTGTCCGCTCGCGGGCTGGAGCAAGATCGAAACGCATATGATCGTCGATTCCGGGGCCGGCGGTCTCGGCTCCTGGCGCGCGTTCGAGCGCGACGTGGCCGCGGATTATGCGGCCCATATCGGCGGGCCGGCGAAGGAGATCAGCCACGTCTGGCTGCTCGCGGTCACGCCGTTCCAGCGCCGCCGTGGCGCGTGCCGTTACGCGGACATCAATATCGTCACCGCGGATGGCGCGGCGCGCAAATTATAGCTGCGCCCATCAAGCTGAGGTCCATCGACCGGAGAAGAGCGCGGTTCCCGTTTCCTGATCTGTTCGGCAGATGTTTGCACCGCAAAGGACATGAGTGCATGTTGCCCTATTCTCTGATCGGCCTCGCCGTAGTCTGCGTCTTCCTGGTTTTTCCCGTCGGGAAAAATTCCGGGAGCATGCGCATCCCCTTTCTTCTCGGATTTGCCGGCTTCTTGCTCATTCTTGCGCTGGTCGCGGCCTGGATTCTCGGCATAGCGATGTTTTTTCCCCACGGCGACCTGGCGCAACTCGTGAAAGACCGTCACCGTCTGATCCAAGGGCATATCGATCTTTTGCTGATGGCGCAGTTCCTGTTCATTTTCGCCGGTCTGTTCCGGCTCTATGCAATCGAGCCGCCGCGATGGCTGCTGGCGTTGTGCTGTTACGGCGCTTTCTTGAACGCGTTCGGCTTTATGAGGGCTGGGTTCATCGCGAAGCCGCCCGTGGATGTCGCGGCCCCGACGCCCGAGCCGAGTTTCCCACTCCCCGCAGCGTTGAGTTTTACGGCCGTCACGCTCGGCTTCCTGGCGGCGTCCATACTGATCGTCCGGGCCGCGTGGCGCGCTCTTCGCGCCGATCAAGAACGACTCCGTGCGATGAACACAGCTCCGGCGGGCGGCGGCAAAACAAACGCCGACGCGAGCGCTTGACAAAAGAGCCGCTTTAATACTACCCATTTAGTATGTAAGTAATATCCTGTCACGCCGGATGTACGCGAGGCGGGAAACAAGCGCCCGGATGGTGTCTCCCCCCGTCCGGGCGTTTGCATCGTCAGGGTCTCCCCATGCGCGTCGTTCCGCTTCTTTTCGTCTCTGCAGCTCTTGTCCTGTCGTCACGCGTTCAGGCCGAGGAAACCTTGCCCAAACCCGAACCTGCAACCGCCGCGATCCTCGATCCTTCGCGCGACGCCACGCCGGCCGCCTGGCCAACAGCGGTCAAAGCGAATGAGGGCGCCCCCAATGTGGTGCTGGTGCTGTTGGATGACGCAGGCTTCGGCGCCGCCTCCACCTTCGGCGGACCGGCAAAAACCCCGGAACTGGATAGGCTCGCGGCACGAGGATTGAAATACAACGCGTTCCATGTCAGCGCCCTGTGCTCGCCGACCCGAGCCGCGCTCTTGTCGGGCCGCACCGATCATCAGATCGGATTCGGCTCCGTCGCCGACGGCGCAACGGGCTATCCAGGCTACAACGCCCATTGGCCGAAAAGCGCCGCCAGCCTTGCCCGCGTGCTGCGCGACAACGGCTACAGCACCGCCGCCTTCGGCAAATGGCACAACACGCCCTATGATGAAATCTCCCCGGTCGGTCCCTTCGACCGCTGGCCGACGGGACTCGGCTTCGAATATTTTTACGGCTTCCTCGCCGGCTACGACAGCCAGTTCGCCCCGCGGCTTTATCGCAACACGACGCCCGTAGATCAAACGCGCACAGAAAAGGACGGATATCATCTCACCACGGATCTTGTTGAAGACGCGGTGAAGTGGCTCCACGCCCATGAGGCGGTGGCCCCGCAAAAACCGTTCTTCCTCTATTTCGCGCCGGGCGCCACTCATTGGCCACATCAGGTCCAGAAGGACTGGATCAGGAAATACCGCGGCAAATTCGATCAGGGCTGGGATAAACTGCGCGAAGAAACCTTCGCGCGGCAGAAGGCTTTGGGCGTCATTCCCGCCAATGCGGCGCTGACCCCGCGCCCCGCAGAGCTGCCCGCATGGGATTCTCTGAACGACGACCAGAAGAAACTCTTCGCCCGGCAGATGGAGGTCTATGCCGCTTTCATGGAGCAGACCGATTTCGAAATCGGACGTCTGCTGAAGAGCATCGAGAAGGACGGCTTCGCCGACAACACTCTGGTGCTCTACATCGCCGGCGACAACGGCGGATCAGGCGAAGGCGGCGTCGATGGCCGCGACGTCATCAATGCCGACGGTACAGTCCCCCCGGCCGCAGCGCGACTGCAGCGGGCCGACGAATTCGGCGAGGAGATTTTCGATAATCACTACGCCGCGGCCTGGGCGTGGGCGAGTTCGACGCCGTTCCAATGGACCAAACAGGTCGCTTCGCATCTCGGCGGGACGCGAGACCCTCTCATCGTATCCTGGCCTGCGAAGATCAAAACGCACGGGGAATTGCGCACGCAATTCCAGCACGTCACGGACATTGCGCCGACGATCTACGAACTGGCGGGGATCACCCCGCCCGATAAGGTCGACGGCTTCGCGCAGACGCCGCTGGAAGGGAAAAGTTTCGCCGCGAGCTTTTTTGACGCCGCGGCGCCGAGCAGCCACAAGCAGCAGGTCTTCGAGACTTCCGGCAATCGCGCCATCTACCAGGGCGGCTGGTGGGCCGGGGCGCGTCACGCGGCGCCCTGGTCGGCGCGTCGCGGCGAGCTTGCGATCGGCCAGAATCCTTGGGAACTCTATAATCTCGACCAGGATTTTTCGCAGGCGCGCGATCTCGCCAAAGATCGCCCCGACAAATTGCGGGAACTGACCGCGTTGTTCGACAGCGAGGCGAGGCGCACGCAAATCTATCCTTTGCTCCCGGCGCGCAAGGAGCCGCCCTCGCCCGCCGACGGACGAACCGTCTTCGACTATCGCCCGGGCGCCGATCACATTCCCCAGCGCATCGGCCCGAAGTTCAACCGCCGCGCCCACAGCATTGTTGCCGACGTGACGCTGCCGGAGGCTCCAGAGGGCGTTATTTTCGCCGACGGCGGCGATTACGGCGGCTTCTCGCTCTATGTGAAAGACGGCAAGCTGGTCTATCTCGCGACGGCCTGGGGCAATGTGACGGGAAAAATCGTCTCGCGCGAAAAGCTTTCGCGCGGCGCGGCGCGGATCGGCGTCGAATTCATCCCCGATGCGACGAATCCGCCGCCGGTCCTCACATCTTTCGAGCCGCGCGTCGTCTATGCCGGCAAAGTCGTCCTCAGCGTCGATGGCGCCGAGGCAGCGCAGGGACGGATCGAAAATCTGCAGTTTTCTTATAACGAGACGCTCGACGTCGGCCTCGATTCCGGCGCGCCGGTAAGTCCGGACTACGCCTCGCCTTTCCCGTTCAACGGGCAGATCGATAAAGTGCGCGTGGAGTTGCGGTGACAAAAGCGATCCCGGCCGAACGCCCAGCATGACGACTCACTGTGGAGAACATTTTGCCTCAGGATCTCACACAACTCTCCGCGGTCGACCTCATCGCCGCCTATCGCACGACAGCTCTCTCCCCTGTCGAAGTGACCACGGCGACGTTGCAGCGCATCAGGGAGCTTCAGCCGCATTACAACGTCTATCGCGCTGTTGACGTCGAATCTGCGCTGGCTCAAGCGAAGGCGTCCGAAGCGCGCTGGTTGCGCGGCGCTCCGCTTGGACTGCTCGATGGCGTTCCCGCGGGCTTCAAGGACCTGCTCCATGTTCAGGGCTTCCCGACGCGCAAAGGCAGCCTCGCGACTCCGGATACGGTCCAACAGGCCGACTCGCCGCCCGCCGCGCGCTTGCGTGAAGCGGGGGCCGTCATTCTCGGCAAGACGCAAACCGCGGAATTTGGGCTGAAAGGCCTCACCGAAACCCGGCTCGCCGGCGTGACGCCCAACGCCTGGGACCGCCAATATGTCAGCGGCGGCAGCAGCGGCGGCGCGGCGGTAGCCGCCGCCCTCGGCCTCGGACCATTGCAGATCGGCACGGACGGCGGCGGCTCGATCCGCGCCCCGGCCGCTGTGAATGGCGTCTTCGGGTTCAAGCCGACATTCGGACGTGTGGCGGGATACCCGCATAATGGCTCGCTGTTTCATATCGGGCCCATCACGCGTACGGTTACAGACGCCGCTCTGCTCCTCGACGTCATCGCTCAACCGGACGTGCGCGATTGGCAAAGTCCGCCGAACGATATTCGCGATTGGAAGGAAAATCTCGACAGCGGCGTCAAAGGAGTCCGCATCGCCTACAGCCGGACGCTCGGATATTTGAAAGTCGATCCCGGCGTCGTGGCGATCGTCGATCGCGCGGTTGCGCGTCTCTCGGAATTGGGCGCTATCGTGGAAGACGCCGACCCGGGGTTCGACGATCCCTCGCCGATCATCGACGCCGTCAATTCCGAACGCGCCATAAGACTGCGCAGCGAGATCGGCGCGGCGGGGTTGGAACTGATCGATCCGGACATTCGGCGGCGCGTCGAGCGGCTCGAGCGTTATACGCTGGCCGAAGTCGTGGAGGCCAATGAACGCCGCACCGAACTCGCGATACGGATGCGCCGCTTCCACCAAAAATACGATCTGCTCGTAACTCCCGTGCAGTCGCAGCCTGTCCCGCGTCTCGGAACGCCGCCGCAGACGCCCTTCGCATTCCCTTTCAACCTCACGCAGCAGCCAGCCGCTTCCATTCCCGCCGGATTCGACGTGAACGGCCTGCCGGTCGGTCTGCATGTGGTTGGGCCGCAATACGGCGACCTTGCCGTGCTTCGTCTTGCACGGGCGCTCGAGCAGCTACAGCCGTTTGCGACGCCGCATCTCGAGTCGTTGGGTCGGCTGTAATGTCGTCCCCTACGAAACATGCGTCCGTCTGCACGAATGAATGAAAGCCGCTCGAGTTCGTCCTCAGGGCGCGCTGTTGATGAGATGAATCGACCAGCGCGCGATCTTGCGCACGTCCGGATCAGGGTCGTCTACCGCGCCGGTAAGATAGGGCAATGCTTCGGGTCGCCCAATTTCTCCGAGCGCGGCCGCGATCTCCTTGCGCAGATTGCTGACGGGATGGGAGAGCAGCATTCCGAGCGCGGGAATCGCCTCCACCGATGGAAGCCGGCCTAGCGCGTGGGCCGCCTTGAGCGCGACCTGCCAGGCCTCGTCCGAAAGAGACCGTATCAGTGCGTGCTCGGCGGCGTCGGCACGGATTTTTGCGGCGAGGTTCGCCGCAGCCTCCCGCACTTGCCAGTGCGTGTCCCCCAATCTTGAAAGAATGGCGTCGATCACGGCTTCTGGAGTGGCGAAGGCGAGCGCCGAAATGGCCGCGCGCCTCACCTCAAAGTGATCGTCGCGAGTGGCGACGATCAGCGCCGGAAGCAGTTCTTCACGTTTGAAATAGGCCAGGACGCCAACCGACTCTCGCCGAACGTGGGGATTCGGGTCGGCGAGCGCTTCGGTCGCTTTCTCGAGAACCGAGTCGACACGCAGATTGCGAAGGCCGCGCCAAGCCGCAGCGCGCACTTCGGAGCGTTCGTGACCAACCAGCGCAAGAAGCGGGCTTGCCGCCTCAGGCGCACGCAATTCGCAAAGGCTCGCTCCGGCGGCGACGGCGACAGACTCGTCTTCGTCCAGAAGAGCGCTGGCGAGGGCCTGCGCGACTCGAAGCCCGTCGAACTGCTCCAGTCCCATCGCCGCAGCGCGGCGCACGCCGGCGTCGGGATCACTGAGCGCTCGGATAAGAAGCTCCACTCCGCTCGCGTCAGCGCTTTCGGCCAGCGCGATGATCGCCATCCGGCGCTCGTGTGGGTCCACGCTTCCGTAACGGGCAGAGATACTATTCAGATCCACGTCCTGCGCCTCGAAAACACCTTCTCTCGTCATTGGAATCACCGCAGGAGATAGGGAATTGAAACTCGAACCGCCTGGGTCGGGCAATCGAGTTCACAGGGCAGGCAATACCAGCATTCGTCGTAACGCATATGCGCTTTGCCGGTTTGCGGATCTACCCGCAGAACATCGAGCGGACAGACGTCTATGCAGACGGTGCAGCCCTTGTCGGCGATGCACTTGTCAGCGTCGATCGTGACCGGAAACTCGGTAGGGTTCTCCGCAAAGGTCATGCGCGCCTCAGTTTTGTGCGGGAATGCGAAGGCGGTGATAGGCGTCCCGCTCGGTCGCCTGCACTGGAACGATGTAAGGATCCACCGGCCGCTTGCGGCAGGCCATGGCTCCGCGCGCATCCTTGTAGAGCTGCGTATGGCAGAACCACTCCGCGTCATTCGATTCGGGATAGTCTGAACGAAGGTGATAGAGGCCCCATCGGCTCTCGGTGCGATAGAGCGAGGCCGCAGCCGCCATGTCGGCGCAGTCGAGAATGGAATGGATCTCCAACGCCCGCATCAACTCGTGCGGATCGCGAGCTACAAGACGGGGCAGATCTTCGCGAATCTCGGCAAAGCGCTTTTGCGCGATCTCGTATTTTCGCGTCACTTTCGGCGGCTGGAGATAATCATTTACGAAGCGGCGAATCTTGTATTCGACCTGGTTGGGAGGCAGACCGGTTTCATTGGCCAGCGGGGCTCGCGTGCGGGCGCGCTCGGACTCGACCTGATCGGCGTCGAATTCGGCGAGATCGACTTCCTCGGCGAAGCTGGCCGAATGCTCGCCCGCGATGGCGCCGTTGACGAATGCGCCGAGCATATAGTTGTGCGGTACGCTCGCCATGTCTCCTGCCGCATAGAGGCCAGAAACTGTCGTGCGCGCGTATTCGTCCACCCAGACCCCCGACGCGCTATGACCGGAACAAAACCCAATTTCCGAAATATGCATTTCCACCATGTCGCGGCGGTAATCCGTTCCTCTTCCCGCGTGAAACAGGCCTCGCGACGGGCGTTCGACTTTGTGGAGAATGTTTTCGACTTCAGAAACGGTCTCGGGAGCAAGGTGGTCGAATTTGAGAAAAACCGGTCCGCCTCCTCCCTGAAGCTCACGATAAAACTCCAGCATCATCTGACCGGACCAATAGTCGCATTCGATAAACCGTGCGCCGCCGCTGTTCGCCGTATAGGCTCCGAATGGGCCGCCCACATAGGCGCAGGCGGGGCCGTTGTAGTCCTTTATCAACGGATTGATCTGAAAGCATTCCAGATTGGCGAGTTCCGCGCCGGCATGATACGCCATGGAGTAGCCGTCGCCCGAATTAGCTGGATTCTCGTAGGTTCCCCATAAATAGCCCGAGGCCGGCAAGCCGAGGCGTCCCGCCGCGCCGGTCGCCAGAACGACCGCTTTGGCTCGAATGACCAGAATTTGGGCGTTCCGACTGTTGATCGCGATGGCCCCGGCGATACGATTATCGACGCCGGTTAGAAGCCGCGTCGCCATAAAGCGGTTGGAAATAAGCACCTGCGCCTTGCGCAATTGCCGATAGAGCGCCTTCTTTATCGACGCCCCTTCCGGCATCGGCAGCACATAAGTCCCGAGGTGATGCACCTTTTTGACATCATAGTCGCCGTTTTCGTCCTTGAGGAATTTTACGCCCCACTCATCGAGTTCACGGATCATGTCGAAAGAGCGCTCGGCATAAGCTAGGAGCGCCTTCTGATTCACGATCCCATCATTGGCGATCGTGATTTCGCGGACATATTGTTCGGGGGTCGCAAAGCCCGGCACGACCGCATTGTTCAGCCCGTCCATCCCGACAGCGATGGCGCCCGAGCGCTTGACATTGGCCTTTTCGAGAAGAACGACTTTGAGATTAGGGTTCGCGAGTTTCGCCTTGTAGGCGGCGAGAGGTCCTGCCGTTCCGCCGCCAATGACCAGCACGTCGGCTTCGAACAGGGTTGCTTGCTCCTCGATCGCAGTCACATGGCGCTCCAGCCGCTGCGGCGGCGTTGTTCTGTGGCGGCGGGGCGACCCCCGACCTTGTTGCGTTCACCATACCTCTTAGTCTATATATTTTATATGGTAAAGTCTCCGACACCGACGCTTTCCAGCCCCAGGTCCGGCGCCGCCACGGGGCGTGTCGAGCTAAGAAAGGTCTCAGTCGCCTTTGGCGCAGAGGCCGTTCTGAGCAATGTCGACCTCACCGTCGAGGCGGGTGAGTTCGTTTGTGTCATCGGGCCTTCAGGCAGCGGGAAATCGACGGCTCTAAACCTTATTGCGGGCTTGCTAACCCCGGCTTCCGGCGAGGTTCTGGTCAGTGGAGAGCCGGTTCGCGAACCTGGAGCAGAGCGCGGGGTCGTTTTCCAGAACTACTCTCTTTTTCCATGGAAAACGGCGCTCGACAATGTTGCATTCGGTCCGCGAATGCAGGGAAACTCTCGCGCCGAAGCACGCCGCGCCGCATTTGTATGGCTCGAAAAGGTGGGGCTGTCCGCCTACGCTTCCCGCTTTCCCGCAACGCTTTCGGGAGGCATGCAGCAACGAGTGGCCATCGCGCGCGCGCTGATCAATCGGCCCGCCGTATTGTTGATGGACGAGCCCTTCGGCGCGCTCGATGCGCAGACCCGGGCGCTGATGCAGGAATTGCTGCTCGACCTTTGGAGCAATTCTCGCTGCACAGTCTTTTTCGTCACGCACGACGTCGAGGAAGCGCTAATTCTTGCCGATCGCGTGATCGTCCTGAGCGCTTCCCCGGGGCGCATCCTCCTCGATCTGCCGGTACGCCTGCCACGACCGCGGCCGTCCGACGTTTTTGCTTATCAAGCCTTCAATTGCGCCAAAATGACCTGCCTGAAATTGATCCGGCAGGAAAGTCGGTTGGCCTTCGACGCGCCGGAAGTCGTGCAATGCTTTCCGCGATAGGCGCCCTCGTGCGCCCTGCCGCCCGGGAGCGCATAAGAACGGCGGCGGTCGCCTTCAACAATAGGCCGCTCCGCTGGCTCATCCGCGCTCTTTCTATCGCGGTTCTCCTCGTAGCCTGGCAATATGCATCGGATGCGAAGGCCCGCCTGTCGTTCATGACATTCGCGCTGGCGCCCTCCCCGTCACAGGCATTCGACTCGCTCATGGAACTGGGCCGCTCAGGAAAGCTGCTTGCCCATGTCGAGGCGAGCCTCATGCGCGTGCTGGCGGGCTATGCGATCGCGGTCATTATCGGGATTGCGCTCGGTTGCGTCATCGCCCGCAACCGCTTCTTCGAGGATCTTCTGCTGACTCCGCTCGAACTGCTACGGCCGATCCCGGCGGTCGCCTGGATACCGCTCGCGATCTTGATGTTCCCGTCATCTGAGGCGTCCATGATTTTCATCACCTGCGCCGGCGCCCTATTTCCCATTCTATTGAACACAATTCAGGGCGTTCGCGATATCGACGAACGTTTGATCGCCTCGGCGCGAACGCTTGGCGCGAGCGGCAGGGTTATCGTAATCGAAATAATTGGCCCCGGCGCCCTTCCCAGCATTTTCACAGGACTTTCCATCGGCATGGGAACCAGCTGGTTTTGCCTGGTTACCGCTGAAATGATCTCGGGCCAGTTCGGCATTGGCTATTTCACCTGGGAATCGTACTCGCTTCAGAACTATCCAGACATCGTCGCCGGGATGGTCATCATAGGATCCCTCGGCTTTCTGAGCAGCGCCGCCATTGCGCGGATCGGAGCAGCCCTGACGCCATGGCGGACCAAAAAATCAATGCTACACAAAAGCCGCGATCCACAATGAGATTTACTGCGCGGGCCACCCTCGTCGGTTCTCTGTGTTGGCTCGCGGGCATGACCTCCCCGCGTGCGGAGATGATCCGCATCGCCATTGGCGCGCAGGATACGACCATAAATTGCGCAGCCGGCGGATTGATGATTCGCGAACTCGATCTCCTGCGGCGTTATCTGCCGCATGATGGGAAGTATAAGGACGCGACTTACGATATCCAGTGGAAAAACTTCACCACCGGCGCTCCAATCACCAATGAAATGGTGGCGGGCAAGCTGGATATCGGCGTTATGGCCGATTTCCCCGGCGCGCTAAACGGCATGGCCTTCAAAAAGGCCGGCAAGAGCAGCCGGTTTATCACCGTCCTTTCCGGCAGCGTTAACGGAAGCGGCAATGGCGTCGTCGTGCCGATCGCTTCGCCAGTGCAATCGCTTCGGGAATTGAAGGGCAAGACGATCTCAGTGCCCTTTGCTTCGACCGCGCACGGCATGTTGCTGCGCGCGATCGCCAATCTTGGTTGGGACCCCGAGCGCGACGTGAAAATCATCGCTCAGGCGCCCGAGGTCGCTGGTTCAGCGTTGCTGAGCGGACAAATCGATGCGCACGCCGACTTTGCCCCTTTTGCCGAGCTTTTTCCCGCGCGAGGCTTCGCGCGCAAAATCCTCGACGGGGCGCAAGTTGGGGTTCCGACTTTCCACGGCGCTCTCGTCGACTTGAGTTACGCCGAGAAATATCCTGAAATTGTCGTTGCCTATATCCGCGCCGTCATCGACGCCAACAGGTTGCTTGCCGACGAGCCGGAAAAATACAGCGAGCTGATCGCCAAAATCACTGGAGTCGACGCCCCCGTCGTTTATCTCTTTCTTGGTCCGCTGGGACTTCAAACGCGAGACCTCACCTGGAAGAAGGAATACAGGCAAGACATTGCGACGTCGGTGGAAACGCTCAGGTTCCTGAAGCGCGCCGATCCCGGGTTCGATGCCGAAACCTTCATCGACGACCGATTTGTGCGCGCCGCCTTCAAGGCGTCCGGACTCGACTACGAAACGCAGCTTGCAGATCACGCGCCCTCAACACTTTCCGCAAAGGAAGACACGGCGGTCAATGCAAGCCGTTCCGCAGAGCTGTGGCTGGAAGGAGAGTCCAGGGTCCGCCATTTCGCATCGACAGATGCGGCTTTGGCGACCCTCGCCGAATTCGAAGCCCAGGGAAAGAAGATCCGCGCCGCCTATGTGCAGGACTACCGCAACGGCATCAAGCTTTTCGCAGATCGCGGATGGTATGTGGCCCAACCGTCAGGGCAAATCGACGCTTTTCTTTCGAAATCCGACGCAGAGGCTTTCGCGGCGAATTACGGGGGACAGGTGGAGGGTCTCGGCGGGGTTCTTCTAAGCAAGGCCGGCCCCGCTCAGAACCCAAGATGACTCGGTTATTCGCGAATATAGACGCGCTCTGTTTCCAATGCCGGGAAGTTATGCGCAGACCCGTCGCTCCGCCCGGTCAATTCGCCATCAACAAGGAGGCGCCTGACGTCCCGGCATTCCGCCGGACGTCAGGCGCCTTTTGGTTCGTCGCGTCGGGCCGGCGTGGCTATTTCGCCGGCCAGACTTCTGATTACTGGGACAAGCTCGGCTGTCCGATCGCGCTACGCAGATCGTCCAGGGTCGTGACACGGGGACCGTGCAATGCCGCGATCTGCTTCACGTCGAGCTTCAGTTTACCGATGTTTTCAAGGAGATTGACCGAATAGGGATTAGGCGACTTGGGCAGAGGCGCGTCGGCGGCAAGGGGGGTGAAAGCGTCGGCCTCGATCAGAACCTTCTCCGCCGGCAGATAGATCACTCCGAGATCGTCGCTGTGTCCATTGCCGGCCAGGCGGTGGAATTCGATGCTGCGCCGCCCGTCCGAAAGCACATGTTTATCCTGCCAAGTTTCGAATTTCGGTGTCTTTTTGGACTGGGAGAGCTTATCGGGCCGAATGGTGCGCGGTTCGGCCCAGGCCTTCTCGAAATAGGCCTTGTCGGCGTCTTGCGCGACCACCGTGGCGCCGGCGTCGACCAGCGTGCGCAGGCCGCCCGCATGATCGAAATGCACATGGGTCGCGACCACATATTTGATCGGCTTTGCGGGCGCGAGTTCTCCGAGTTTCTGGATCAATGCGAGCGAACGCTCTTCATTGAGCGGCGCCTCGACCAGCACCCAATGATCCTGCTGCTCCACGGCGACGCTGTGATGCGTGCCGCCCGTAAGGTAGTACACCCCATCCGCGATTTTATCGGCTTTGACGACGACCGCCGGCGGTTTCGCCTCCGCGATATTCGCCGGAACCGCCACCGCGACCGGCTGGTCGAGCTTGGCCGACGAAACATGCAAGTGAAGGACCGGATAGCCTCCCGCTAGACGGGTGATCTCGCCCGGGAATGCGACGCCAGCGAAGTCCTTGTAGTCCTTGAACCGCGTCTCGACCAGCGTGTCGCCCAGCACCGGAGAGTCGATCCAGGTCTTGATCCAGTCCACACGATCATTGGCGTCGATGCAGCCGACATAGCGGTATTTGCCGCCGAGCGTGAAGGACACCTCTACGCCGTCGCCATCAGGCCGCGATTGTGCGCCGTTGGCGAGCGCGGCTTTAAGAAAGCCCTGCGGGGTCCCCCAGATTTCAGCGGTGCGCTCTTCGAGCGTCGCCTGCGCCGGCGTGGGCGACGGAGCTGCGCCGGGCTGCGCATTGGGCGCAAGCGCGACGTTCCAGGCCTTGTCGCCGCTGACATACCAATCGAGCTTTTGTTCCGTCGGAGCCGGACGCGAGCGGCCGGGCTCGATCGTTTGAATACGCGTGAGCTGGACGCGCTCCGCCGGCGCCTGGAAGTCGATCGCGGCGGCGTAGCTGCTGACGTCGAATTGCGGCCAGGCTCCTCCGGGAACCGGCGCCTGACCGAACTGATACCAATGGCCCGAGCCGGCAAACTCCAGCGTCTTGGCGTCGGCTGCGTGAAGCGCCGCAGCGGCCGACTGCAAAGATGCGGCCTGCGCGCCGCTTAAAGGCACACACAGCGCGAGAACAGGAAGAGAGGGTCTTATTCTCTTTAACATTGTACCTCCTAAGTTCTTTTGAGCGACTATCCAGGAGCATTTTGGCCGCGCCGGCGACGGTGTGGGGGAGATCAAAATCCTTTCGCTTTGTGAGAGACGCTTCGGAATGAGCATCAGCTTTGTGTCCGCGCCAGCGAAGCTCTGGGATAGAGCTAATCCTACTTTTTCGATGGTGTAAATAGACTATGCTCTTCCGCGGCCATTTTTTGCAGCATGTCGTGAACGGATTTCGGGATCCCAGGCGGTCGCCAATCGCCTCGCGTCGTCGGGTTTTAGCTGCGAGCAGGGGAAGCTCAGAACTCCCACGGTCAGGAATGGGAGACGAATGTTCGTAGGCGCTAAAAGACCGGCGCGGGATGTCGAGCCCGCCGACGAAAAAAAGGCGCCTTTGCAGAAGCAAAGAGCGCCAAGTTCAGGAGTAAGGCTCAAATTGAACGACGAACGATGTGAATCCTCCTTTGCGATGAGGGAAAGAACGAGGGCTTCGCCGCAATACCGCTAAGCAAGTATGTCGGCTACGACCTTTCCGTAAACGACCGTCGGGCGTTCGGCGCGCCCGGCCCGCTTATAGATCGTCTTCAAATGATCGAGACCGAGCAGTTGCAGCACGGTCGCATGCAGATCGTAAGTGTCGACCGGATTTTCCACCGTCTTCAGGCCGATCTCGTCGGTCGCGCCGTAGGTGAATCCGTGCTTGAGGCCGCCTCCGGCGAGCCATTGCGTGTATCCCCAGGGATTATGATCTCGGCCGTCGCCGCTCTGGCCATAAGAGGTGCGACCGAATTCGGAGGTCCACACGATGAGCGTCTCGTCGAGCAGCCCGCGGGCGGCGAGGTCGGCGAGCAATCCGGCGATGGGCTTGTCTACGGCGCGCGTCTGTGCGCCGTGGTTTTCTTCGAGTTTACGATGAGCATCCCAGTTCTTGTTATCGTCCGAGATGCTGTCTACCGGGCCTGACACTACCTGAATGAAGCGCACGCCGCGTTCAACCAAGCGACGCGCGCGCAAGAGCACGGTGCCGTAATCCTTGGTCGCATCGTCGTTCAACCCATAGAGCGCTTTGGTCGCCGCCGTCTCCTTGCTGAGGTCGACCGCCTCCGGCGCAGAGGATTCCATGCGATACGCGAGTTCATAAGACCGGCTGCGCGCCTGAAGTTCGGTATCGGTCGGAAACGCGCCGGACTTGTGCGCGTTGAGCGTTGCAAGAAGATCGAGATTATCGCGCTGCTGCTCCGTCGTGATCAGTTCAGGCCGGTCGAGGTTGAGAATCGGCGATGCGCCGGGGCGGAATGCCGTTCCCTGATAGACTGCGGGCAGGAAGCCGGAATTCCAATTCACCGAACCGCCGCGCGGTTCGCGCTTGCCGCTATAGAGCACGACATAGGGCGGCAGGTCGGGATTGGCCGAGCCGAGCGCATAAGTGACCCAGGCGCCGAGCGAAGGACGGCCCGGGGTCACATCTCCGGTATTGAGCTTGAGGATGGAAATGTCATGCGTTGCGCCGACGGTCACGCTCGACTTGATGAAGGTGATCTTGTCGGCGTGCTGCGCCAGATTGGGCGTCAGATCGGAAAACCACGCGCCGCTTTCGCCATATTGCTTCCAGCTCCTGTTCGAAGCAAAGAGCTTTCCCGCGCCGCCCGAAGTCGTGACCTGCAATCCCTTCAGAAAGGATTGCGGAACCTCCTGTCCCGCCAGCCGAACAAGTTCCGGCTTATAGTCGAAGAGATCGAGCGTGCTCGGGGCGCCATCCATATGGAGCCAGATCACCGATTTCACTTTTGACGCAAAATGCGGCTCCCTTTTTGCGAGCGGATCGACATAACCGCCCGCCGCCGCCTGCGCGAGCGGAACTGAAAAGACTCCGCTCCCCGGCATAAAGCCGCTCAAAGCCAGGCCGCTTACGCCGAATCCGGCGGAAAACAGCCAATCACGACGCGTCTTGTTGTTCATGTGCCTATTCCTTCGACAATGGTTGCACTTCTAGAAGCGGTAGATGAACTCGTTTGAATTCGCGACCGTATGGACGAGGTCGACGAAAGCCGATGCGCGGACGGGATCGGTCACCTTCACGTCGCCCGTCGGCTCCGCCACGGAGAATTTTCCGTTTGCCGCCTTGCCGGCGACGATCCTCACATGCTCGTCGAGAAAGGCCTTCAACACGCTCTTTTCGTAAGCGTCCGGGTTGCGTGAAAAGAGGATCTGATAGAGGCGATCGATCCGCGCAGATTCGTCCTCCCCGCTTTCGCGGATTACGCGTCCGGCGAGCGCCTGGGACCACTGGAAGACGATATCGCTGTTGATGAGCGTCAACGCCTGCAAGGGCGTCGTGGTCACGTCGCGCTTGCTGTGGGCCTGTTGCGGGTTGGCGAGGTCGAAAGTCTCCAGCAACGGATAAGGCACGCTGCGGCGCGTGAACACATAGAGGCTCCGCCGGTTGGTCTGGCGAGGATCGTCGGATGCTTCCCAAGCCGGGCCGACGTTCAGATTGGCGGGAAGCGGCGGGAACACCGCGGGGCCGCCGAGCTGCTGTTCCAGTTTGCCTGAGGCGACGAGATAGGAGTCGCGGATCTGCTCGGCGTCGAGCCGCTTGCGCGGGAAAACGGCAAGAAGCTTGTTTTCGGGGTCCGCGGCGGCGACGTCTTCCCGATAGGCCGACGATTGACGATAGACGCTGGACAGCAGTATCTGCCGGTGCAGCTTCTTGACGCTCCAGCCGTCTTTTACGAAACTGTCGGCAAGATAATCGAGCAGCTCCGGATTGGTCGGCTTGTCGCCCGCTTTGCCGAAATCGCTGACCGTTCCCACGACGCCCTTGCCGAAATATTCGTTCCACACCCGGTTCACGAAAACCCGAGCGGTCAACGGATTGCTCGGGCTCGTAAGCCAGGAGGCGAGCGCCGTTCGACGTCCCGAAGATGTCGGCAGCGGAGAGATATTGGGCTTCTCCGAGCTGATCGCCTCGGGGAATGCGGGTTGAACTTCATCGAGCGGGCGTTCGTGATTGCCGCCGAAAAACACATAGGTCGGCGGCGCGTCGGAATGGCCGAGCTCGGTCGCGGCGGTGTATGTGTCGGCGCCCCGCGTGGGCTTGAGCTTTTCGAACTTCTTCAGCTCTTCGGCGAGCTTCTGATATTCACGCCATTGAGCGATGAGCTCCGGCGTGCGGTCCGGGTTTTTCTCGTCATTGACGACGTCGCGAATATAGTTCGACAAGGCCTGCTGATCGGTAACCGTTTCGGCGCGATAGTTCACCCAGCGGTCGAGAGCGTTCCATTCGCTCTTCGGCTTGAAGATCGAGGTCCGCGCGTCGGGATTATAGCGTTCGTTGTAAAATTGCGTGGCCTTCTCGCGAACCGAATCGATAATCGCCTTTTGCCTCGGCAGAATGTCCCTGGCGGCGGCCTCGTAATTTGCCTGGGCTTTTTCGTAGTCGAGCTCCTGAGGACCTTTTTCCGCCGAAAGCTTCTCGTTCACGGCGGTGTTGGCGAAGAAGGCCTGGAGAGAGAAATAGTCTTTCTGGGTGATCTTGTCGGACTTGTGATTGTGGCATCGGGCGCAGCCGATGGTCGTGCCGAGAATCGCAGTCCCGATGGTGTCCACTATGTCCGTGGTGATCTGATATTTGCGGCCGATGAGATCGCGGGCGTTGGGATTGTCCGGATATCCCGCCAGAAAACCCGTGGCGACGAGGACCTTCTGGTCGCCCGGCGCGATCTCGTCGCCCGCGATCTGCTCCTGAATGAAGCGCGAATAGGGTTTGTCTTCGTTGAAGGCCTGAACGACATAATCGCGATAGCGAAAAAAATTGGGGCGGGTGACGTCGTTTTGGAATCCGACGCTGTCCGCATAGCGCGCGAGATCGAGCCAACGACGCGCTTGGCGCTCGCCATATTGCGGCGAAGCAAGCAAGCGGTCGACAAGCTTTTCATATGCATCCGGCGACGTGTCGTTCACAAACGCCGCGACTTCTTCCGGCTGGGGAATTAGCCCGAGGACATCGAGCGTAGCCCTTCGGATGAAGGTCGCGCGATCGGCGTCGGGGGAAGCGTTCAATTTTGCCGCTTCGATCTTCGAGAGAACGAAAGCGTCGATCGGAGTGCGCACCCAGCGCTGGTCGGCGATCTGCGGAACCGCGTCGCTGCGAATGGGCTGATAGGCCCAATGAGGCGCACGCGCTGCGGAGGCCTGGGATGGGGGCGCGTCGAGAGTTTTCGTGTCCGCCGCCACTGCAATCGCCGAAGTCGATGCGCTCAGGAACAAAGCCAGGAGCTTTGTTTTTGAGAATCGTTTCATAGGTTCAGGCTCCAATTGTCATAATCGCGCGCGCCGCGGCAGGCCTGGCAGGGCGTCTAAACAGCGCTCCTTGACCTGGCGCCTTTTTGGATCGCGTCGCGACGCGCGCTTCGCCGCTTTGATCGAGAGGACTTCGGAACATGCCCGAAGGGGCGCCGAGCGCGCCCAATGAGCTATTTATCTATATATCTAGTATGGTACTAGAGTCAAGCTACCAGAATCAACCCCGAGACTCACCCCAAAATGGCGGTCAACTATCTAAAATATATCGTTTTTTTAGCGATTTTGCGCCTTCGCGCGAGAAGACGTCACTTGCGGATTGACGTTATAACTCTAGTACTATTATATGATTAAATATCTTCCCTAGCCCCATCAAGGAACCAGCGATGAACCGGCGGCAATCAATAAAAAGCCGAAAGCTCTCCAAAGTCTCTTTCGCCGCGCTCGCCTGCGGCATCGCCTTAGGGTTCCCGTGCACGCCCGCCGGCGCGCAATCCACGCATGAAGGCCATTCGCATGACGGGGCGGCCCAAGCGGAAGGAAAACACGACGCCGCTCAGGATCAGGGAGGCCCAGCCTCTGCGAATGTCGCCGATGTCGACGTCACCATGGGGCATTCGCATGGCGGCGGACCGGGCGAGAAACTGAAGGACGAAGTCCTCACCAAGACGTCGCGCTCCGGTAATGTGATCACAAACACCACGATCAATGATCAACAGATCGACAATCTGACGGACGTTTCCCACTATGTCGCGGGCTACCGCCCGCTGATCTCCACCCCGCGTCAGTCGCGCATGGCGATTCGCGGCGTCGGCGTGGCGTCAGGGTCCGGGGGCTCGGGATCGGCCTCGGACACGGGCTACATCGTGGACGACGTCTATTGGAGCTTCGCCGGCTGGCAATGGGGCGATCTCGTCGACATGAGTTCGGTCGAAGTGCTCTATGGGCCGACCGGCACGGCGGGAAACAAGAACACCAATGTGGGTTCGCTCATTTTTCACACGCAGCTGCCGTCGTTCGAGGACAAAACGACCATCAGCGTGAGCTATGGCAACTACAACCGCACGCGAGACACGGTCAATTCCACCGGCACGGTGATCAACGACGCTCTCGCCTATCGCGTCGCCGCCTATCTCGACTACGCCGATGGCTGGATTCGCGACGGTTACAGCGGCTCCACCTATCAGGACACCGCACGCGCGGGGATTCACGCCCAGCTTCTCGGCGTCGGCGACGACTGGAGCGACCGGCTGAGCTTCAACTACAACGGCTCGAACGAACACAACGACTATCTTACCGGAACCATCGGCGACACCAGCCTCGAATACGCCAATTTCACTTTCCCCACCTCATTCTTCCAAAATATGCGGAACAAGCTCAACTGGCCTGTGCTCACGACCGACCCCAATACGCCTTTCATCGCGCGCAACGGGCGCGATCCCGCCAATGTGTTCATGCTGACCAACACCTTCAACAAGCAGGCCGGAGAAAATACGTTTAAGTCGATCTCAGCCGTCGGCTATGGCGCCTGGCGCAACAACGGCTTTTCCGACAACCAGCTGCTGCAGCTCGGCTTCGGCTCAGGCGGCATGGACACCTATGCGTTGCAGACCTCCCAGGAATTCAGGCTGTCCTCCCCGAAAGATCAGCCGATCGAATGGACGACCGGCCTCTTCACTTTTTACGAGGCGCTCGAAGATCGGATGCACCATTGGGATTTCGGCTATAATTCGGCTGCATGGCTCGGTTATCAGGGCGCGCTTCCCGGCCTGACCCCCTGGTGGCTCAACAAGGCCGGAGACTTCCAGGCCGCCGCCTATGGACAAGCCACCTGGCACGCGACCGAACAGGCGGAAATCACCTTCGGTCTACGCGACAGCTACGAAGTGCGCTACAGCGCGAGCAAATTCGCCGCGGGCTGGCTCTATGGACTGCCGATCACGCCCAACGCGCAGAATTACGCGCTCGCGAGATCGGGCGGGTATTTCCCCTCGGATTCGGGCGGCTTCACCAGCTACCACAACGGCCTGGTGGGCATCTTGAATCCCAAATACCAGCTCAACGAAAACATCCTGCTCTATGCTCTGCTCGGCCATGGCGACAAGCCGCCGTCCGTGAACACGCAATCCCTCGGCGTTTACAGCTACAACAAAACAACCAGCCAGTTCAGCGTGGCGCCATTCTCCCAGCCCTTCGATGGGTCCGAGAAATCATGGGATTACGAGCTCGGCGTCAAGACCAACTGGTTCGACGGCAAGCTGATTTCCAACGTCAACCTTTATTGGAACGACCTCTATAATTTCCAGATCAGCCAGACCAAGACCCTTCAAACCTCGCCGCTGCTCATCACCCAGTCTTATCTCGGCAATGCGCCGCATGTGAGATTGCGCGGCATCGAATTCGTGCAGCAGTGGTCGCCGATCGAGCATCTCACCTTCAATCTGAACGGCGCCTACACCGAAGCCCGCTACGTGAACTATCCCGACGCGCCCGCTCCAACGGATTGGACCTTCACCGGCGTTCCCGCCACGGCCGCGACAATCTCCCTCAGCAACACCCGCATCACCGGCCTGCCCTGGTGGCAGATCAACGGCGGCTACGCCTACCATGTGCCGGTCGGGCGCGCGCTCGCAGCCTTGGGCGGCTGGCTCGGCGGGCAGAGTTACACCTTCTTTCATTATACCAATGCGAGCTGGTTCAATAAGCAGCAATACACGAACCCCTATTCGCTCATTCAATATTGGCAGCCGGCCTATGTCATGTTCGACGCGGGCTTTGGGCTTCATACCGACGATCGACGTTTCCAGATCACGCTGTGGGCAAAGAATCTGTTCAACAACAGACCCTGGACCTCATGGTCTCCCGGCTCGAGCTCCGCGCCCACGACGGTCGGCATCTCTACGCAAGGCCCGCGCCTGTTTGGCCTCACGTCTTCTGTCACTTTCTGAACGGCCACGCCTCACGGCAAACCGATCTCGGCCGCAATCGACCAAGGACATTCAATGAAACCAATCTCCCTCATTGTCGCACTCTTCGGAGCAGCAGCGCTGGTTGGATGCAACTCGCCCAAGGCGGCGATCGATCCAAACGCGGCCGCGCAGACGGCCCCAAACGCCGGAAGCAGAAAAATTGTCGGCTATTCCAATGATCCGCAAGCAGCGCCGAGCTATGGCGACGCCGCGGGCGGCGGCGGGGGCGGTGGGGGACACCACCATTAGATAGCTTGCCGCAGATGGCCCATTCAGAGCGGCGATCACTCTTTCGCGACGATAAGAGCCGCCCATGCGGATCGTATTGGAAGCGCATCGGGGAGGCGCCGCTGATCGCGTCGAGAGGACGAGATCATGCGACTCTAAGGGGTAAAGGGACTTTGATCTCCAAAGCGTCTCTTCGAGCATCTTCAAATAGGCCTGATCGAAAACCTTGAGAGCCGCTTGAAAGCAAGTGCTACGTAATCAACCGAGAAGATGGCCGCTTTGAGACTAACGCCGAAGCAGTAATCGGGATCGAAGGGATATCGAGCCGCTCGACTACCGTTACGAGCTGCATCAGGTCAGGAGGAAGATAGGCATCGAACTTCGCGCGGGCGGGCTTTGCGACGCGTGCGGCAAGGACGCGTGCGGCAGGCGCGTCTTCTTGTGCGGCTCGCTCGAGCAGAACCCGCGCAGCGTCGACATTGATTTTTGGCAATTCGATCGCGTGACCAAGTGTAGAGGCATCCACCTCACGCGCGTTCAGTGCGAGCGCGAGAGAACACAATTTCTTCGTGCCGACCCAAGGCAAGAGTAACGAACCTTCGCCGACCTGGACTATCGATCGAGTATCAAGCGAGAACTCGCGCGCCGCATCGCGAGCTTCTGAAAGCAGGCGTTTCGCTTCCGCGTCGAGATAATGCGGCACCTTGTCGGAAAGCAGAAGCTCGTACATGAGTGAAACGATGTGATCGTGAAGTCCCGTCCATTCGCTACCGAATTTCGGAGGCCGCCCAGAGGGATTGGGTTTAACCAAGATCACTTTTGCGGGGACGTCGATTTCGAGAATCCGCCATCGGCGCCCGCCAAAGATGAGCGACTGACCAGGAGTGAGCGGAGAACTCGCTGGATAGACCCCAAGGCTTCGACCATCGTGCACTACACGGAAATCCTGCTCTGTGACAAAGACCGTATAAAATTCATGTGACTCGGTGAGGCGCTCGCCGCCCGCGCCAATCATTAGTAATTTATCGGGCGACTGCTCGATTAGGCGACGTTCCGGCGCCGCCAAGGCTCGTAAGAGATCTGCAAACAGGGCCTTGTCGACCGTGCGGAATGCACCGCGCTCACACAGTAGCCGATACGTCGCAGATGCTGAGATACCGCCTGTTTGCAGGATAAGCGCGAGAATTTGATGAATCAGCGTAGAAAGGTGCAGCCCCTGCGGCGCGGGCGGTTCGCACCAGCCTGTGCGTAACGCCTCGATCATGGCTATCGACTGAATCAAGCCGAGCCGCAAACGGTCTAGGGGATGGCCGCCTCGCGGCGCCTCATCCTCCAGGACAAAAATTCTGAGTATCGCTGGCTTTCCGGGGCGCCGGCCCGATCTTCCAAGCCTTTGGCGTAGTGAAGCAACGGAAGTTCCGGGACCGATTTGGGCGACAGTCTCAACGTCGCCGATGTCGATGCCGAGTTCAAGCGTCGTGGTTGCAACGGCAGTCGTCGGGCGCGGATCATCGCGCAACCGTGTCTCGACTGCTTCCCGCTCCGGCTTCGACAGGCTGCCGTGATGAGGAAAGAACTCGTTCGGGAAGCCCAGTCGCTCACTTTCGGCGCGCAATGCGTCCGCGTAGATTTCCACATTCGCTCGAGAACCCGCGAACAGCAGGTTCACGCGTCCGCGTAACAGGCGAAGCAAATCGTCGACGACGGGTTTCGGCGCCAAGGACGGCGTTTCCTCGACATCATCAGCGGCATTCGAGCCAACGAATAAAGCTGTTTGCGCTTCCTGCTGGGGAATCTCGTACCCTCGGATTTGCACTTTGAGCGCGGAGCCTGCGTCCCGGCCTTCCACGATCTCGACCGACGAAGCTTCGCCGGGGCGCAAAGCCGCAGCCGCCAAGCGCATGTCGCCGAGCGTCGCCGAAAGACCCACGCGATCGATCCTTTGCTTTCCCGTCGCGATTTCCAAACGGGAAAGTATCGATTGAAGCTGGATGCCGCGTTCTGTTCCGATGAAGGCGTGCAATTCGTCAATGATAAACGCCTCGACCAGACCGAACAACGGAACGACTTCGTGTCCGCGCCGCACGAGAGTCGCTTCGAGTGATTCAGGAGTGATCAGCAGAATCCCTGACGGTCGATCGCGTGCACGCTTCTTGTCGCCGGCCGATACGTCTCCGTGCCAGCGATGAACTGCTACTTCGCATGTCCTACAAAGGCTTTCGAGCCGGCGGTATTGGTCGTTGATCAGAGCTTTGAGCGGGCTCACATATACGACTCCGAATCCATCGACAGCCTCTGCACGACGGGCAAGCAGTCGTGTCAGGAGCGGCAGCATCGCGGCTTCTGTCTTTCCGGCTGCTGTGCGCGCGGAAATGACGACATCTCCACCTGCCAGAATTTTTGGGATCGCCTTTTCCTGCACCTCTCGCAAATGCGACCAGTTCTGATCGAACATCCATCGACGAATCGGCTCAGCGAGAAGTTCGACGGCCTGCATGGTTTCATCACCCCCCGAGATCGAGTCCCACAAGCTCGTCGTCGGGATCATCCTCCCCAACATCGGTCATGAGATCGCCTGTTGCGCCCGCGTCGGCGGCAACCTCGACGGCACCGAGGAGCGGCTGCCAATCGGAACCTGGATTCTGTTGCAGCACAGCTAAAAGATCGAGAAATGCTTTCACGGTATTTCGTGGCGTCCGGAAATAGGCGTCTCCAATGCGCTTGCCGCAATGTTCCATGAAGGCCACCAGCGCCTCGTCGGGAATGAGATAGCGTTCTTTGACGCCTCCGGCCTGGACATGGCGCAGACGTTCGACCAGGTGATACAGCTCTTCTGGGGTTAGATTATTCAGCCGGATCACAGGCCCGGAGAAATCAGCAAGGCCGTTGACGGCAAAACTATTGCCCGCAAGCCGGGATTGGAGCGCATCGTAAGAGAAGACGCCTCGACGTGTGTCGAACAGAAATTCGGGAGTGCCGCTGAGCGCAAATCCGATCCCCTCCGTCATTCCCTGCAGGACGTCATTTAGAATTCGGAGTATTTGTTCGTAATTTTGCTGGCGAGCCCTGGAACTTTGCAATTTGTAGATGTTTACGAGTTCGTCGAGACATACGAGCAGACCTCCGAAGCCAGCAATACGGGCGAACCGGGCCAGCAGTTTGAGCCCGTCGTATAACCCGTCATCGCCGATGATGGTGCGAACGCCGAGATCGCCCCGGGCCTCGGTCTTCGTTGAATATTCTCCTCTGAGCCAACGCAGAGCCGCGTTCTGAATCGCATCATCGCCGTTTTCGTAACCACGCGCATAGGCCGCCACAACCGTTGCGAAATCATAGCCGCATACCATTTCCCGGATATCTTCGAGCGCGGCGTGAATCGCCGTCTCGATCGCGGTCCCGTCTGCCTTGGCGCGTTCGCTAGTCTTCTGGACGAAGCTCTCCAAGATGTTCTTCAACGCGCCGCCGTCGGGAGACGTGCGGGTCGACAGGCTCTTGGCGAGTTCCGCATAAAGGTTTCGCGCTTGACCTCCGGTGGCGTGGATACGCCGGTCTGGGCTCAAATCGGCTTGGACCACGACGAGCTTGCGCTGAAGGGCGATCTGCCGGATCAGAAATAGAAAAAAAGTCTTGCCCGCCCCATAGTCGCCGATCACGAAGCGAAGGCTTGCTCCTCCTTGGGCAATCCGGTCAACATCCTGGATTAATGCTTCGAGTTCACGCTGTCGGCCGACCTGAATATGCTGCAGGCCGATACGAGGAACGACGCCGGCGCGGAGAGCGCTGAGAATAGTGTCACGATCTCGCGGTTTTATGGTTGGAGCGGTATTCATGCGGAAACCTGTTGCGCCTCAGTTGAGAGAATGTGCAGATTGACGGCGATGGGGTCGTCACCTTCCAATAGGATCTCGTCATGGCGGTCTAGCGCCCATTCGTTGAGCGTTTCAAGCACGGCCCCCGGCATGAGATCGACAGAGCGAGCCATTTTCTCGAAATCTCGACGAGGCCATTCTTCTCGATCCTTCAACTGGAGCAGAAGCGAATGATGGCGCGGGTCGAGTCCGCTGTCGCTCACGATGGGGCTAACCGCGTCTGGGGAGACGACCAAAGCCTCAGGGTCTTCATCTGCAAAAATTGCAGCCAACAAAGAAGCGGCGCCGGCGGTTTCGGCGCGAATGGATGCAAGGCGCGCGGAGTCAAGGCTTCCCGGCGAAGCGGCAAGTGGGGTGCTGCTCGGCAGTTCCCGTTTTTCCTGGCTACTCGTCGTCTTGGAACGATCCGATACAGTGATCGTCGTATTGAGGCGGCTGTAAAGATCAGACACATCTAAATCAAGCAGCCGAAACATCTTCTCGATAAACGTCACTTCACTCGGTTCAAGCTTACCATCGGCAGCGGCGACCTTGATGACGTAATCCGCCATTTTGGAGCGTGTTCGAGAAGTAGTTTGCTTCAATCGAGAGCGTAATTCACTGAGAGTAAACGGATCAGCGGTTTGCATTATTATTTCTGCTCGCAATCTACACCCTTCGTCATCACGGAGTCCGGAGGCAGCGTCAATGAAATTGTATAGCATGTCACGCTCCCGCGCATCGAGATCACCGTCAGCAAGCGCAGTGGCGACCCCCAACGCGACGGCCGCCTGGGTAGACCGGAATGCTTCCGTTGGCGGTTCCAGAACATCAAAGGGCTTATCGAGCAAGAACACGACGAATGCTGCGCATTCCCTGCGGCGGCGTAATGCAAACTGCGGATCGGCAGTTATTCCATAGCCGAAAGCCGCAAGAATCCGCGCCCATTCCCGAATCTGTCCGCTATCCGCGCGAGCGGGTTCGGGCAGATCGAGGCATTCTGCGAAGGTCCTCGGATCGACGGGAGCCCTTTTCTCGACAAGCTCTGCGAGACGCGCCAGCGGCGAGGAGGAAAGCGCTTGCGCGGCTTCAAACCTTATTTCGGCAGGAAGCCTGGCCACGGCAGCCAACGTCGGCTTCAGTCCTTTCGAACGCCCGATTTCACGCGAGAAAGCATCGAGCTGATCAGTGCATGCGTCGAGCAACCGTCGGGCCGTCGTGAGGGGCTCGGCAAGGCCGCAGACATCGGGAAGCCCCTGTTCCTTTGACAGAATCGGCGCTTCAAACGAGCCGCTGGCCGCCCTGTAATTCAGTTCGAGGCGGCGCGCTCTCCCAGCGCGGGAGAATCGCGCTCCGTTCGGGAAAGCCCGCCGAGCGGCGGCATCGAACAACAAACGCAGTTCCGGGAGCGCTTTCCTTGCTGGCGCCCTTACGCGCGTTTCCGGATGCGCCAGGACAAATGCGAGCAGAAGGTCAGGTTCGACGGTTTGACCGTCGCGCGCCCTCCTACCGAGAGCAACGCGCAACGCCAGCGGTATTTCTCCGAAGTTCGATAACTTATCGAGATCGGAAAGGGTGCCAATCGACAGGTCCAGGCTTGCTTCTCCCGAGCGGATATCCATTGCTTCCAATAATGCGGCAGCGTATCTATGGAAAGACTGGTTCTGTCTATAAACATTGATAAGTCTATTTACTTCATTCAAAATGATAACAACTTCTCCAGATGTCGTATTATCTAAAAACAATCTCCGCTCTAGCCCATAGAAATATAAAAATATGCAACAAATGTCTGTTTTTTGATAATCACGAGACCCACTGAGCCAGTCCAGATATGCCTTTCTTGATGCTGGTGAGAGCCGCGCATAGTCCGGCCAATAGTCTAAATGCGTAGCGCCGTCTCCCTGTTCTTCAATTTTTAGGTCTGGGTTGATGAGGCAGTTTTCATTACCGCCTCCACCTAGACGAGGTAAAACTCCGCCATAGTAAAATAAACCACCTTCGATGATCCGATTTTGGATACTTACGGACTGTCCTGACGGAATCCATTCCCCTCGTTTCTCAGCAGAATTGATTTTGCTGGAGCAATCTTCACCGCCAACAGATATTTTAGATTTTGTATCCTCTTCAATTTTCTCGATCGCTATTTTTTCTGAATTTGCTTCAGAGGAATGGAAAAGGGCTCCGCCAGTGAGCGCCTTAAGAGCCACCTCATAGGTGTCCAGGCGCCGCTCCAACAGCTCGTCATTTTCCCTCTCTGGCGGCCTGCCTATTGCCTGAGGAGGAACCCGCGTCGAGGATCGAATAGGATTATGCGCTCCAGCACTCTGCAATGGCGCGCTGCTCGCATCTGGCAACGAGCCTCGCAACACCCGCTGCCGCGCCGCGCGAAAGCGACGCCAAATCCCTATCGCGAGCGCGGAAACAATAAACGCCGCAATCCACAATCTGCTCGTTTCGCTTGGCTGTAGCGCTTTTTGAACGGGGACTTGAACTTCAGGGAGCGAGAATTGCGGTGTGGTTTTGAGAATCGGCGGAATTATTGCGGGATGCGTAGAAGGCGACCGCGTGGTTTTAGCGGGCGGCGGCGTGGGCGGCGCCGAAGCCTTCGGTAGCGGTGCGGGGAGCGTCGAAACGTTTGGGAGCGGCGCCAAAACCTTTAGCCGCGGCGCAGGAGGGAGCGTCGAGGCCTGGAGGATTGGGCTCAGGATCTTATGGTCGAGTTTGCGCCTTTCGAGCAATCCCTCCCAACGCTGCAAATCCCACGACGCCGTGTTCCACTCTGGCCGTTGCTCGGCATCAACTGCGCCAGCGTAAAAAGGACGTTCTTTCAGGGCGCGTGGCGCTCCTACGCCACCGACGCTTTGAGCGCTCGACCATCCTGGAGTGGCCAAGGCAAACCCAATGCTGAAACAAATTCGCGTTAAGCGCATGAGCAAATCTCGTCTATTCCAGGCAGTCGAAACTCCGTATCTTGATTAGGAGAGTCCCGCTTGTCAGCCGAAATCTGACTTTTCACAAGTTTAGGAAGCCGACAAGCGTCGCGGACCGAAATCCCGTCGACTTTTGCGCGAGAGGATTAAACGGCCGTATTGCGGCACGTTGTTCACTGAGAGGGCCCCTCGGTATTGGAGAAACGTCGACGGGGCTACCCCGGGAAACAAACCCGGTTGATCAAAGGCCTTTTTCGTTGGAAAATGCCTAGTCGCGACCATCGAGGGCGTGGCTGACGCTGACTCTAAAATTCCTGGCGCTCCCTAGGGGACTCGAACCCCTGTTTTCGCCGTGAGAGGGCGACGTCCTAGACCGCTAGACGAAGGGAGCGGGAATGAATCGTTCTATAGACCGCGAAGGCTTCGGGCGCAAGCGGTGTTCTCTTTAGATGTTTTTCTCGCGCCTCGGAACGGAAAGCATCTCCCGATACAGCCCGATCAGCGCCTCGACATGGCGCTGCGGGGTCGAAGGCGACCGCCAATAGTTTTCATAGGCGGCGCGCGACATCCGCCCGGCGAGGTCGCGATCCTGCAAGCGCCCCATCGCCTCGGCGAGGGAGGCGGCGTCGCCGGAGGAGAACCACAGCCCCTCGACTCCGTTTTCGATTTCCTCTCGACCGGCGCATCGGTCCGCCACTATGGCCGGCAGGCCGAGCGCCTTGGCCTCCAGCACAGTGAGAGGCTGGCCCTCGTACCAGAGCGAGGGGAACGCCAGCGCCCGCGCCCGGCGCATCGCAGCCCTCACCTCCTCGCTGTTTTTCCAGCCGAGCAGGCAGGCGCCGGGAAAACGCGACCGCAATTCGCCGGCGAGCGGGCCGTCGCCGATGAAATTGGCCGCAACGCCCAGCCGGGCCGCGGCCTCGGCGAACAGAAACACGCCTTTTTCGGGCGACAGGCGCCCGACGAACAGAAACGCGCCGTCGTCGGGGGCGGTTCTCGGCCCGAGGTCGGGAACGTCGATCGGGTTGGAAATAAGGCTCACCTGCGCGCCACGCGGGAGATAGGGCGCGACCAGGGCGTGCTGGAAGGCGGAAAGGCAGATGTAATCGGAGAAGACCTGCGGCAGGCCGGCGTAGCGCCGCGCCAATTCCAGCCGCGCGCTGCGCCAGAGCTTGCGGGCATAGGAAATCTGGTCGCAATGGGTCGCGACGCAGGCCGGCGACAATGGAGCAAGGCCGCAGATGTGGTTGTTCTGGTAATTGTAGAAGCCGCCGTTGGGGCAGAACAGAAAATATTCGTGAACCGTATAGACGGCGGGAAGGCCGCTGGCCGCGATGGGCCGCGCGATCGAGGGCGAGAGCGCCCGCGCCCAGCCATGCACATGGACGACGGTCCGGCCCCTCGGCGCTGCGGCCAGAGTTTCCGCGAGCCTGCTGGCGGCGAGACGATTCCATGTGCCCTGCGCCATGCCCGCGAGACGCGAGGAAGCGCCCAGCAGATCGGTCTGGCCGAGGCAGACGACTTCTATCCCGGCTTCCGTCAGGCGCGCGTCGACGGGGGCCGCGGCGGTGAAGAAAATTACCCTGACCCCGGCCTGTTTCAGGCCGAGCGCGCTGTCGATCGCGACCTTGGCCTGCCCGCCGGTGACGGAGCCGTGATCGGCGCAGATGACTGCCGTTAAAGACTCGTTCGCCATGCGCACCCCCCCGCCGGCCCGACGCCGTGGGGGCAATGAAGCGCGCACGCGTTAACAAAGCGCTTTTGGATTGCGCCGCTTATTCGAACACGATGTTGAGGCCGTGTTTCTCCACCTGACGCTCGATCGCCTCCAGGATTTTCTGCAGTTCGGCGACCTCGATCTCCTGGTCGTCGTCCGGGGCGTCCCAATGCGCGATTTCATCGAGCAGGACGTAGAAGTCGATGTCCTCCTCGACATCGGGCGGCGGCGGGGCGTTGGCTATGGTCAGCACGCGGCCTGCGCTGCGAACGCGTATGGCCCCTTCGGTGATTTCGACTTCGACTCCAACGCCACGACGCGCCATTTTTCTCCCCAATCGCCAAAAGGAAACTATTTGCCCGCCAGTTCAGCGTGAACGGCGACTTTTCGCATCAGGCTCGACAAGCCTTCCTCGCGCAAGCGCGCCACGTCGGCCCAGCGATAGCCGTCGCAAGCGTCGAAATTCCGGTCGGGCGCCTCGCGCGACAGGAACACGGCCAGCTCCAGCGAAAAATGCGTGAACACATGGCGCACATGTCCTTCGAGTCGCCGCCACCGGATTTCCGCGGGAGCGTAACCCATCGCCTCGGCGAGGCCAAAATCCGCGGAAAGGGGCGTCGACGGAAATTCGCTCATACCGCCGAGCAGTCCCTTGGCCGGCCGCCGCCGCAGCAATGCCTCTCCGCCCCGCAGCAGCACGAAAGCCGCCCCGCGCCGGTGAGGCCGCGCCGGCTTTTCGCCCTTGACCGGAAAGCGCGTTTGCGCGCCGTCGGCCCGCGCCCGGCAATTCCCCGCCAGCGGGCAGCGCGAACAATCCGGGCTGCGAGGAGTGCAGACGGTGGCGCCGAGATCCATCAGCGCCTGGGCGAAATCGCCGGGCCGCTGGCGCGAAAGGAAGCTCTCGGTATGGGCCTTGATGCGCCCCTTGGCCGCCGGGAGCGGCTCCTCGACGGCGAACAGCCGCGAAACCACCCGCTCGACATTGCCGTCCTGAGCCACGCAAGGACGGTTGAAGGCAATGGCGGCTATGGCGGCGGCCGTATAGGGCCCGACGCCGGGCAAGCCCAGCAGCGCCTCCGGCTCTTGCGGAAAGCGCCCGCCATGGCGGCGAACCACCTCCCCGGCGCAGGCGTGGAGGTTGCGTGCGCGGGCGTAATAACCGAGCCCGGCCCAAGCGGCGAGCACGTCTTCGAGCGGGGCGCGGGCCAGGGCCTCGACATTGGGCCAGCGCGACATGAATTTGCCGAAATAGCCCGTGACGCTCGCAACCGTGGTCTGCTGGAGCATGATTTCCGACAGCCAGACCGCGTAAGGGTCGGGCGCGCGGCCGGCGAGCGCGCGCCAGGGCAATTCCCGCCGGCTGACGTCCCACCATGCGAGGAGCTTGCCGCCCAGCTCTATTTCTGCGACTGCTCCGGAAAGCCGATCGGCGGGAGCCAAAGGAGAGGCGGAAGTCTGGATGGCGGGCTCCCTGATCCTGGAGCGAATTCCGAAAAAGCTGACGGACTTTTTCGATGAGAATTCGCTCCAAATTTTTGAATGGGCGCGATTTCTTGTCGATCGGACGTTTCCGTCGGATCGGAAAGCGCGCCAAGCATAGCGGGCTTGCGTTTCTTATCATGGAAACGGCTATTTTCCGCCAGCGCGCGAGAGAGAATCGAAAGTGCGGAACGCCAGCCTTCCCCCGACCGCCCCGCCCCGCGCCCGGCGCCTGGCCTCGAAGCCGCTGGGCGAACTCGTCAACCGCACGCTCGATCCGCTGATCGCCAAGCAGGGCTTCAGCGAGACCGCGCTGCTGACGAGATGGGACGCCATCGTCGGAACGCGCGTCGGCGCCCTGTGCCAGCCGATCCGGCTCAACTGGCCGCCGCGCCCGCGCGGCAAGTCGCGCGCGGGAGATGCCCGCGGCGTGGAGGCTCGCGGCGCAAAGACTCCTGGAGACGGCGCCGAGCGCAGCCGAGGCGAAGCCGGCGCGGCGACGCTGGTGCTGCGGGTCGAACCGGGCTTCGGGCTCGACATTCAGCATTCCGGCGCCGCGATCATGGAACGCGTGAACACCTTTCTGGGCTGGCGCTGCGTCGGGCGCATCGCCTTCAAGCAGGAGCCCTTGCAGCGCGCGATCCAAAAGCGTCGCGAACCGCCGCCGCCGGATCCGCTGGCGCGAGAGCGGGCGTCGGAAATAGCCGAAGGGTTCGGCGACGGGGCGTTGAAAGAGGCGCTGGTCCGGCTCGGGGAGCGTGTTCTTTCAAAGCAGACGCGGCGGTAGAGCATGTTCCCAAAAAGTGCGAAGCGGTTTTTGGAAAGGAACATGCTCCGTCAATGAGATTTGGAGCGCGTTCGACTGTGTTTAAACCGAACGCGCTCCAGACGCCCTGCGGCGATTGCGCATGACGCCGGCCGCGTGATGGGTGAAAGGCTGTACAAACCGTTTTGACAGCATCCTTGCGTATGCTAATGTCATACGCATGGCGAACACTCCACAATCCACCTCGATCCTGAGCGTCCGGGTCAATCCCGACGAGCGCGCGATCCTGGAGGCCGCCGCCGAACAGGCCCACACGACGCTGAGCGAATTCGTGCGCCGCAAGGCTTTGGAGTCGGCCGAGGCCGAAGTGCTCAACCGCCCGATCGTCACCATTCCGGCGAAGGATTGGGAAGCCTTCGAGGCCTGGATCAATCGCCCGGCCGAGACGATCCCGGCGCTCGCCGCACTGGCGCGCCGCCGCCCCACATGGGAGCAATAGGGCGTGGCGGTCAGCCCGCCGCGTCCGCTCGCCGCGAGCGACAACCGCGAATTATTCGACTGCGGGCGAGACTCGCTCAACACTTGGTTCCGTCGCCACGCCTGGGCCAATCAGATCGGCGGCGCGTCGCGGGTCAACGTAATGACGGAGGCGAACTCGGGAAGGATCGTCGGCTTTGTCACCCTTAGCGCCGCGCAAATCGAGCGCGCCTTCCTTCCCAAGCCGCAGCAGCGCAACCGTCCCGATCCCTTGCCCGCGACGCTGCTCGGTCAACTTTCCGTCGACAAAGATTTCCAAGAGCAAGGCCATGCCGCCTCGCTGCTTCTGTTCGCGCTCAAAACAGCGATGAGCGCGTCGCAAGTCATCGGAAGCGTTGGCGTCATTACGCATCCCCTCGACGAAGGCGTGCGCGCCTTTTATGCCCTCCGGGGCTTTCAAGACCTGCCCTTCGATCCCCGGCGCGCAATGATGGTGCGCATGGTCGATTTGGAGCGCGCCTTTGACGCCTGATCCTTCGTCGCCTTCCAATCTCAAAGAATGATCGCCGCATAGGCTCCGTTCGTCGGTTGCCCCGCGCAACGACACGCTCTACGCGGCGACGCCCTCGCGCCTCAATAATTCGCGCTTGCGCTCCACGCCCCAGTAATAGCCCGAGATCGCGCCGTCGCTGCGCAGCACGCGATGGCAGGGAATGGCGACCGCGATATTATTGGCCGCGCAGGCTGCAGCCACGGCCCGCACCGCTCTGGGCATGCCGATGCGGCGGGCGACATCCGCGTAGCTCGCGGTCGCGCCCGTGGGAATGTCGCAGAGCGCATCCCAAACAAGGCGCTGGAACGGCGTGCCCGTTGCAATATCCAAGGGGAATTCTCGCGGCGACTGCGGCTGCTCGATCAATCGCGCCACAGCGCAGACATAGCCGCGGAAGCGATCGTCGCCTTGCGTGATTTCGCGCGGAGAGAAACGCATTTGCAAAGCCTGGAGCATCGGTTCCGGCTCGTCGGCGAGATAGATCGCCGATATGCCCTGGTCCCCGCCGGCCGCCAATGCGAGGCCGAGCGAGGTTTCGAAGAGCGCGCTGGCGATCGACAGCCTCGGCTGCCTCGATCCGTCGGGAACTTTCAGCATGGCGCCGGCCCTCTCGCTTCAAACATCTGGCGATCCAACCATCGTGTTCTAATTTTGCACTCTGGACCACTCTTTAAAAGGGCGCCGGGCGGCGTTCCGCAGGGCTTTGCGGACGACATCGGAGCGAGGGAGTAGCGCCGTCCGAGATTATGCTGTAAGATGTTGAAAATCAAGCTTGTTTACAATCTTTCCAAAGTAGGGAGCGTCATGATCCTGTGTTCCTGCAACGTGCTCTCGGATCGAGACATTCGCGAGCGGCTCGGCGACAGTCCCTCCCGGCGCAGCCCGGGCGCCCTGTTCCGCCAGCTCGGCTGCGAGCCGAAATGCGGCCGCTGCATCCGCAACATTCTGGCGACGATAGACCAACATCGCGCGACGGCGGGGGAATGCGCCGGCGAGGGCGCCTGCGACAGCTGCCGCGCCGACGAATTGGCGGCTTAGCGTTTTCGACCGGATGGAATCGGTCGAGCAGAAACCGGCTCAAGACGATAGGGTAGCGCGGCTTTCGCGGCTCGAATGCTTACGTCATAGACAGAAAGGACGATATTATGCGCGGGGATGAAAAGGTCATTGAATATCTCAATCGCGGCTTGAGAAGCGAGCTCACCGCGGTCAACCAGTACTGGCTGCATTACAGGATTTTCGACAATTGGGGCTTCGAAGAACTCGCGAAGAAATGGCGCGAGGAATCGATCGAGGAAATGGTCCACGCCGACAAATTCGTGAAGCGCATCCTGTTTCTCGAAGGCTTCCCCAATATGCAGAAGCTGGACGCCTTGCGCATCGGCCAGACCGTCGAGGAGATCATCGACGCCGACCTCGCGACCGAGATGGAGGCGCGGGCGCTCTACCTCGAGGCCGCCGCCTATTGCCTCTCGATCAACGATCGGGTCTCGGAGCAGCTTTTCGAGGAGATCGCGGCCAGCGAAGAGCGGCACATAGATTTCCTCGAGACCCAGAAGGAACTGATCAAACAGCTCGGCGTGCAGCTCTATTCGCAGGGACGCATGGGAGAAATGAAATCATAGACGTCCGCCTGGAAATTTCTGGGACGAAGCCCCCGGGGAAAGGCGGAGCCACCGGCTCCGCCTGGTTTTCCCGATCACATTCGCGCGTGGCCGAGCCGCTCCTCCGCCGGAGCAAGGAATCCGACCAGAAGCAGGATCGCGGCGACGGCCGCATGCAACCAGTTGTCGGCCATGTTCATCGCAATGGCGTCGAAAAGCATCGGGCCGCGCCAGGCGAAGCCGATGATCGTGATGACGACATAAAGCACCGCGATGGCTCTGATCGTCATGACCGGAGTTCTCATATAGGCGCCCGCCAGAAACAGCAGGCCCGTCACTATATGCAGCCAGTTGTGCGCGTCGTTCACATGGAACAGCCCTGTCGACGACACCACAGGGTTGTCGAAGAAGCCGAGAATGCCTACGACGATGAAGATGCCGCCGAACACTTTCGCCAGAAGATCGGCGTTCCAGTGCCTCTCGATCATGTTAAGTCTCCATCACTCGAGCGTCGTGGTCCGCTGAACGCTTCGCCCTCGCCCGTCTGCCTGGAATCGTGACGGCTGCGTCGCTGAAGGGATCGCAAGTTCCGGATTCCTCCGATCACTCGACGGCCGAGCGCCGAGCGCGCGGATCACGGGCGGATATCTGGAGCGGCCTCGAAAGATTGCGAATTTTTATCGGCGCCGCATGGCGCGAAAGGCGGCGTGGAATAAGGCGCGCAGCCCGGCAAGCTGGAGCGGAAGGCGAAAGATGTTTCTCTCGAGAGAAGACGCCAGAGCGATTTGCGAGCGGCTGTTGTCCAACTCCCGCGCCGACGGCTGCGAAATCGAAATCTCGGGCGGCGCCGAGCAGAATTTGCGCTTTGCCCGGGGAGAGGCCACCACCAACGCTGCCCTGGCGCGCGTCTCGTTCCGTATTTCATCGCATGTCGACCGCAGGATCGGCTCGGTCAGCGTCTCTTCGCTGGAGGAGAGCGAACTCCTCGCCGCCTTGTCGCGATCGGAAGCGATAGCCCGATCCCTGCCCCAGGACCCCGATTACGTCGCGCCTCTAGGTCCGCAAAATTATTCGGCCGCCTCCCGCTATGACGAGGGCACGGCGGCGCTGCGGCTGAACGATCTCGCCGATTGGGCTCGCCTCGTCATCGAGGAGGGAGAAAGAAGATCGGTGGAGACATTCGGCTGCGCCGCCGCCGGAAGGAGATTCCACGCTCTCGCCACGAGCGAAGGATTGTTCGCCTATGACCGCGTCAGCGAAGCGGAAATGTCGGCGACCGCTCGCGACAAGGCCGACGGCTGGTCGGGCTGGGCCGGAGACAACCAGTTCTTCGTTTCACGCTTCGATGCCGCGGAAGTGGCGCGACGCGCCTGCGAAAAGGCGGCTCAGGCCGCGCCGCCGCGCGATCTGGAGCCCGGCGAATATACGGTGGTTTTCGAGCCTGCTGCTGTCGCCGAACTGGCGCACTGGCTGGTCTCGTCGCTCAACGCCCGCGCCGCGGACGAAGGCCGCAGCTTCTTTTCCGGCAAAGGAGGAGGAACCCGGCTGTTCGAGCGGCTCTTCGACGAAAAACTGACCATCCGCTCGGACCCGGGCGACGCGCTCGCGCCCGAAAGCCCGATCGGCCAGGAAGGCGTCCCGCACAGGCCGCGGCTGTGGATCGACCGCGGCGCTCTGACCTCGCTTTATCGCGCCAGAGCCTATGCGCAGCGCGTCGGAGACGAAGCCGTCCCGCATCCCCGCAGCTTCCGCATGGAAGGCGGCCAGGCTTCTCTCGCGGATATGATCGGGTCGGTCCGCCGGGGCGTTCTCGTCACGCGGCTGTGGTATTCCAACATGCTCGATCCGCGCGGCCTGCTGCTCACCGGACTGACCCGCGACGGCAATTTTCTCATCGAAAACGGAAAACTGGCCGGACCCGCGCGCAACATGCGCTTCAACCAGAGCCTGGCGCATTTGTTCGCCAGAATCGAAGCTCTGGGGCCGTCCGAGCGGACCTGGAGCGCCATCCGCGACGAAGGCGCGGCCGCAGCGCCGCCGATGCTGGTCGAAAAATTCTGTTTTTCCTCCAGATCCAGCGGCGTTTGACCCGCCGCCCATGCTTTCCCGAAAGAAAAAACCCCCATGAAATCATGGGCCCGCGCCCGAACCGCCGCTGCGCCCTGCTGTAGTGCAAGTCGCGCTGTCTCAAGGGAATTGTAAGGTCTACGCGCGGCGGGTATATAGGCGGCGCCTATGGCCCAACAGGGGATGCGCGGCAATGGCGGTCGAACTGGATAGTAGTTACAAGCCTACTGAAGACGAGCCCTTTATGAACGAGCGGCAACGCGAGTATTTCAAGCGCAAGCTGCTGGCCTGGAAGGAAGAAATTTTGCAGGAAAGCCGGGAGACTCTGGCCGCTCTGCAAAGCGATAACGAAAACCACCCCGATCTCGCGGATCGCGCCTCTTCGGAGACGGATCGCTCCATTGAACTGCGTTCGCGCGACCGCCAGCGCAAGCTGATCTCCAAGATCGAGGCGGCTCTGACCCGAATCGAGGAGGGGGTGTACGGCTATTGCGAGGAAACCGGGGAGCCTATTTCGCTGAAGCGCCTCGACGCCCGACCCATAGCCACGCTGTCGATAGAAGCGCAGGAGCGGCATGAGCGCAGGGAAAAAGTGTACCGGGACGATTGATGCGTTTTTCGGCCGGACGGCGCCGTCCGGCCGATAGAATCGCTTCAGCTCATAGGGTTGGACGGTGCGGCGATCCTTACAGCGAATCGCGAATTGAACTCGCGTAACCGCATAGATCCGATCGCGGGTCCCGGGCGCATGAGCGCCTGGAGAACCCGTTCAAAAAAGCCGCCGCGTTCCTGAAACGCGGCGGCTTTTTTCTTTGTCAGGCCTCCGGCCTGCCGAGCAAACGGGCCATTTCGGCTTCCAGCGAC